>CAZRBG010000013.1:0-97415 GCA_964598225.1 uncultured Pirellulales bacterium
TGAGGTGGACTGATAACTGCTCTTGATCCGCAGTCGTACCATCCCACCGGCCTAGGTACTTCTTTTCGGCTTCTTTGGCCTTGGCTGTTCTGCTTTTGATCTTACGTTCTCTGAACTCATCGAGGCGATCATGCCAGACCTGACCCGTCATAGAATCCACAAGATAACAACTCTTCTGTGTACATGACAGTTGATAACGACCGATCTCCGGCAACGGATCGGTGCCCACCGCTCCAGCAAGCAGAACAACCATCCCCACCAGCACACCACCAACTACCAGACTCCGAATGTCAAAACTCGCTCTCATTGAACTGTCCTCCAAATAATAGAACCTTTAAAACTGAAATACACTCGCGCATTATATTGTACCTTGTTATTCCCGCGAAAGATTGTAACCCCTGCGACGTCAGGGGCGGGGATCCTGAGTCGACAAACACTTATCGTGCCCGCCTGGGCATCTTATTAGAAATCTTGATATAATACAAGTTTATTGTACGTTCTTCGTCGCTTCTTGTCGACGGTCTACGGACTTGTTGCTGCCCAGGATAGGAACCGAGTTCCTGCCTCAGTTGAATGAAGGCGCCCTGGCTATCAATGTTGTTCGCCTGCCGACTGCGAGCATAAAAGGCTCGGTGCTGCAGGCAACGGAAATCGAAAAGCGGCTACTGGACAAATTTCCTGAGATTGAAACGGTGGTGACCAAAACCGGACGCGCCGAGATTGCCGAGGATCCCATGGGGCCGGAACAAAACGACGTCTTTGTGATGTTCAAGCCGAACTAAGAGAGCCGGTTCGGCCGTTCCAGGGAAGAACTGGTCCGTCAAATAGATCGAGAGCTTTCTGTGATCCCCGGCATCAGACCGGCTTTTTGGCAGCCCATTGCCCTGTGGGGCAACGGACTGCTTTGTATTGCCCCTAATCATACAGGATCAAACGACTGGAGGCAGCCTTTCGTGAGATTACAAGTTCCTTAACGCCTATATGCTGGATTGAGTGTTCTTACTCGGCCGGGAGGACCGGCAGTCCCTTCTCGCGGCGATATTCGTTGTCCTTTTTGATGGCTTCCTGAAATTGCTCTTCGGTCATCCACTCTATGTGGCTGTCCAGGAACAGGACATTTCGCCCGTCTTGACCGTGATTGCCGGCGGTCTCATACACCGTCACCATCCAGGGAGTATCCGAAGTTGTGAGTGATGCTCCTCGATAAACGTAGGATTCCCTGCGGCCCGTTGCCGGGCAGATCAGGCCCTTGGGAGTCATTTCTACCGTGTGAATGAGGGTCTCCAGATCGGGCGGCAACTCATCGTTGTGGTCATTTGAATAGATCAGCAGCGCCTTGCCGATATCGCTCATATTGGTCCCACACGCCATACGGGTGGCGAATGCGTCGAGGCGAAGCAAAGACGGTGCTATTACATCCTCGGTGAGAGAGTCGGCGGCGTCGGAATCAAGCCGAAGGAGCAGGCGTTCTCCCTGCTGTCGAGGCGTCAGGCTTTCGAGAAGCTGGTCTATGCCGGCTATCATCTCCCGGGCCTCGGGCTGCTGGCTGATCCTGGCATAAAGACCTTTGATAACTGCCAACATGCGGCTCGCTCCATCGTTAGTTGGCGACTTTATCGTCAAGCTCAATGAAATCGAGGGCGGGCCGTTGATTCCCAGAGCCGCCCATTGCAGGTCGCGACCAATCGTAATCGGCTGAGCCGCAGCCGTTTGATGAACCATAGTCGGGATCATTTCGTTCAGTATGCGACGCTGGCCGGAACTGGGAAAAAGGGCAACCTTGACGGCCTTGTCGGCACAGGCTTGTAACGCGGCCTTCAGGGTTGGCGACTGGGCCGGCGAGATTATTTTGAGTCTGGTGATGGTCGGCTCAAGCCCGGCCATTATGAGTCGCCCTGACACATGCGTCTCGCCGTGCCGTGGGGAGAAATCTTCGATAAGCTTCTGCACGTATTCATGGAGCTCGGCTGAATCAGTGTTCGGGGGGATCGGGACTGCGGCGAAAAAATACGGAAAGTCGTACATGCTGAACACCAGGAAGAGATCCCTTGCGCCGCCTTTTCTCAAACCTTCCAGTCTGGGAGCGGCGGCCGCTCGCATATTGCCTATTTCAGCCTCGATATGTTTGGCGATATTTGCACTGGCATGTTTCTTCGCAAGGTTAACCGCATAAACCGTCAGAACATCGATATCGAGTCCGGCCAGGTCCACGTGGACGACTGCAAACGTCTGGTCGTCAATGCATGGCTGCAAAGACTCATACAATCTTGCAGTTCTATCAGCAGCGCTGGCGAACGGGCTAACGGACAAACAGAATATCGATAACAGGAGCCAAATAACTTTTCTTTTCGTTTGCGTTGTTCTATTCCTCATAAAGAGTGGATTCTTACGAAAGGTTTTATTTCCGCAGGGTAAGTTGATAAACAGGCCGACGTTTGCTCTCGGCGGGTGAAACCGGTGCTTCCAGCCGAGCGTGCCGCGCGTCGGTGCGGCTGTAGATAAAATCCTCGCCCGTTACCGGATCGAACGGAACCGGCACGGCGGTTATGTCTTCCAGAGAACCGGGCAATTGCCCTGAATGGTCCGTGGCGTACATGCGTATCGCCTCGATCGTCCGCAACAGGGCGATATGCCGATCCAGGCGTGCCTGCAAAAAAGCGACTCTGTTCAGAGCCGGCATCAAAATTGTAAAAAGGTTGGCTTTAAGCCCTTTGTCTCTTTGATGCTCACCAAATCGCTTTTGGGCCTGCTCGAGATGAGGGCGCGACTGATGATAGGGAAATGCAAACCACTTAAACATATTGTCCAGCATCTCAAGGTATTCCTGCTTCTGGTAGATCATTACAGCCTGAGCGGCGGGCATCGCTTCGATCCGCTCCTGAGAGTACCCTTTGTCTGCCAGGAATTGCTTCGCGTCGGAATAGTGCATCATGACCCACCCGAGCGGCAGCAATCCCTGGAAAGGCACATCGGCGCCGCCTCCACTGAGCCCGGATACTTTCTCCATAAAGTTGGACGCCATCTGTGAAGCCTCGGCCGGCGCCAGAACCTTGTCCTCCAAATCGCGCAACTGCGGAAACTCCATGAACATCATTTCTCGCTCGTACTCCAGCGCTGTATACATGTCAATCATCGGGTCCGGAAGGGCCGTCAGCGCCCAGTACAGATTCGGAGAACCCGGTTTCTGTATTAGCTCTTCTACGTGTCCCATCATTAAAGCCGTGATAGCGACTCCGACCAGGTCCTGGATCAGAGTCGGTCCTTCGGCAATATCGCTGCCCATTTGTATGCCCTGTTGCAGCTTTGTCATGGCCTGATCGGTTTGCCCGTCCGCGATGTACAGACGTATCTGCAATCCCATCGCCTTGGTTATGCGGCGATAAGTCGCCAGATTGGGCAGTAGCATGGAAAAGCCTTCCTCTATCGGCATTTCCCAATCACAATCGGCTCGTTGAGCGGCCAGCTCGACCTGATGGAAGCTGCTCGAAAAGGCCGACAGAGCGTTATCAACTTCCTTTCGCGGCAGCTCATCAATCGGCATGTCGCGCCATTTGTCGATCTTTTCATGAACGCTTTCCGATTTGCCGTTCGGACACAGTGCTGCTGCAGAATGATAGAACAGTGCGGCGTTGCCAATTGTTTTGTCCAGTTGTCGCGGCAAAAGCCGGTAGGACATCGCCGGAACCGGCTCGGCCGCCGGCGTGAGCTGGAATTTCTTAAGCTCGATGCTCTGATCGACCTTCTCAGCTTCCGGCTTCTTGATTACGGCCGGCCCTGTGCCACCTAAGCAGGAGATTGCCAATCCTGCTATGAGGTACAATAAAATGCAATTCTTTAACATTGTAATACTCCCTTAGTAATTTGGGATTGATGGTTGAAGTTGCTTTGAAATCATTGCTACGATGAGAGCATGCTTTCGAGCAGCCGCTTGCGGCTCGTGTTCTGTTCCCCGCCGGTGAGATTTTGCTGAAGCGGCAGGGCGTCGAGGCCGTGCTCGATTACGTTGCGCCGGAGCGTGACGTATTCCAGCGAGCCGCTGGACTCATCCCGAGCCGGCTCATCCACTACCGGTGTCACCTCCAAATCAGCCGGCTCAACGGGAGCGGCCAATTCACGCGGCACGTTCGATGCGGGCCGAATTAATACCGAGCCGATCAACAATACCATCAGCGCGCCGGAAAGCATTTGCCAGGGCGCTTTCTTTCCAACGCTGGCTCGGCCGGCGTTGAACATCAATTCGTCGCGGCTCAGCCTGCTCGCGGCCGGCTTCAACTGGCCGAGAGCGGATTCTAACGCCTTCTGGGCGGGATTCAGGTCTTCTTTGTTCTGCATGATGTATGCTCCAGTTTCTTTCTTATTGTCTCAAGGGCCTCTTTATAGCCGTGGTGCACCCACGGGATGGACTTATTCACGATCTGCGATATCTCCCTGAGCGACATCTGGCTCCATATTCGCAACAGCACGATCTCTCGCAGGTCGGCCGGCAGCGTTTGCAGCAGCTCCTGAACCAGTTTGGCGTCGATCAGATCGTCCCGCCGGGACTCGAACCAGAGGCTATCAGCTCGGGCAACTTTTCGGGCCGCCTGGAGCCGAAGCTTCAGGCATCTTGCCCGGCTGATCGAGCAGTTGCGAACCACTCGAAACAGCCACGCCCGGACGTTGTCGGGACACTTTCGTTGCCGCAGCAGTCGCATGAACGCGTCCTGGACGATATCCTCGGCCTGCTGATCGGCGTTCCACTGACGAGCGTATAACATCAACTCCGTCCCGTGCGCCTCGTACCACTGAGCTAATTGCCTGCTGCTGATCGCTGCCATCTGGTTCTTTCATAAGTATGACGCTTTGCCGGGAGTTTTTTTTACCGTTTTTTCAAAAAAAGTTCATCAGGTCGGCACAAGTTTTATAGTATCTCACAAACCAACGTCGAGAGTATGATTCTCAAAACTGCCGCGGTCTCTTCCGGGGTCGGCACTGGCGGCAGACCGTTCAATGCCGGGTACAACTCAGTCTGAGTAGCTTTTCTTCCTGCTCAGGACTTTTTCCCGGTTCGCGAGGCGAATTAAAGATTTCCGGCGGGCGATCAGATCATCCAGATTATCTGTATGCCATATTCGGTGGTCTCGTTGGCCGGCTCGACGAAGCCGACGCTGACCTCCGAATCCTCGATGTCCCAGAAGCGGAAAAAGGGCTCAAGGATCAGGACGCCGTTGGAGCTTTTATGCTGAAGTTTGACCGATGCGCGGTATCCGAATCCCTCGTCCTGGTCGTTCTGTACGTCGGGCAGGGTAGGATCGGCTTGGCTCAGGTAGCTCTTTTGCTCGCCCCATAGGAAGACATCGTACTCGATTCCGGCTCCCCAGGACCAGCCCGCATCGAGGCCGAAGTCCAGTCGATAACCGATGGGCAGATACAGGTAGTTGGACCGGCGTTCGTAGCCGGCCGGATGGACGGAAAGGTCGTCTTTGAGATATCGATACCCTATTCCCACGTAGACGTTGTGCATGGCATGAGCGGCGAGTCGATCCATGCCGACAAAGCCGCGGACTTCCAGAACGTGATCGTCAGCATTGTCGATAGCAAGCGGCGTGCCGTCATCCAGTTGGCCGTCGTAATCGACCTGGCCGAAAGCGACCCTGCCATCGAAGCCGAACATGGCTCCGCCGTCCGATGAAGAATCGGTCTGCAAATCTTCCGCCCAGGGCCGCGTGACGAAATCGAAGTTGAAGCCGTAGAAGACACCCTCTTCGTCCATGACGGATTCTTCATATTTGAAGTTGTATACTTCGGCGCCTATGGCCCACGTGATTTTCTGCAGCGGCGCCGGCATAGGAGAGAATTCGTCTCCGGCGAGCACGGGCGATACGGCGGCGGTACAGAGCAGGATCAGAGCAAAGGTCGGCATCTTGATACGCATCGTTCGATCTGTGTTCATTACCACAATCGTGTTCTCCTTATTAATATGATTCGAGATGCGGCATTATACAAAATCTCAACCGAATATAAAGCATTGCCCGTTTCGTCCGAAGGCATCATATACCGGCTTTCGGCACACGAGTTGCCTTTCCGCCAGACAAAATATAGTTTTCGCGAAGCCGACTTCAAGGAATTGCCTGCCCGGCATCGACCATATATTAGTCGATATTGATATAACGTGGAAGGCGCCGTCGAGCGACGCTTCCTTAGCCCCTGTTCCTTGTGTTTATTCTATCCCTGACCGCGCTGCAGGGGCTTTTTTTCTGTGTTGCCAAAACGGCGGTCGGTTTTTTGCTTCATCCGGTTAATGAGTAGGTCACTGCATAGATCGGGCCCCTGGGATTAGATCGAGAGAAAAATCGTTTGGGCAGATGGCCAAATTAGGGCAGCCAGGGGGGTAATTTGGACATCTGGGGCCCCGAACGATTTTTCTCGGTCTTTGGGGATCGTCATGTTACCTACGCATTAACCGGATGAACCGGTTTTTTGCACCAGCGGGCCTGTGAAGAACATCTCTTGCGTACGATTCGTATATATTATGGGACGGATCCTAATTCAGGCCGAGTTTTGTTCTCTCCCTCTCCTCCACTCGGCCTGTCTATGTTTTCGCGACCGAGGCCAAATTGAGCTGTCTGGGACAAAATCACTCAAAAAGCGATCTTTCATACCAATTGCCGGCGTAAACAGAATAGAAATCGCCGTTATCATTTTTTGTTTGGCGCTGAAGCACTGCAGCGGTATAATTCCACCAGTGCAAGTTCAGGAATACAGGTGATGGGAACCATGAGGTCGAATCAAGACGTCACCTTGATAATGCTGTGGCGGATTCAGTCGCGACTTTCAGGTTTTTTTTCGTCCGGGAAGCGGCAGAAAGGAGGAAAAATGAAGTGCGTTGCAACAGTTGCAGTGCTCGTCTCGGTGGCGTTTAACGTCGGCTGCACTCAGAAAGAGCAGGTTAAAGTTACATTCCTATCGGACCCTCCGGGAGGTACGTTGTACAAGCAGGACGGGCAAGTGTGGGGGCCCTGTCCGAAGACTCTGTGGTATGACGTGGACTCGGAGGATATGGAAAAGGGCTACCTTAACGCTAAAGGCATGGTCGTGCGTTGGCCGACCGGCCCTGCTAAGAGGAGCGATGATCGTATCAAGATTACAGTAAACGGTACCGACCGGCACGTAATTTTCGTTCAACCTGAAGAGGAACCGACAACCACCGCCGCCGAAATGCATGAGCCCGATAAGGAAAAAATGAACAAAAAGGCGGCTCAGTGGCAGAAGGCCCAGAAGTCATACAGCACCGAGCGCGAAAGGATCAAAACTTCAATGGGGATGATTTCGAAGCAGCCCGAAATCAGGGACAAAACCGTTGAAAGCCTGCCCGGCCGGACTTTGACTCTGGAGCCGAAGCAGTTGATGAAGCTGGACCATAGCAGTCTGAACCGACGAGGCGCCCGAATAGTGGGCAAAAGGGTCGTACCCGGCCCGGCGATAGAATTCGATATCCACTTTCCGAGCAATAAGCCTGGTAGCTGTTCGCTTAGTTTTGTCAGCAGCGGCACAGGCGGCAGAGGCTTGCTCGTCGGGACCGACATACGAGCCTACGAGGCGTTTGCCCTGAAGATGACACTGGTTTCAATCAATGGAAGCAACGATCCCGACATGGAGCAAAAGCTCGTGGCCGGAGCTGTAATCGGTCCGACGGCGGAGGGGCGCCTTACGAGTTATGAACCGGTTGAGATGGGCATGGGACCTTCGGAGAAAAATGTGACAGCGATAACGAAGGTTTCTGCCGATGAGGTCTATGAGATCGGCTTTCACGTTCACGTCGAGCACGAGAACCACGGGCAATGGGACGCCGACGGCAGCAGAGTCGTGCTTAAAATAGGGCCTGTCAACGGAGGGGAAGCGGGGGCCTTCAACAACCCAAAGAGCTAAAGAGGCCGAAAGACGGTTGGCGTTCGTTGGGACCGGTCGCCAGTGTACCATCGGGGACGATGGTATGAGACGAATTTCTATTTCGGTGGTCCGCTGGCTACACGTAATTTGCGCAGAAAAAAAGCGAGGTGGTGGAGGCCGGTTGGGGGGTGACCGGTGGACCACCCTGCCTCGCCGAGGACTAAAGTAATCAGTTTCGATTTACCATAAGTATCTATCGGTGGAACCTTAGGACAACTTTATGGAAATTCGGAAAGCACCGGTCATCCGGAGTCCTCGTAAAAAGGCCTCGGCAATGTTCTTGCGTTATAGGGGTAACCCCTATGAGAAAAACGGGGATTTCCCTGATTTACTATAAAAGGCGGCAAGTTATAATCAAAGAACTAAATAGTCATCCAGTCAGGGCTTCGCTCGATTTGAACTGGATGGATCGGTTGGAAACGGCCGGCATTGCTTATAAGCATCCAAGCCCCTGCGGGTTATCTCGCTTTTTCCTCTCCCTCCGTCCTGCGGGGGCTCCTCCTTTAAAAATAAGTATTTTCCCTAATAGACAAACGCCGGAAATAGTGTTAATATATATGCTTGCGATCCACGGAGGAGATTCAAACCTCAGGGGATGACCATTTGGAAAGGGTGGACTCCGCGCTTGATGTGGAGGAGACTTTGTGATGGAAAGGCAGAATCAATGGACCTGCGTTTGCGATGGAAATTGAAAGCTCTGCCAATATGGAACCCGGAAGAATTCCCGTTGAGGTCGGCTATTACGGCTTTAATAACGATTTCCGAACAATCGGCAACGGCAGCCGGGGCACTTGAAGCGGCCCTCGACAAGCTCTCAGACGCTGAACTCAATGAATACAGCCATCCGGGCGAAATCCCTTCTACCTCCGAAGCGATTGCATTCTGTGCAAACAAGAGTGCGCAATCATCGCAATATCAATGGCGGCAACAGGATAACTGTCTCGTGCTTCTCTCGAGAAGCAAACTTGCAGAAAGTCGTAATATGCCGGGGGTTGCCTTTGAGTTTATTATCCGAACGGGTATCTCTTCCTGGGCGGTTTACAGGGTTCCGGATCCCGGGGAAATACTCGACTGTGCAATGTACTTCGAACGCAATGAATTGATTTCTCACTCGCAACGCCCTTCGAAATTACCGGTACTTGTTGAGCGGGAACGGCTCCGTTTCAGGCTCGCCGGGATCCGTAAAGCCATCGGCGCGGCTCTGTTGCCGTTGCCCGCTCGCAAAGACTCATCGGATCAACGCGAGAAATCCGACGAAGTGGCCGTTTCAGGCGGACTACCCTAAAAATCTCCCAAAAAAGTGTTATGTGCAAGTTGGCCGCTGGCACTTAACTTTAAGATTTCCCTGAGTACCGTAGTAGTATTACGTGCTTACCTCACGGTGAGGCATGTAAGGGAAGGATGTGAGCACGGAGGCAAGCAACCTTTACCGGCCCCTGCTGCTTTTCGTCCTCCTTCCGGCAGGGGTTATTTTTTGTCATCTATTCCTGGCCATCAAATGCGACAATCTCAAAGAAATCTTGTAGGAATCACCGGAATGGTTATAATCTGCGACAGTGATTAGGAGTCTGGACCTGAAAGGACATACGAAATGGCGCTTTTATTAGGTTACGACGTTGGAAGCTCGTCTATAAAGGCAACTCTTATGGACGCCGGGACGGGAAAAATCCTCGCTTCGGCCACTTCGCCGGACAGAGAGCTTGATATTGTCGCCGCCGAGGCCGGCTGGGCCGAACAGGCGCCCTCGGTTTGGTGGAAGCATGTTGTCAAAGCTACGAAACAGATAAGCGCTCAGGCAAAGTTCGATGCCGGAGACATCGGGGCAATAGGCATCTCATACCAGATGCACGGACTTGTCGTCGTCGATGAAAATAAAGAGGTGCTGAGACCGTCGATAATCTGGTGCGACAGCCGAGCGGTTCAGATAGGCGAAAAAGCGGCTGAGGACATCGGCACCGACAGATGTTTGAGGAGGCTGTTCAACCTGCCGGGCAACTTCACCGCGTCGAAACTCCGATGGGTTAGGGCAAATGAGCCGGAACTGTACGAAAGAATTCACAAAATTATGCTGCCCGGCGACTTCATCGCGATGAAGATGACGGGTGATATAAAGACAACCCCCTCCGGTCTCTCAGAGGGAATTATATGGGATTTCGAGAGCGACGGATTGGCTGACTTCGTGCTCGATAATTACGGCATCTCAAACGATCTAATCGCTGAGACTGTACCGACTTTTTCCGTTCAGGGTGAGCTGACCGACTCTGCCGCCGGCGAGCTGGGACTGAAGGCCGGCACTAGGATAAGCTACCGTGCAGGCGACCAGCCAAACAACGCGTTGTCGCTCAGCGTTCTCCAGCCAGGCGAGGTTGCAGTCACAGCCGGGACGTCCGGCGTGGTTTATGGAGTCAGTGACAAGAAGAACTACGATCCCAAGTCGCGAGTCAATGTATTCGTGCACGTCAATCATTCGCCGGAAGATCCGAGATACGGAGTGTTGCTGTGCCTCAATGGCACCGGCATCCTTAATAGCTGGCTAAAACACAACTTTGTGGCGGATAACGGACCTGAGTACGCGCAGATGAATGAGTTGGCGGAACAGGTACCGGTGGGTTCGGACGGACTTGTCATCCTGCCCTACGGCAATGGAGCGGAACGGACACTGGAGAACAGGAACATCGGCGCTTCGGTGCACGGCTGGAATTTCAACATCCACAAGAAAGCCCATTTCTTACGTGCAGCCCAGGAGGGAATAGTTTTCGCCCTGAATTACGGCCTGGAGATAATGCGGGAAATGGGGATCGAGCTCAAAACAGTCAAAGCCGGCAACGCAAATATGTTCCTGAGTCCTCTTTTCGCCGAAGCCTTTGCCACTACGACTCACGCTTCGGTGGAACTATACAACACCGATGGCTCACAGGGTGCCGCCCGCGGAGCAGGGATCGGCGCCGGAATCTATAAGAGTGCCGAAGACGCTTTTGTCGGCCTTGAGCCCGTCAGGACCATCGAGCCAAACGAGGAAATTGCTTCCGAATATCGGCAAGCGTATGAAAAATGGAAAAACGTATTGGATAAGCAAGCGAAAGTGTAGACCAGGTCTGTGGTAACGAAGCTGGTAAAAGGAGAAAGGAGCGGCAAGAATGGCTGAATATTTTCCCGGAGTGAAAAAAATAAAGTTCGAGGGCCCCGATTCCAGGAATCCTCTTGCGTTCAAGCATTACAATCCGGATGAGGTTGTGCTCGGCAAGACTATGGCGGAACATTTGCGTTTCGCCGTTTGCTACTGGCACACTTTCAAAAATCTCGGCGCCGACCAGTTCGGGCCGGGCACCATTATTCGCGACTATAACGACTCATCCGATCCGATGGAGGTCGCCGATATGACCCTGGATGCGGCCTTCGAGTTCTTTACCAAGCTGGGCGTCGGCTTCTGGTGTTTTCACGACAGAGACATCGCTCCCGAAGCGGATAATCTGGCCGAGACCAACAATCGCCTCGACAAGATCGTGGCCAAAGCCAGGAAACTTCAGGCCGATACCGGAATGAAATTGCTTTGGGGTACGACCAACGCCTTCTCACACCGCCGGTTCATGGCCGGTGCCGGAACTAATCCGTCGCCGGAGGTTTTCGCCTATGCAGCCAGCCAGATCAAGAAGGCCCTCGAAATCACAAAAGAGCTTGGCGGAGCGGGTTACGTCTTCTGGGGCGGCCGCGAAGGCTATGATACCCTGCTCAACACAGACATGAAACGCGAACTGGATCACCTGGCTCTGCTCTTGCAGATGGCGGTTGATTACAAAAAGAAAATCGGATTCGACGGCCAGTTCTACATTGAGCCTAAGCCGAAGGAGCCGACGAAACACCAGTATGATTTCGATGCGGGCAACTGCTACGCATTCCTGCAGAAGTACAACCTTGTCGATGACTTCAAGTTGAACATCGAGGCAAACCACGCCACCCTTGCCGGTCACGATTTCTGCCATGAGCTGGCGTTTTGCGTGGCCAACGGCATTCTCGGCTCCGTCGACGCCAATCGAGGTGATATGCTCCTTGGCTGGGACACGGATCAGTTTCCGAACAACGTTTATGAAACCACTCTCGCGATGTACATAATTCTCAAAAGTGGCGGATTCACCACGGGAGGACTCAATTTCGACGCCCATGTCAGACGCCAGTCGATCGATCCGGGCGATCTCTTCCATGCCCACGTAGGAGCCATGGATGTTTTCGCCAGAGGACTGAAGAACGCCGCGAATATGATCGAGGACAAAACGCTCCAGAACGCTGTTGATGACCGTTACAGCGGCTGGAGCAAAGACTTAGGCTCGAAGATAGAAAACGGAAAGGCCGGCTTCGAGGAACTTGAGGCCTATATTCTTGAACACGGCGAACCACAACTCCAAAGCGGTCGCCAGGAAATGCTTGAGAACCTCATAAACACCTATATCTAAGCGAATCCAAAAATAACGCTTTTTCTGGTATATGAGCCGGGGGGAAACACTGAGTTGTTTACGGTGTGCTCCGATCCTGTGTAAGTTGGGCAAAAAACGCGCCATCTAACACACAATCTGGCTGTTCCGATAATTTCAAGCTTCCGGGACTTGCCACGATTAGTCTGCTTTGCTGGTTCCTGTGCTTTGTTTTCGTCCGGGTAATCACCAGATTTTCGCTTCCAAGCGGACATTTGAATTCTCACAACTCCCGAACTATGATCGTGTCATAGTAGCCGCAACCAGACCAGACCTCACCAGTTTATACGTCATCGGGCAGGTTTTGGGGTTTTACGTCCTTTTTAAATATTTCCCTTGCTGCATTTTGGATAATGTGGTATACTTAGGGAAACTTGGACATATAGGTGAAAGAAAACTCAGGATGAAGATGGTGAGGCGCATATTTTTGCCGGCCATCGACTACGCCAGTGGCTCTTATGCTGTTGTCGAGTCGATTGGGGGGCTCGGTCGCGATGTGGCGAAGGCTCTGTATTTAGCCGCGCTACAACTGTATACACGGGTTTTCTGCGTCGAAAGGCAAATACCATCAGCGATCAGCCTGGGCGCGAGACTGGATGTTGTGCCGCGAACACCGAACCATGAGCGACATCGATTAACACTGGGAAAGCACTCACTAATCGAAACTAACAGCGTGGTTTGCACCTGGCACGGAGACGTTAGGCTGCAAAACGGAGCTATTATCGGCATCGGCAGTATCGTAATAGGCCCTGTACGATTTGGTGAAAACGCCGCGTGTTCACAGCATTGCTTTATCGGCGGCCAATCCCACCACTACGAAGACATAACGAAGAATTTTCTCAGGCAGGGTTTCGAGACGAAAGAGGTTGTTATTCAACACGACGTTTGGATTGGCTCGAACGCTGTTGTACTGTGCGGGGTCAAAATAGGCAACAATTCCGTCATCGGCGGCGGTTCGGTAGTAGCCGAAGACGTTCCCCCGTATTGCGTCGCTGTCGGAAATCCGGCCAAAGTAATCAAGAAGTACGATTTCAAAACAGGGCAGTGGGTCCGGGTCAAAGGTATAGTTCCCGCCGAATCCTGATCCTAAATACCAGCATCTGCCGTACAGATTATCCTGTTATCAACATAGCATCCCCGTAGGAATAGAAGCGATATCTTTTCTCGATAGCGTGTTTATAAGCGGTCAAAGTGTTTTCCAGTCCGGCAAAGGCCGCTACCAATGCTAATAACGTCGATTTCGGCAGATGCAAGTTCGTTATCATGGCGTCGGTAATTTTGAACTTGTAGCCCGGCTTGATAAACAAATCGGTGGTGCCTCTAACAGCCTTGAAATTACCATCTGCGAGGGTCTCAAGCACCCGTGTAGAAGTCGTGCCGACGGGGATAATCCGGTCTGCTTCAATCAGTGCACGGTTAAGTATCGCGGCGTTTTTGGCATCGACGCTATATCGCTCGGTGTGAATCCGGTGATCGTCGAGATTATCAGCGGTTAGAGGCTTGAAAGTTCCCGCTCCGACATGCAGCGTTACAAAGGCAAAGCAAACCCCGGCTTGCTCGAGCTTCTCGATCAGCGATTCTGTAAAATGCAATCCTGCTGTCGGCGCGGCGACAGCTCCGGCCTTCTGTGCGTAAACAGTCTGGTAACTCAGCAAATCTTCGGCAGCCAATTCCGGATCATTTTGTCGCTTGATGTATGGAGGCAGCGGCGCAGAACCAATTATTTCAAGAACCGCACGGGCGTCGGTATCAACGGCCGGTTTGATTCTGCATTCTCCCGACTCGGCCTTTTCAAGCAGCGCGGCAGTGCAAAAATCGCCTTTTTGCCTGTCCTCAATACAGATTTCTTCCCCGGCTCGGACTTTACGAGCACCCTTCAGGTACACGGTCCAGACCCCGTCGGAGCTTTGCTCAAGAAACAGACCTTCGAGCTTTGCTCCGGTTAGGCGACGTGCGAAGAATCGGGCCGGGATTACTTTCGTGTCGTTGAGCACGAGACAATCGCCCGGGAAAAGAAAGTCACCGAGTTTCCGAAAATGACTGTCGCAAATCTCACCTGAGAAGCGATTCAACACAAGAAGCCGCGAATCGCCCCGTACCGGCAACGGTCTCTGAGCTATCAACTCGGCAGGAAGTTCATAATTGAGTTTATCTGTCTTCATGTCAAGACATTATCAGACCCGCCGTAAAATGACAAAAATAATTTCATGGAATTTCAGAGGCAGGTTTAACTTGGATTTCACGGAGGATCATCTCAGGCGGCTAAGCGTCGACAGTCTCCGACACATCCTTTTGGCCGCCGTATGGGACGGGGGCCGGAATTATTGATTTGACAACGAAGCGATTATCAGCATCGGCAATGAGCGCCTAAGGTACAAATTGTCACCCTTTTCACCTTAATGGACGACTCGCTAAAGCCCCGTTACTCTGATTTCCGTCGTAAATAGCCGGGAAATAGCCGGATACAATTTTGGCTGTCGGGCCGTTCTGAGTCTTGACAACATGCTTCATCAGCCTTATTTTATGTGTTTTCTCTTTTCTTCCGCTCTGATATTAGGGCCTTTGGATTATGCCGGACAAGATTGTAACACGTTTTGCACCATCACCAACGGGCTATTTGCACGTGGGCGGGGCAAGGACCGCCCTTTTTAACTGGCTGTGGGCCCGGCACACGGGCGGGGTGTTCATACTTCGCATCGAGGACACGGACCAGAAACGCAATACGCCGACAGCCGCAAAGCAGGTTATGGATGACCTGAAATGGCTCGGAATCGAATGGGACGAGGGGCCCGAGGTCGGCGGGGACCGTGGGCCGTATCTCCAGTCGCAGCGGAGAGATATATACGACAGGTACACAAAGCAGCTAATTGAACAAGGGCGGGCTTATTACTGCTTCGATACGCCGGAAGAGTTGGACGCCCTCCGGAAAAATTCTGAGGGTTTCACATATACGCGACCAGCAGAGTTTCCCGGCGCCGAAGATGCCGAGAAGGCCCGTGCGGCGGGTCGGCCGGTAACTGTCCGTTTCGCCGTTCCAAACCAAACCCTGGCGGTGCAAGATGTAGTACGCGGTGTGATCAGCTTTACAGCCGGTGAGATCGGCGATTTCATAATTCAAAAAAGCGACGGTTTTCCGACGTACAATTTCGCCTGCGTCGTGGATGATTACCTGATGAAGGTCACGCACGTGATTCGCGGCCAGGAGCACCTTAACAATACGCCGGGCCAACAGGCGCTGTGGCAGGCGTTGTTTCCGCAAGCGCAGTTGCCCAAATACGCTCACATGTCCGTTACGGTCAGCGATACCGGCGGCAAGCTCTCAAAACGCGAACGTCCCGAGGCCCTTCGCACGGCCGTAAGAGCCAGACAGGATGCCGACCTCGATGCGCTAGCCGAAGCGGGCGGCATAACGCGCGAGCAGCTTGATTCTTTCATCAAGGGCAAGACCACGCCGGATATGCCGATAGTCGATGCAATGGCTCAGCATCTCGGCGTGCACCTGCCGGAGATCAACATCGTCGATTTCTTCAAGAGCGGCTATTTGCCCGAGGCGATGGTGAATTTCCTGGCCCTTTTGGGCTGGAATCCGGGCGACAATCGCGAGATCATGGCGCTCGACGAATTAATAGAAGCATTTGATATCGCTCGGCTGACAAAATCCAACAGCCTGTTCGACCGACAAAAACTCATCGCCTTTAACACCGAGCATATCCGCATGACGGCCGAGCCCAGGCGGCTTCAGCACTTCAGGGAGTATCTAAAACAAGTCAAATCACCTGTCGCTAGCGCCGATGACCAAAGTCTTTTAAGAATCCTCAAACTTTGCGAAGGTGCACGCACACTGGCCGATATCGAACGCAAGTGCAGGTTCCTGTACATAGAGAACGACGAGATCGAATATGATAAAAAGGCTGTTAGGAAAGTGCTGCTAAAGAGCGACGGCCTGGGCGTTTTGGCAATCGTTCGCGACAGACTGGCCGCAATGGATGAACTTACAGAAAAGAGCATTGAAAATATGCTCCGTTCGCTGGCTGAGGAAAAGCAGGTTGGCCTGGGCAAAGTCGCCCAGCCTTTGCGGGTGGCTATTTGCGGGACCACAGTGAGCCTGCCGATCTTCGATTCGATCCAAATGCTGGGGAAGGAGAACTCTCTCACAAGAATAGACAATACACTGAGAAAATTCAAAACGCACGTTCATGGGGAGCAAGAATAGATATGTCGCTACTTGTAACAGGCTCAATAGGAATCGACACGGTCAGAACACCTTACGGTGAAAGCACAGACTGCCTGGGAGGTTCGGCGGTTTATTTCAGCATGGCGGCAAGTCTCTTTTCGCCGGTTCGCTTCATAGGCGTTATCGGCTCGGACTGCCCGTTCGACCTTGCGGAGGTCTTCGCAGACAAAGATGTCGATTTGACCGGTCTGGAAGTTAGAGAAAACAGCAAGACCTTCCGCTGGACCGGGACTTACAGCGACAATCTGGACGACAGAACGACCGACTACGTGGAGCTCAACGTTCTGGCGGAAGCGCCGCCGAAGGTGCCCGAGGCTTTCAAGGACAGCAAATTTCTCTTTTTGGCAAACACGGCGCCGGCGCTTCAATATGAGCTGCTCGAACAAGTCGACGATCCGGTCTTCGTAGCGGCCGATACAATGGACCTCTGGATCAGGGAACATAAGAGCGACCTGGAGACCCTGCTGAAGAAAATCAGCTGCCTGGTAATCAATGAGGACGAAGCAAAGATGCTGGCCGACGATCATAATCTGGCCAGAGCGGCCAAGAAGATGTTGTACATGGGCCCAAACGTCGTGGTAGTCAAGAAGGGCGAATCAGGCTCGATGATATGTACGATAGGCGGCGAGACGTTTCTTTTGCCGGCGTACCCGGCGGTAGATGTAAGGGACCCGACCGGAGCGGGCGATTGTTTTGCGGGCGGTTTCATGGGCTACCTGGCAAATCGCGGCAATGTCGACTTTGCAGCGTTGAAAACTGCAGTTGCCTATGGCACCGTGGTCTCTTCCTTTTCGATCGCGGATTTCTCCCTCAGCGGGCTGACTCTAACGAAGAAGCGCAGCGTGGACAAAAGGTTGGAAATACTGCGAAAAATGACACAGTTTTAATGGCTTGAATTTGCAATGCGATGCTTCATAGCGATAGATATCGACGAACAAATAATAAAAGGACTGAGCGACTTACAGGATGAATTGCGGCGGAAAGTAGATGTCAGAAAAGGTGACGTCAAGTGGGTAAAACCTGAAAATAAGCATTTGACACTGAAGTTTCTCGGCGAGATAAAAGATGAACAGGCCGTCGAAGTATGTAACGCTGCGGAGGACGTGGCGGCAAGGCACGTCAGATTCGATCTGGACGTGCGGTCGGTCGGCCATTTCGGCGGAAGAAGCGCAAGAGTTCTGTGGGTAGGCGCCGGAGAAACAAGCGAAGCCCTCGTGAAATTGCACGCTGACCTTGAGCAACAACTGCAACAAGCGGGATGGCCGAAGGAAGGTCGGAAATTCGCGGCACATCTGACTCTGTGCAGGATAAGAAACTCGAAAGCGGGAATCAAGATGGCGCGGGCGATCCGAGAGTATAAGGATTTCGAACTCGGTACACTATCGGCAGAGTCGGTTACAGTGTACCAGAGTGAATTAACGCCGCAGGGGCCTGCCTACACGGCTCTGGGCAATTACGGCTTGAAGACAATACAAAAAAACAAAGTTATAAAGCGAGATGATAAATTAGGAGAAAAGTAAAATGGCAAAGACCAAGAAGGCAGCAACAACGTCGAAGGCAACCGGCAAGGAAGACGCCCTAAAGCGAGTAATCTCGCAGATCGAAAAGCAGTACGGCCAGGGTTCCATCATGCAGATGGATGAGCAGCAGTATACGAAGATTGCGGGCATTCCCACCGGCTCGCTGTCTCTGGATATAGCACTCGGCGGCAGAGGCATACCGCGAGGCAGAGTCACCGAACTGTACGGACCGGAATCATCGGGTAAAACGACACTGGCACTCCATGTGATTGCCGGCGCTCAACGCGCCGGCGGAATAGCCGCGTTTATCGACGCCGAACATGCCTTGGACACCACCTGGGCCAAGAGGTTGGGCGTTGACGTCAGCGGCTTGCTCGTCAGCCAACCCGATACGGGCGAGCAGGCGCTCGACATCGTCGAAATGCTGGTCAGCTCCAATTCCGTCGACGTCATAGTCGTGGACTCGGTTGCAGCATTGACGCCCAAAGCCGAGATCGAGGGCGAAATGGGCGACAGTCACATGGGACTGCACGCCAGATTGATGAGTCAGGCGATGCGAAAGCTCACCAGCATTATCAACAAGAGCAAAACATCTCTTATCTTCATCAATCAAATCCGCATGAAGATCGGCGTGATGTTCGGAAATCCTGAAACGACGACCGGCGGGCGGGCGCTGAAGTTCTACAGCTCGGTTCGGCTCGACCTGAGACGGATAACAACGATCAAAGATAACACCGGGGCGATAGGCTCGAGAGTCAGGGCGAGAGTGGTGAAGAATAAAATTGCCCCGCCTTTCCGCGATACCGAGTTCGACATCATGTTCGATAACGGGATCAGCTACGAGGGTGATCTGTTAGATCTGGCAACGGCTTGCGATGTTGTCGAAAGGAGCGGCGCCTGGATGAACTACGGCGACGTCCGGCTGGGCCAGGGCCGGGAAAACGCAAAGAAATTCCTGATTGAGAACAAAGATCTGGCCGAAGAGATAAAAAACAAGGTCCTCGCCGCCAAGGGGCTGGTGTAAACGGGCGGATGAGAATCTCAGGATGCATAGAATGCCAGAGAAGACATAACACAGCAAATGAAGACTGCGAAACAAATAAGAAGCGAGTTCATCGACTTCTTCAAAGGCAAAGATCACGAGTTCGTACCCAGTTCGCCTATTGTGCCGCGAGACGACGATACGCTGCTCTTCGCCAACGCCGGGATGAACCAGTTCAAGGATATTTTCCTCGGTCTGGCGCCGGCGCAGTACCGGCGAGTGGCTAACAGCCAGAAATGTCTCCGCGTAAGCGGCAAGCATAACGACCTGGAAGAGGTCGGCAAGGACACCTACCACCATACGTTCTTCGAGATGCTCGGCAATTGGTCGTTCGACGATTATTTCAAAGCGGAAGCCATCCAGTGGGCTTGGGAACTTATAACCGAAGTCTGGGGCATTGATCCGGATCGCCTGTGGGCGACGGTTTTCGCCGGCGACCAGGCCGACGGCCTGCCCCCGGACAAAGAGGCTGCCGAACTTTGGCCCAAAGTAACACCACTGCCGGCCGAAAGGGTCTTGGGCTGCGGCAAGAAAGACAACTTCTGGGAAATGGGCGACACCGGTCCCTGCGGACCGTGCAGCGAATTGCACATCGATCTCGGCCCGGACAGATGCGACATGAAAAACGTTCCCGGCCACGAATGCCGGGTCAACGCAGGCTGCGCGAGATATATCGAGCTGTGGAACCTCGTTTTCATACAGTTCAACCGCCGGGCCGACGAGCTGGTGCCGCTCAAAGCCAGGTATGTCGATACCGGCGCCGGGCTGGAGCGAGTAGTCGCCGTGCTCCAGAACAAAGAGAGCAACTATGACACCGATCTGTTCATGCCCATAATCCATTCGACAGCAGATTTGACAGGTCACAAGTACACCTCGCAGCTCGGCAATAAAACCGACAACGCATTCCGCGTTATAGCCGATCATATCCGCGCTTTGGTGTTCGCGATAACCGACGGCGCAGCGCCTTCCAACGAGGGCCGGGGATATGTGATCCGCCGAATCCTCCGCCGGGCCTCTCGGTTCGGCAGAGAATTGGGAATGCACGAGCCATTCATCTACAAGCTCGTGCCGGCAGTTGTCGATTGCCTCGGCGACGCCTTCGGCGAGATAAGGCAGCGCGCCGACTACGTCTCGACCGTCATCGAATCCGAAGAGGCAAGCTTCGGAAGAACTCTCGACCGGGGCCTTGAAATTTTCAATGCCGCCGCCAAACGAGCCGAAAAATCCAGAGAAAGCATCATCAGCGGAGAGGACGCCTTTCAGCTTTACGACACGTACGGCTTCCCATTTGATTTGACCGAGTTGATGGCTCAGGAGCGTAATCTCAAAGTCGATAAGACCAGCTTCGAAGAATTAATGGAGGAGCAAAGAGAGCGAGCCAGAGCGGCCGCGGCCAAAGATTCGCTGTCGATCATGGACAAGGTGAGCGGCCAGGTCCTGCCCGAAACCCAAGACGTGCACAAATATCAAGCGGATCAGTGCGAAGCCAAACTGATCGGCGTAATCGACGACGACGGCTTCAGAAGCGATGGTCGAGTTGAACCGGGAGCCGAGGTCGGGATCGTGCTCGATAAGACCTGCTTCTACGCCGAGGCGGGCGGCCAGGTCGGCGATTGCGGCGTGATCCGGACAGACTCGGCCCGATTCGTAGTGGAGAACACAGCTAAAGTGGCTAACTGCATAATTCACCAGGGCAAATTCATCGAGGGCGGTTTTGACGTCGGTGACGCAGTAGAAGCAATCGTCAGCAAAGACAGAAACGCCACGAAGAAGAATCACACCGCTACGCATCTGCTCCAATGGGCGCTGCAACGGGTGCTCGGTGATTCGGTCGCCCAGCAGGGCAGCTATGTCGGGCCTGATTATTTGAGATTCGACTTCACTTATCACAAAGCGCCGGAGGCCAGGCAGTTAAAGAAGGTCGAGCGGCTGGTCAGAGAAAAGATCGCGGAGGACCTGCCGGTAACCTGGGCCGTGATGCCGACAGAGGAGGCGAAAAAGCTCGGCGCAATGGCGCTATTCGGCGAGAAGTACGGCGACGAGGTTCGCGTGGTAGCCGTCGGCGCCGAAGATAAGGACCACATCGATCAAGCCATCAGCCGGGAGTTCTGCGGCGGCACGCACGTCGAAAGGCTCGGCGCGATCGGCGGCTTCAAGATCGTCAAGGAGGAGAGCATATCCGCCGGCGTGCGACGGATTACGGCATTGACCGGTTTGCCGCTGATGGATTATCTCGAAAATGCCAGAGACGTTGTCGATGAATTGTCGACGATGCTCAAGGTCCCCGACGAAGCAGTGGTCGAGAGAGTGGGCAAACTGATCGAGGATAATAAGAAGCTGTCCAAAGAGCTAAAGACGGCCGGACGCAAGTCCGGCTCGGATGCGATGGCCGAGGCGAGAAAGCTCCTGGACAAATGCGAAAGAAGCGGCGAGACGTCGATAATCACGCACCAGTTCTCGGCGGTCTCGGTCGAGGAGGCCAGAGAAGCCATTGACATGCTCAAGAAAAAGGCCAAATCAGCCGCGGTGGTTTTCGGCTTCGAGGATAACGGCAAGGCAACACTCCTGGCCGGAGTTACCGACGATCTGATCAAAAAAGGCCTGAAAGCCGGCGACATCGTCAAGGAGATCGCCCCGATAGTCGACGGCGGGGGCGGCGGCAGGCCCCAAATGGCCCAGGCCGGCGGAAAAAATCCGGCAAAAATAGGCGAGGCATTAGCCAAAGCCGCCGACCTGATAAAGACAAAGCTGGGTGCCTGACTGGCCCGCCGGAGCGGCGACGCCCGAAAAAAACGTGCTCGGAGAGGATCTTTTCTGAAGAAAAGTTCGCTTTCGGACGTCTTGTCCCACAGAACGTGTCCGGGGAATCGAAAACGACAGGGCGGCAGACGTCATGATTAAGTTTAGCTGCAAAAACTGCGGCCACAAGCTCGGCGTCAAAGACGAAATGGCAGGCAAAAAGGGCAAGTGCCCCGGTTGCGGCGGCATTATCACGGTGCCGGAAAAATCCCTTCTTGTGAGCTTCCGATGCGAAAACTGCGGCAGGAATATCAGCGCCCTGCCCACCCAATCCGGCAAGAAAGGCAAATGCCCCAACTGTAATCAAACGCTTGTTGTCCCCCAATTGCACGGCCTAACCCTCCTCGATGCCCCGGCCGAATACAAGCTTCAAGACCAGCAGCCAAGCCCGCCCGCATCGACTCAACAAGAATTTGAGAACGACGAAAACGAGCGGGAATTCAAAGAAGAAACGGAATCCGACGAGCAGCGAAAGCTGCCATGGTTCATCGACATATTACTGTATCCGACCAGCGCGCCGGGATTGACGCATCTGGCAATCTTCATCGGCGTTCCATTCTTGATTTACCTCGTACGACAGATGCTGGGACCGTTTGCTCTAACGCTGTGGCTTCCCAGTCTCATCGTTAACGTCCTGATCGGCCTCTATATGTGCTGGTATTTCGCAGAATGCGTTCGCGACAGCGCCAATGGCGGAATTCGTGCTCCGGAATCTTTTGCGAGCGCCGACATAGGCAGCATGTTCGGGCAGTGGCTGTATGTAGCCGCCTGCTATGCTCTTTTCGTAGCGCCGGCAACTTTCTACAGCATCTTTGCCGGTGGAATAGACGCTGTTTTCTGGATTCTTGTAGCTTATGGCGTTTTTTTCTTCCCGATGGGATTGCTGGCGGCGGTAATGTTCGATTCCAGTTCTGCTTTCAATCCTATTCTATGGATCGGTTCTATATTCAGCACTTTCTTTCAGTACTGCGGCTTGGTATTTCTAATTGCCGGGCTCTTTTTGGCTTTCCGCGCCATGATAGGCATTGTAGAATCGTACGCGCCCGAACAGAATACGATTGGCACAGGAATTCTTGGCGCAGCGCTCTTGTGCCCGATGCTCTACCTCGTTTTTGTTGTGGCCCACTTGCTCGGACGCTTCTACTGGAAGTATCAGGATAGCCTAAATTGGGAAGTCTGAGGATCGTTTTCATGAAGATACTTGAACAAGAGCCGCCGTTGGCCGACGAGTGTAAACTGCCGTGGCTTGTTGATGCTTTCCTTTATCCAATCAGCGCTTCCGGCATGGTGAACCTCGCTGTCTTTGTACTCTTGCCGCGAGTCATCGCATTTCTCGTCGGAGTGCTGGCGGCGTTCCTTAGCCCCTTCCTCCAATTCGGCACCCGTTACATCATCCTGTTTCTGACGATCCCCTTCTACATCGTTTTCATCTGCTACGTTTGCTACTATATTGCCCATTGCGTGATTGATAGCGCTAAAGGCAACAGGCGAGCGTCGGACCTTCCAATTGCCGACACATTCGACGTTAGTGACCTAATCTCGCAAACTATTGTTCTGCTGGGCTGCGTCGCCATTTGTTTTTGGCCTGTAGCTGTGTATTACGTACTGACACAACGGACCGACGCATGGTTCTGGCTGCTCTCGGCCGGAGGGACTTTTTTCCTGCCCATGTCATTTCTTGCCGGGGTCATGTTCAACTCATTCGATGCACTGAATCCGATGCGAGTCGTCCGGTCGATAGGTCGTGCGTTTCTGTCCTATTGTGGATTGGTCCTGTTCTTCTACGCTGTCGGTGGGTTGATCGCCGTGGCCTTACCGAGGCTTGCGATGTGGGCATTTGCCCGTCAAAGCATCCAAATCTATATGGCCTTCGTTCTGGCGCATCGTTTAGGGTGGTTTTACTGGTGGCAAAAGGACAAGCTCGGATGGGGCCTGTGAGTCCTTAGCTTAGCGTCAATCCTGCTGTCTGATTCTTACGCTTTTCGCATGTGCATGGAGGCCTTCGATCTGCGCCAGCCGAACGATGTCCTCGGCGCTTGCGGTCAGCATTTCCGGGTCGTATTCGACGATACTTATGGATTTGAGGAAATCGTTACTGGTCAGCGCGCTTGCGAACTTCGCCCGCGTTCCGGTGGGCAGGGTGTGGCTCGGTCCGGCCCAATAGTCGCCGACCGCCACGGGTGTGTACGAACCGACGAAGATCGCCCCGGCGTTGCTTATTCTTTCTGCAATTTCCCGGCTCTCCGGCCCACATTGGACCTCCAGGTGCTCGGGAGCAAGCTCATCCGCCATTTCAATCGCTGAGTCAATATTCTCGACGACCATGATAGCGCTGTAATCTTTCAACGATTGCAGCGCATCTTTGGCTCTTTGAAGTTCAGCCACCTGTTTTTGCAACTCGGCAAGAGTTTCTTCTGCAAGCTGTTTCGAATCGGTTACGACAATCGCGCTGCTGTCGGCGGCGTGCTCGGCCTGGCTCAGCATGTCTGCGGCGATCCAAGCCGGATTGGCCTGCTCGTTTGCGACAATGAAGACCTCGCTCGGCCCGGCAATCGAGTCGATATCGCAGTAGTCGCCCGATACGTTCTTCTTGGCCGACTGGACCCATTTGTTGCCGGGGCCGACGATTTTGTCCACCTTATCGATAGTTTCAGTTCCGAACGCCATCGCGGCAACCGCCTGCGCGCCGCCGAGCCGGTAGACCTCGTCGATTCCCAGCTCGCAGCATACCGCCAGGATCACAGGATGGATGCTTCCTTCGTGCCGAGGCGGAGAGACTACGGCGATTTCTTTCACGCCCGCAACCAAAGCCGGAACAGCCGTCATAATAACCGTCGAGGGCAGAGGCGCCGAAGCCCCCGGCACGCATACGCCGACCCTTCTTATCGGCGTGTATCTTATGCCGCGAGGCACATCGCCCTTAGTGACCAGAATATCCTGCTGGTACGCTCTGACGTTTTCTATCGCCTGGCACAGCGAAGCCAGAACGTCCCGATCAATATCGGAAAGAGCGTTCTCCAACTCTTCTTTGGTTACTCGAAATTGATCGGGCTTTAATGTGATTCCGTCGAATTCTTTAGTGTATTTGGCCACAGCTTTGTCGCCGTGTTCGGCAACGTCACGAAGAATATCAACTACCTGTTGATTCTCCTGGCTGCCGTAGTCGGCAAAGCGGGCAGCGGCCGCTATCCTCGAACGGAAATTTCCAAGCTTTTTGTCAAAATCAGAGTCGGAGTGGGAAATGAGGATTTTGTCGAGTTCGTTGGGCATGTGCTGATCCTTATCTACCGAAGTTGCCATGGTTGTAAGTCGGCGTTGCTTTGTGCAGTAGTAGATAATCAGTGTCTTGATAATCGGTGAGAATACCGCCTACTTTAAATCTAATCGGCTCGAAATCGGCGGATATCTTCCGTTCGGCCAGTTCCAGCGCCTCGCAGGGCAATAGACGTAAAGATCTCCGCCGGACGTTTAGCCCGAGAGAATCAAGCTCGAAGACAAAACCGCCATCGTCACGAGCGACGATAAAGCCGGTCCTGTTTACAAAGACAGAATCTGAAGCGCCCCTATAACGCTGCCCTTCCGGTTGGTCTCGACTTTCGTCCGGCTGGTTCGGTTCAACAGCCGCCACGTCATTTTCGTCTTCGATCGGTCGCTCCCTCGCGGCCATAGCTTCTCTCGTGTCCCGGAGCTTGTCTAATATATCGCTCGGGATGTCCAGAACATCGTTCGGATCACGAGTTATAGTTGGCGGATCGGTTTTCTGTTCGGGCGGAGTTTCCATTGCCCCTGCACCTGCCTGCGGTCGAATTTCCTCGGTTTTCTTCGGCTCTGGCTCCGAGATTTGCCGCACCGGTAGAAAAAAACTCGGGAAAATGAAATTCTCACCCTTATATCTTGTAACTCTGCCATTCCAGAGTCGGAAAGTCATCTCCGAACGCCTCCGCCCGTTAGCAATCATTTTCTCCAGAGTCGAAGACGGCAGAATTCGCACTTTCGTACCTGCTTCGAGAACGTCCCTGAAGTCGTTCACGTCCGCGGAAAGCTCGAAGAACCACGCATCGTTGCCGTCCGGGCTGCTCAGCCGGCCGTCAACACCTCTGAGGACAAAACCTTCTCGCAGCAGCGGGGGCTCCGGGATCAGAGTCGTGTCGAAACCCGAAACTCCTCGGGCAACACCAACGAGCAAAGCCAAAACCAATAATACCGGTATCTTTTTCATGTCAAAAATCGGTAACCAATTCGACGGCCTGTTCCGGATCTTTCGCCAACTCCACGTATCTTCTACTGTCGGGATCGTCCGTAGCGATAAGCTCAATGAGCGGCTTCCAGAACTCGCCCACGAGTATAATCGGTTTGTCCGAATTGAGAAAGCCCTTGTTTCTCAACTCCCACACTTTCGCCAGCTCGAGCAGCGTGCCTGTACCCCCCGGCAGAACCATGTAAGCGCGGCCCAGTTCGAGGAGTTTATCGAGCCGCTCGCCGAGCGAACCGGTGACGATCTCACATGTAACATATTCGTTAGCTTTGGACTTGAAAGCCGAGCAGGTAACACCT
Source organism: uncultured Pirellulales bacterium (assembly GCA_964598225.1). Taxonomy (GTDB): domain Bacteria; phylum Planctomycetota; class Phycisphaerae; order Sedimentisphaerales; family Anaerobacaceae; genus SG8-4. Next base: position 26,545 of record CAZRBG010000013.1, read on the forward strand.
ATGACCTGCCCGCCCGCCCGCTTTGCGCCCCGGGCTGAAGCCGTCATCGTCCCGCCGTATCCGCCGTTGGCTATGGTAAATCCCGCCTGCGCCAGCAGTTGCCCTGTTTCCAGTGCCAATTCGTAAATCGCATCGCCTGCCTTAGCCCGGCTCGTTCCGAAGATGGATACTACTTTATCAGCCATTTACTTTCTTTCTCGTATAGTTCAGCAAACCCGCCGACAGCAGAATCTCTCTGTCCCTTTCGGACAATTCCAGCCTGCCTGTAAATTCGAGCGATCCATCCGCCTTTGTAACCTTGACTTCATCGGCCGACTTTACTGCCTCGGACAGGTTATTGATCTGAAGTCTGTCGCCGGGGTTCAGCTTGTCATAGTCCGAAGGATCGGCAAACTCGACCGGCACGATACAGAAGTTTATCAGATTGGCCTTGTGAATGCGCTCGATGCTCTTGGCGACCACTGCGCGCACACCCAGATACATCGGGCAAAGTGCCGCATGCTCTCTCGACGAACCCTGTCCGTAGCTTTCGCCGGCTACGACTATACCGCCGACACCGTTTTGCTTTAGCTCGAGCGCGCGTTCGGCGAACGTCGGCTTGCCTTCTTCGTTGAAGCAATTGAATACCACCTTCGCGTACTCCGGTACGTTCGAGCGAAGCTTCAGATAGGTCCCCGCCGGCATGATATGGTCTGTGGTAATCTTGTCGCCACACTTGAGCAGGACTTTGCCGGTCAGCTTCTGCGGCAGCGGATTCGGCGATTCGGGAACGACAATCGTCGGCCCTCGCAGAACCTCGACTTGCTCGGCCTGTTCTTGGCTCAGAGGTTTTTCTATCATGTTATCGTTGATATGGAATTCGTCCGGCATACCTATTTTCGGGTACTCCAAGCCAAACGATTCTGGGAGGTCTCGCGGATCGGTGATTTGGCCGGTCAGTGCAGAAGCCACAGCAGTCTCGGGGCTGACGAGATAAGCCAGATCATTTTTAGAGCCGGTGCGCCCTGCGAAGTTCCTGTTAAAGGTTCGCAGACTTACAACGCCGTCGCCGGGCGAAAATCCCTGCCCGATACAAGGGCCGCATCCCGACTCCAGGATCCTGGCGCCGGCCGAGATCATATCGGCCAGAGCGCCGTTTTCGGCCAGCATGTTCAAGACTTCCCTGCTGCCGGGAGAAATCGCCAACTCGACCATATCATGGATACGCCGGCCTTTCAAAACCGAGGCGACCGTCATCAGATCGGCAAAGCTCGAATTCGTGCAACTGCCTATGGCTATCTGGCCCGCCTCAATGCCGGCTATCTCGCGGATCGTTTTGACGTTGTCCGGGGAGGAAGGGCATGCCGCCATCGGCTCAAGCTCGGCCAGACTTATCTCGATGACGCGATCATACTTTGCATCCGGACCCGCCGCTAAGGGCTGATAGTCCCGCCGCCGCTTCTGAGCCGCCAGAAACTGTTTTGTCTGCTCGTCGCTGGCGAAAATACTCGTTGTAACGCCTAATTCGGCCCCCATGTTCGTTATCGTCGCTCGTTGCGGCACGCTAAGCTGTTTTGCGCCGTCCCCGAAGTATTCGACCACCCAGCCGACGTTGCCTTTTGTCGTCAGAATGCTCAGCAGCTTAAGGATGACATCTTTGGCGGCTACCCATTCGTTCAGTTCTCCGGTCAGTTTTACTCCGAGGACTTCCGGGCACGTCAGATAAAACGGCCCGCCCGCCATCGCGACCGCCACGTCCATTCCGCCGGCGCCAATGGCCAGAAGACCGATTCCTCCGCCGGTCGGAGTATGGGAATCACTCCCGAGAAGCGTTGCGCCGGGTTTGCCGAACCGCTCGAGATGGACCTGGTGGCAGATGCCGTTGCCGGCGCGGGAATGATATACCCCTGACTTCGTCGCCACGGTTTGGAGGTACAAATGGTCGTTATGGTTCTCGGAACCGAATCCCGCCATATTGTGATCGATGTAACTGACTGACAGGTCCGTTTTTACCGGTCCGCCTCCCATAGACTCATAGAGCAGAAACGCGGTCGTCCCCGTTGCGTCCTGCGTCAGCGTCTGATCGATGCGAATGCCGATCTGCTCGCCGGCGATAACTTCGCCTTCGACGACGTGAGCGTCGAGTATCTTATACGTAAGTGTCTGTCCCAATTCTGTACTCCTTGAAAAACGAAATCGGCAGTTTAGCACAAAAACCGACCAAAGACAAATCCTGCTTGTGCCACTGATATCAAATCGGCGGGAATCGAAAGGAGAGATCGCCCCTTCACGGCATTATCCGTAAGGATAGCCGCGAAGGGGCTGTTCTGTTCGTCACATCTGGCCGCGTGACTACGGGAAAGACGACATTGCGATTCGGATTTTGAAAGCTTCTGTTCTAAAACTCAATAAGACATTGACATTCTGGAGATAGAAATCGGCTGAATTTGTGTCCCTCTTCACAAAACATGCCTTTTTGCTTTAAAAATACGTATTTACCACAAGTGTTTTCTTCAAATAGGTTCAAGAATAGACGGGCGGCCTCGCATTCGATCACACGAGGCCGCCTTGAAGGAACTGTCTTTCAGCGATCGGTTTGTACAAAAACGGAGTTATCGAAACTCAATACTACCAGTCACGTACGATCGCTCCGTCTTTACCTGCTAAATACTTTTCTCCATTCCTTGCCTTCACATCATATACCTTACCAGCACAAGAGAATTACCGAAAACGACCTCGTCCTTGATCACGACCGGTTGGTCCCTGAGGTGTTCCCTCGCCGTCGTGTACGAGCAGCGAGTCGGTCCTGCTTGCAGGGGAGCTTGAGATTTGGGGCAGACCGCCGCGACGGATGTCCCCGCCGTCCCAGTAGGTGTAAACATTGTCGTCGTTGATGCCGACGTACGGCTTTCTCTCAAAGCTTACGTGGCTGTCGAGGAACAAAATGTTCTGACCATCATCCTGGTGCTGATGAGCGTTACCTGCTCTCAAAGCTTCTTTGCCTTGCTCAACCTGGAAGGCGGCGAAATTCTTGGGATCGGCCATAGGCTGCTGCATGAATGGATTCCTGTCGCCGGCTACGGCCATGCCCGGCTCGCTCGAAGTCGTCAGAGCATACAATCCGAAAGGCATGTGATAGGAATAACTGCAATGCTCCGGCGGATTAGGACCGAAATCCCATAGCTCGACCAAATCCCTGTTACCCGCATTGTAGTCGGCGGGCTTAAACTCGGTGGTTCCGGAATCGCCCTTACACAGGAACGACTTTGGTGTTACCTCCGAGTACTTCACCAGCAAGTAGAAGCAGGAAGAGATGCTGCCGTAACCACCTTCGCCGGTAGATCGGTTAACACCGTAAGCTGTGAACCTGTCGGGCGCCTGCCAATTGGGTATCCGCTGAGCCCAGGTGCTGTACCTGCCGCCCGAACGCGGCAGCTCGTCGTCGTAGTCGTTGCTGTAGATGAGCATGGCCTTGCCTATCCCCGACAGGTTCGTGCCGCAGACCATGCGAAAGGCGATCTGCCGAACCCTGGACAGGGCGGGCATCAGAATACCCATCAACAGAGCTATGATCGCGATCACGACCAACAGCTCGACTAATGTAAAACCTTTGCGTCTCATTTTCTTTCTCCTTTACGTTTCAAGGAGATTCGCACAGCCGGCCGCTGTCGAGCACGTTTTTAATGACTTTTAATAATAACCACAATTAACATTCCTGCCGATCGCATCACGACAAGTCCCTGTTACAACGAACTCGCAATACTCAACGCTGCTTCTTCGCGAATCTCCACTGTTCTTACTTCATTCGCTCGAAGACGGCCGGTTCAAAACAAAGCTGAAAAGATCGGCTCAAGCCGAGGGACTCCGCGCGCTGCAGTCAGAAACCTCACGACGGGCTTTGCGAAAAGCAGGTCAAAGGTATGTATCCACGACTTAATATGATGACACTGCAATTATGATTAGCGTTTCAGACCTGCCCACGCTGTCGGTTTTCTGTCGCACCGGCGGGAATTGACCGCGCACAACATCTCTCGACTGAACCATAGGCCAAACTGAAAAAGAACGCTGCATCAGGCAGGTGCGTTCAGGATATGATATGAGTGCGAAATATGATAACGACAAAAAATATGAACTTTCGCAAGCCTGCCTATTAATAATACGTTTTATATCACAAATGTGTTCCCAATTCATTAAAATTTTCGGCATATTAACATGTTTTTCTTGAGGCTTTATACCTGTAGGATGGCCGCCCCGCTGTTTGTTGTCATTCCTGCGCAGGATTTTCACCCCTGCGAAAGCAGGGGCGGGAATCCAGAACATCGTGAACAAATGGATTTCTGCCCGTTCGACTTCGCTCAGAGCTTGCCCTGAGCTTTTCGAACGGGGCAGGCTCTTCGCAGGAATGACAGCTTGCGCTGAAACCACAAAATCTCGCCTGTATTAACACTTTTCAGTTCCAAACCCTCAAATTTGTCCTTGACATAACCCCTATTTCCAGCATGAAAACGCCGCTTTTGTCAATTATGTTCATAATCTGGTTCATCCGGTTAATGCGTAGGTAAGATGGCGATCCCAAAGACCGAGAAAAATCGTTCGGGGCCCCAGATGTCCAAATTACCCCCCTGGCTGCCCTAATTTGGCCATCTGCCCAAACGATTTTTCTCTCGATCTAATCCCAGGGTCCCGATCTATGCAGCGACCTACTCATTAACCGGATGAAGCAGTTTTTGTACATCAATGCTGCCTAATGTCATCTCTTCTGGGCAAAGGATTAGTAAAAGGGGCTTGTACCGGAAACATCCGGCACAAGCCCCGAATTTCAAACATCGTACCTGTTTAGCTCAAGACCGGAACTATTGGATTAGCCTTACATCGTCGATATCTACCGTTCCCATGCCACCGCTGGCAACCGGGGCATTTCTCGTACCGAAGCCAATCGTTATTGAACCAACGTTGGTCAAATCGGTCCCCTGATTGGCAAATTCCTGCAGGTCTATCACCCACTCGTTCCAACCGGTGTCCTGAGTTACGGCATCGTCAGGATGGTACACTACGGCGTTACCCAGAGCTACATACATCCGTTCGGCAGCATTGGCGGAATCACCGCTGAACCATACCACCAGCTTAGTTACACCGTGTTCGGTCCAGTCCTTTTTCGATGTCAACGTCCTGGTTACTTCCGAGGTCTTGCCGGCATTGTCGTAGCTAACCGGCATCGCCTGGGCGCTGCTGTGACCCGCCGACATTAAAGGAACGTCCAGATTGCCGGCTACCGCTCCGTTCGTAGTAGTCCCAAAGCCGTCTATCCATGTCAGGTATACCCTGTTGCTCGCGGGATCATCTTCAGCAAGGTTATTGTATGATTCGAAGTCATCCACAATCAGGTACTCCGGAACCGTGAACTTCCAGATCGTACCATCAATAACCGTCCCGTCGGACTCGACCTCATCTACTCGCCAGTAGTAGTCACCGCCGCCGAATTCAACCAGATCGGCCAGAGACACACTCGTATCTGTCTGATTGCCCTGGAATTCAGGTGCGGTGTTATCAGCGAGCGCAACGGCGTCTCTGTCGGTTCCGAAGTACACATCATGAGACGCGGCCGTATCGCCCGCCGACCAACTCAACGATGAAATGTCCCGTATATCTACAATTGTATGCCTGCCCGGATCGGGATTTGCAGCCAACTCCGTGTCGCCCAGCATCACCTGCTGAATCTCCTCGGCTGTCAGCATCTTGTCGTAGATTCGAGCATCATCGATCTCATCGGTGAAAGGCGCGTTATGCCAGGGAGATTCGCCGATGCGAACCGGACCTGCCCCGGTATCTATCGGTTCGTCGAGTGAAGCAGATGTGCTATCAAGCCGTCCATCGACGTACAGCAATGTGTCCAGAGCATCCGGGGAACCGTCATCTTCGAACGTCACAGCCACATGATGCCAGCGTCCATCGGCAATGTTTGTTACACCATAGTGATAACCACCGTTGACCTCAACTCTCAGCCCGCCTGTGCCGTCGATGCGCATTCTCCACTTTTGGCCGGCCACGTTCTGACCCCAGGACATGATGTTTCGATTCGCTGTAGTCGTTCTGATCCAGGCGCAGCACGTCCGCGGTGCAGAACCGGTTATACCATTAAATCCGGCAGCTTCAACGTATACGTCTTCTCCGAAGGTCAGCGCCGTTCCTTGATATCCGTCTGTCCACTTAGCTTTGCCTATGATGGAGCCGTGATTGCCATGGCCGGACCAATCTACGGCGGTCGTGCCCTGGCCTTCATCAAGCGTCCACCAGAGCATCAGATTCGGATTGGTGATGTCTATTTCGGGCACCGTAGTGAAACTCCAGACGTCACCTTTGTGTGTGACGCCATTGGCAAACTCGTCGACCCGCCAGTAGTAAGTCTTGCCGGCTTCGAGTGCGCTGGCCGTATAGGTTGTATCCGACAGCAACGGCGCGCCCGAGGCTGTGTTTACGTCTTCGAAAGTTTCACCGAAGTAGACCTGGTGCAATTGAGCGTTGAAGCCGGCCGTCCAACTTAGCGTTGGATCCTGCAACACGTTTATCTCGCCGTCAGCCGGAACACTGTCGTAAGCAGTCCGTGGTGGAACCCAGAAGCTCCAGACATCTCCTTTCCAGGGACTGGCCGGATCGGCATCGTTTACCTCATCCACTCTCCAATAGTAAGTCGTACCCGGCTGCAAACCGTCGGGAGCCGGAAAGCCCGGGAATCCTATCACCTGGCTTGCTGTGGCTACGTTGCCAACATGGGTGCCTTCGGCACCGCTGTTCACATCCTCGAATCTCGTTCCAAAGTACAAATCGTGCGAATCAGCGAAACTTCCGGGTTTCCACGCGAGGCTCACCCATGTAGCTTCAAGCTTTGATCCATCTTCCGGCGTCGGACTCAATGCCAGCGGGAATTCCGCTCCTATACCTGCTATAATGTCTACGAGGTCTTCTTGTGTCAGCGCCTGGTCGTAAAGACGGAAGTCGTCGATTCTGCCAATATAATTCTCATCGCGGCCGCCTGTGCCCCTGCACCCAATCACGAACACATTGACACCGGACATCGGACGATTATAGTCGGTCCCCTCGAGGAAAAGTTCCCCGTTGATATAAATTTTCTGCTCACCGGTATCGGCATCCTTAGTGAACGCCCAGTGAACCCAGGCCCCTTTATGATACTCTGCCGGCAGCGCCGTGGATAGCCGGTCATAATCGCTGCCGTCATACCCTGTGTCCCAATACACATTACCGTTACTCCACGGAATGTGTGCGGACGCCTGCCTTGCCTGGTTATCGTCGGCGCTGTAGGCAGCAAAGACAAAGTGATTTACAGGCATTTCATCGCCGCCGTAAGCCCAGAAAGACACGGTGACCTGGTTCTCAATTGTATCCCAGGCTGCGGGCGGAACCTCAACCCAAGAGGAACCGTCGAGAGACACGGCATAGCCGAAATTTCCGGTGTCCCAATCGGCGGTAGCTTCGAGCGTGCCGTCGTTGCCCTTGCCTGAAGAATCAACGGCAATAGTTCCTGAGCCATCATCAAATTTCCACCAGCCAACAAGTTCGGCCTCAACCGGGCTTGTTAGCACCAGGCTCAGCAGAAGAACAAGCGAAGCTAAACAAATCAATTTCTCAGACATGATAGTCCTCCTTCAAAAGATCTTAGTAGTTGTCGTACATCTCATTGTAGAGTTAGAACTCGCAGTTCCAAATAAGACGCGCATTATCACTCGATAGGACCTCCTGCCTTCAAACATTCCGGAAAAGTTCTATCCATGATCGAGATCCTGAACAGACTACATCACATGCATTCGACCGCAAAAATGACTCTAAACAGCTTACCATAACAGCCACGTCGACCTACGCCTATGCATTTTACAGAACGTTGATCTATGGTACAGAACTTTCATCTGAATTTCAAGACATTTCTGTCCGGCAACAGGTGTTAGGGGAGAAGGGACCTGTAGGCATAGCCTTTCAATGCGAACTCAAAATCCTTCATCTCATCGTCCGGCGCCGGTGTCCTGTAGAAGCTGAAGCTTGCGACGTCCCACAAAGCCCGTTCATTCCATTCGATAAGGCCGGGTCCAAACCACCTGTGGTTGTCCACACGGCCGTCTGCCCAGCCGAGCGTACTACTGTTCCTTCGATGCCAGGTGGCAAAAGGGTCTACCCACTCTCTTGACTTCGGGCGCATCACCCATGAGCCTCTGTTGAAACCCCTCGGATCGCACTCTGCCAAAAATACGTACTTGGTTGCGGGATTCTTTATGTCTGAATATTTAATACACGGCATAATCTCCCAGCCGCCGCTTTTGGGATCCACTCCCATCATGCCACCGGCTATCGAATATGTTCGAAAGGCGTACTGATGTTGAGTGCTTTTGTTCCTCTTGTCGGAGGGGCAGCGGTACACGCCGATATCCTTGACGTAGGGCCACAACTGCCCTTTCATAATGTACTCTTTTTTCTCCTCGATGGGAGCACCTGCACCACCCGGTGGATTGAGCACCCAGGGTGAATTCTTCGTATGAGGTGGATGGCCGCCGACAAGCTTGCCGTCATTCTCGTCTTTGTACATAATCCAGGCCATTGTCAAACTTCTGACATTGCTGCGGCACATAATGCTGCGAGCCTGCTCTCGGGCGATTCGAAGCGCGGGCATGAGAACGGCCATCAAAATAGCGATAATGGCGATTACTACAAGCAGTTCGATTAACGTGAAGCCTTTTCTTGTCATTTTCGCACTTCCTTTCAAAGCAAATATCTGGCCAGGAAATGAGGAACAGGAGTAAGCGATACTCATGATTGCCGTCTTCGGTCTATTTCCAAGAATACCGAAATGAGCGCTTGTAGTCGATCTTGATGTTTTGCATTTGACTCCATAATCGGCCCTTCTGTATGCTTCGCCAGTTGTTTGTGATTTATTGCCTATCTATCATATCAAAACTATTGTGCGATTGCAATGTTTCTCGGCAGTGTTTAACCTGAAGTTTCCCACTATGAGTTGTTTTATGCTTAACAGGTGTCTTTGGGAACAATATAATAGTCTCGATGATCGAAATACTAATTACCTATCGATTCGTGGCTATGGCTATAACGATCAATGGCTCTTTTGAATTTGCCCATTTTTCCGGCCCATCACACCTGATTACTCTCCGTTGCCTTATACTGAATGAAGGAGCTACAACAACCTATTATGAAACTGACTCTATCAACTGAATCAAATGTAGGCAATTCTGCCCTGGGAATTTTTCTGGTTTCGTTTCTCTCTGTGGGGCATGCATTTGCCGCCATGAGTCCGCGGGAGATTCTAAGCGACAGTGGCATAACCGGCGGCCTGGTGGTCCATCTTGAATGCGGCGAGGGCAAGCTCACCGCGGATATAGCGATAAGTGGAAATTATCTTGTACATGGACTTGATAAGAACCCAGGAGATGTCGCTGAGGCCCGCAGCAATCTGCTTGACCAAGACCTTTACGGGAAAGTGCAGATCAATGAATTTGATGGAAAGAACCTTCCCTATATCGACAACCTCGTGAATTTACTGGTTGGCGAGAAGCTTGGCGATGTAAGTAAAGACGAAGTGATGAGAGTGCTGGCTCCGCGTGGTGTCGCCTTTATAGGTGAAGAAAAGATAACCAAAAAATGGCCTGAAAAGATAAAAGAATGGACCCATTATCTAAACGATTCGACCAATAATGCCGTGAGCGAGGATAAGGTTGCAAGTTACCCAAGGAACATGCAGTGGGCGGCTTCTCCGATGTGGGCAAGGCATCATGATAAACAGGCCAGTCTAAGTGCGCTGGCGACAAGCAAGGGGCGCCTGTATTACATCGTTGATCGAGGCCCGGCCCATACCCCTTTTCATGATGCTCAGTGGCGTCTTGAGGCACGCGATGCATTCAATGGTCTGCTCCTTTGGTCAAGGCCGATGAAATCATGGGTATCTCATCTGAGGCGTTTTCGCTCCGGCCCCGTACAGCTTGCAAGATTGCTTGTGGCTGATAAGGACTACATCTTTGTTGCATTGGGCATCAATGCACCCGTGTCAGTCATTGACGGCGTTAATGGAGAGGTCATTCGAGAGATAAATTGCACGGTTAATGCTGAAGAGATTGTATATCATGATGGTTTTCTGCTTGTGATAACGGGCAAAGAGGCGGCAGAGCAAGCTTATGACAGCAATGCCAGTTTTAAGGAGAAGGCGCTTGTGGCGGTCCATCCTGATAAAGGAAAGCTTCTCTGGCGTTATCCGCAAGAGGGTTTTGTCGATATTATTCCCCGGACATTGGCGGCCTCGGATTCAAGAGTGGTGCTGCAGCAGGAGGGTGATACAGTTTGCCTGGACTTAAAAAGCGGCAAGTGTATTTGGACTAAGACGGTATTCCAGACACCGAACGACAACGATCCGAACGAAGGAGAAAATAAGAGAAGAAGAAAATTCAGCGGCCGGCGGCGGGGATGGGTGTTTAGTACGCTGGTGATTCATGATAGCGTGATTCTTACCACTGATAACAAGAAGCTCAGTGCGCTTTCTCTCGGAGACGGTGAGGTACTCTGGAGCGCGGTTGCGTCGACCCCGTTCAACAAGACACCGTCGGTTGATGTGCTTGTGATAGACGACGTTGTCTGGACGAGCCCTGATTTTGCAGCGGGCCGCGCCCTTCGGACCGGAGAAGTGGTCCACAAAATCGATAAATCTGAGATTGTCACCGCCGGACATCATCATCGCTGTTATCGCAACAAGGCAGTGGGAGATTTTATCGTGTACGGCTATCGGGGCATAGACTACCTCGATACAAAGGGAGACAATCACTCCAGGAACAATTGGGTGCGCGGAACATGCCAGTATGGGATCATGCCTGCCAACGGTCTTATGTACGCTCCGCCACATAACTGCGGGTGTTATCCTGAGGCGATGCTTCGTGGCTTTTGGGCCCTGGCGCCGTCGCAGAGCAAGCTCAGAGTGCCCGCAGCATTTAACGGAAGGCTAGAAAAAGGGCCAGAATACTCAGTATCGGAAAGGGAACGCCCAAGGTCAAAGTCGGAGCAATGGTGGACACATAGAGGCGATCCGGGCAGGACCGGAGTAACTTCCGCAGAGATATCTGATTCGGCGAAAAAAACATGGGAAGCTGATATAGGTGGTGATCTTACGGCACCGGTATCGGCCTCTGGTTTAGTTCTTGTTGCGTCAAAGGACACCCATACAGTTTATGCCCTGGACGAGGAAACAGGTAGTGAAGTGTGGTCTTATACTGCAGGCGGACAGGTAGATTCGCCGCCTACGATCTACGGCGATAGCATCCTTTTTGGGGCCGCCAATGGCTGCGTGTATTCGCTTTCGCTAAAAGACGGGGTGCTGAGGTGGCGTTTTAATGCCGCACCTGTAAGTCTTAATTCTGTTTCTTTCGGCAAGGTCGAGTCTTTGTGGCCCGTGCATGGAAGTATTCTCGTAAAGAACGTTACGGCCTATTTTGCGGCAGGTAGAAACGCATACCTTGACAAAGGGCTCTTCCTGTTCGGTCTTGATGCTCACAGCGGCAAAGTCAAATACTCCACACGACTGCGCGGTCAGCATCCCGGCGCGATACAAAACAGCAATAACATAGAATTAAAGAAGTTTGTCCAGAATGCTACCGATTACAAGACGTTTGAGGCTCGGGACGAGAGCGACGCCTTTTCCATGGACGGTAATATAGGAGACATCATGCTGGCGGATGATGATTCGATCTATCTGCGGCATATGCGTTTTAACGACAAACTCGAACGTCAGGAGAAGTTCAAACATCATCTTTTTTCGACATCAACGTTCGTTGACGACAATGAAGCTCACAGGTCTCATTTCTTCTACGGCAATGGCAATTTCCGTCTCTTACCCGTAGCTTATGAATGGATCACCCGCGGCTCGTACGGCGGCTACAATGTGCCGGCCGCGAAGCTGATGATCTATGACGGCAAAACTCTCTGGGGGTCGGCTCTTGCCGGGCAAGGGAGATCTTTGTTCGCATTTAACATCGAAGGCCTTGATGATCGCTATGAAAAGAATTTTCCGGCAGAGTCTAAGGAAAAGATCGGCGGGGAGAAGATATGGACACAGAAACTTGACATGCATCCGCGCGCAATGATTAAGGCCGGAGACAACATCATCCTGGCCGGATCAGAGCACGTCGATCAGTTGCTGGGTAAATCTGAAGGAGGAATCCTAATAACAGTTTCGGCCGAAAATGGGGAAACGGTTTCGACAACGGCGCTTGATTTCGTGCCGGTATTTGACGGTATGGCTGCCGCGAATGCAAGCCTTTACATCTCTTTCCAGGATGGCAAACTGGCTTGTTACAGGTAGGGATTTTTCAGTTCGTTTCCGGCGAATCGCCCAAAGGTTCTGGAGCGGCCAAAAGAGGAGAAAAACGATGAGACATTTGAAGATCACACTGGTATTGCTGTCGTTTGTTTTGACAACTGTTGATTCAGTGCAGGCTGGCCCTCCGGGTGAGGAGCTTCTGCGGGCGTCGGGGATCAAAGGAGGCGTTGTAGTGCACCTGGGCTGTGGCGACGGCAAAACAACCTCCGCCCTTTACGCCGGCAAACGTTTTCTCGTCCACGGCCTGGATACCGATGCGGACGCGGTGGAAAGCGCTAAAGCCAATATCGATTCGCTCGGCCTTTACGGCATGGTCTCCGTTGAGACGTACGACGGCAAGAACCTGCCCTACGGCGACAATATCGTGAATCTGATCGTAGTTGACGACGCTTCGAACGTCCCCGCCGAAGAGATTGAGCGTGTTCTCGTGCCGAAAGGAGTCGCACTCGTCAAATCCGGCTTGGAGTTGCTCGACTCATCGCCCCTGGGAAAAGCGGGCGCGATTAAGGGATGGAACAGATACACGAAACCCTGGCCTGCCGAGATCGACCAGTGGACGCATTTTCTATACGACTCTACCGGCAATGCCGTCACCAGGGATAAGCGAGTGCGCCGCCCGCGCCATGTCCAGTGGTACGCGGGACCTAAACGCTCACGCCATCATGATGCGCTGGCGAGTATGAGCGCGATGACATCGAGCAACGGCCGGCTGTTCTATATCTTCGATGAAGGTCCGACTTCAATCATGCACCGACCCGCCCGCTGGAAGCTGATAGCACGCGACGCCTTCAATGGCAAGCTGCTTTGGAAGCGCGATATCCCGACCTGGATGACACACCTGTACAATTTCCGCGCCGGTCCCAAACAACTTCCCCGCCGTCTCGTTTCGGTCGGCGACAGCGTCTATGGCACACTGGGTCTCTGTGAGCCGGCCTTAAAGCTCGACGCCGCCACGGGAAAGACCCTTCTGACCTATGAGGACTCCGACAATACCGAGGAGCTTATCCATCACGAAGGGATGCTGCTGGCGGTAATCGGCGATCCGAACATCCTGATGGACAAAGCACATGGGTGCTTCGGCTACTGGGAGATGGCAGAGTATGAAGATCCGACGGTAGATAAAAGGATCGTCGCCTATGACGCCGAGACTGGCAGCCAAATGTGGACTGTTACCGGAGACAATCTAAGGCATTTGGTCCCCTTATCCTTATGCGCTCTCGACAACAATGTCTTCTATCTCGACAACAACAGACTTTACTGTCTCAACTCGAAGAATGGCGAGCAGCGGTGGGCGTCGCCATTCGAGACGAAAGGACTGTTCATACGAAGTTACGCGCCAACGGTCGTGGCTCACAATAACGTTATCATGTGTTTGAAATGGAACCGCCTCTGCGCCTACTCCGTCCAGTCGGGCCAAAAGCTGTGGGAGAACAAAGGCGCGATGGGTTTCGGTTCGCCCGGCGATCTCTTCGCGATAGGCGACAAGGCCTGGATTGTGCCCATGACAAAGTCCATCTGGCGGGAAAGCCGCAGAAACAGCGACGGGATCGTCACAACAGGAATCAACGTGCCCAAATCCGTTTTCTTGAACGATGCGAGGACGGCGGTTGGCATCGATCTCAATACGGGCGAAATAACAGAGGAGTTGCCGTTCGCCCATACGCAGCACCATCATCGCTGCTACCGCAACAAAGCGACCGAGCAGTATTTGCTGATCGGCCATAGCGGCATCCAGGTAGTTGACTTGGGAACCAAGAGCTACGAGACCCACAGGTGGGTACGTGGTCTCTGCCAGTATGGAATCATGCCGGCGAATGGATATATTTATGTCCCGCCGGATACTTGTCAATGCTACGGATCGGGCAAGATCAATGGATTCTTCGCACTGTCGGAAAAGAACTCCTGGAAGGACATCGAAGTCACACCTGCCCTGGAGAAAGGCCCGGCCTACATACAGGTGGCGGACAAGCGTGACATAAAATCTGCTCTCAAGACCGGCCGGGACCAATGGCCTACCTACCGCGGCAACGACTCGCGCAGCGGATCGACTACATGTGAGGTCCCGGGAAAGCCAAAAAAGCAATGGTGCGTCGATATCGGCAGGACGATCACAGCTCCGGTAATTGCGGCCGAAAAGGTTTTCCTCGCTGAAAAGGATGCCTTTGTCGTCCACTGCCGCGCCACCAAAGACGGCAGGCTGATTTGGAAATACCTGGCTGCCGGCCCTATCGACTCGCCGCCCACGATATACAAGGGATTGTGTATCTTCGGCTGCGGTGATGGATCGGTTTACTGTCTGGACGCGCAAAACGGAAAGCTGGCGTGGCGTTTCAAGACATCGAAGATCGAGCGACGGATCGGCCATGAGGGCAAGCTGGAATCACCCTTGCGCATCCACGGAAGCGTGCTGGTGCAGGACGACACAGTCTATTTCGTCGCAGGGTACTCGTCCAACCTCGATGGCGGAATCCGGCTTTACGGCGTGGACGCACGGACGGGCGAACAGCGCTGCTCCGGCAAGCTTGCCTCGGGCCACTGGGGCAACGACGGACAGTGGGGATTCCTGGCCGATATTCTGGCCTCGGACGGAAAGACTGTAAACATGCGTAACGCCCCTTTCGATAATGAACTCAAAAAGATAAGAGGACGTGGGCCTATCATCGCCGCCACGGGCCTGCTCGAGGACTCATGGTTCCACAGACAGGGCTGGTCGTCGGCGATGGGCGGAAAAGGCCAGCTCATCGCGTTCGATGAGAACCGATCATTTAGTGTAGGAAATCCTTACACAGGACTGAAACGGCGCCGAAGGCGAAAGTATCAGGAGTTCAATCAGGTAGGTCACTTCCATCAGAAGTTCACTCGGTACAAGGAGGAGTTCTTCCCGGTGGGCACGACGATCATCTCTTCGAGGGGTAAACGCAAAGGCGAAAAAGCCTGGTCTAAAGATATAGAATTGCAGTCCCGTGCCATGGTTTTGGCCGATGAAAAACTCTGCCTGGCCGGCTGGATCGATGCCGTGGCAATAGAAATGAAAACGGGGAGACCCAGAAACCCGGCAAATGCGGATTCACATGAATCGGTTCTCCGTATCTACACCGCCGATGAAGGCGAGTTGGTTTCGCAAACCAGACTTGAAGCCGAGCCTGTCTTTGATGCAATGGCAGCAGCGTACGGCAAACTGTTTCTGTCACTCAAGAACGGAAGACTCCTCTGTCTGGCCGAGTGAACACCGCAAAATAAACTTTCATATTTACAGGAGACAATAATGACTAAATCCGCCCAAAAAAACAACGTAAACCGTCGAGAGTTCATCAAACAAAGTGGTGCGATGGCCGCAGGTGCGGCTGTGCTGGCGAGTATCTCGCCTATGGCTTTTGCCTGCGACGACGAGACTATTCGTCTGGCTCTGATCGGCTGCGGCGGCCGCGGCACAGGCGCCGTAGGTGATGCTCTGAGCGTTCCCAACGAAGGGCCTGTACAGTTATATGCAATGGCCGACATCCACGGCGAACGAATTGAACCACGCCTGGCGGCACTGAAGAAGAGGTTCCCTGATAAGGTGAACGTCAGCGCCGACCGGAAATTCATTGGTTTCCAGGCCTACAAACAGGCCGTGGACATCCTCAGGCCCGGCGATGTCGCTCTGTGCACTACACGCGCTTACATCCGCCCGGTACACGTGGAATACGCAATCAGTAAAGGCATCAACGTCTTCTTCGAAAAGCCGTTTGCCTCCGATCACCGACAAAGGACCGCTACAGTCCGTGGCAATACGAGTGGAACGACTTCATACACAGCATCCGGACCGACCGAAAGCACAACGAACTCAAGCGCGCGGTCTACTCAGACCTGACGACGCTTATGGGCCGAGCCGCCTGCCACACCGGCCAGACGGTCACCTGGGATCAGATAATGAAGTCCCGCTTCCAGTTCTGTGACTATCTCGATGACCTGAGCTACGATGCCCCGGTCCCCGTCAGAGCCTTTCCATTAACACTGGTTTTTCTTGGCCCGATTATAGTCAATGTCTATGCCAGGAGCCGAGGCGATGACTATCCCAATCTGGCTTTGGGTAAAGAGTCCTATATGGTTCGCCTTCAGGACAACCTTCCTCCTGCTTCAAACGGGAACGATGGTAATCTGGCTACGGCAGTAAGGAGTACTCCCCGCACAATCGACGCCTACTGGGAAGTGGACCTCGGACAGGAATATGCAGTTGATCGCGTCAGAGTGATTCCCGACAGCGGCTTTGAGGATCGAATGACTCACACTGTCGTCAGGTTGTTTGACGGGGAACACACGTCCGTTTACAGCAGGCACATGGATAGTATTCCGCGGCAGATTTTTGATGTTTGGTGCGGTGGCCCGCGAAGGGCTCGATATGTGCGAGTGGGGCTGGAGAATAAGGAACGCTCGACACCCGCCGGCGCGTCCAGTTGGGATACATATATAGGCATAAAGGAAGTCGAAGTCTTCGGCAAGGAATCTGCCGAAATAGGGTTGTTTTCATTTGAGGCCTCGTCATCCCGAATAAGCAGCGGTGAATCAGTCACGTTCAACTGGGCGGTGGCCGATATCACTGAACTGAAGCTGTATCCGGATCCGAATATTGATCTACTACATTCCCTGACGGATGTTCTGGGCGTCGGATCGATTACAGTCTTCCCTGAACAATCTACCGAGTATTTGCTGGTGGCTGAGAATACTTTTGGAGTCTATGTCAAAGCCGCCTCAGTAATAGTCGATGATGTGCCGCTATCGGTATGTATCAACGAGATCATGGCTCGGAACCGCCAGACTCTCAAAGACGGCTACGGGGATTATTCGGATTGGATAGAGATTCATAATCCTTCCGACATTGAAGTGGAGATGGCAGGATGCGGACTTAGCGACAAACCTGATAATCCGATGAAGTGGATATTCCCCGATGTCAAGATACCGCCTCACGGCTATCTGATTGTGTTCGCATCGGGAGACAAGGAACTTGATGAGCCGAATGATCCCGAAGGGTATCTCCATACAAACTGGAAGCTGGACGCAAATGGCGAAACTGTGGTCTTGACAGCTCCGGATGGTGTGACTGTTCTGGACGCGATTGTGAACTATCCGGCCCAGCGTGCGGATCTTGCCTACGGTCGGGATATGCAGGCAGGCATGGCCCTGCTGGAAGCTCGCATCAGTATGCATTTGTCGGCGCGCGGAACGCTTAGCCCGGAAAACAACGCTGCCCGTCTGGCCATGCGAATGGAAGAGATACAGGACAGTCTGATTGCCGAATGCGCTCGCTGGGGCTACCAAACACCCCAGAGTTGGATCAACGCTGCTGAGAATATTTACAACAACCTTTTCCCGGACCGTACGGCACAGTTGCTGGGTTATCTTCGAGCAAAGGGGTGGTACTCTGCGAGGTAGCCGTCAATGATGCTTCAGAAGAAAAACAGTGCTATATTGACGTCATCATACAATATGTGATAGTCTGCTGAAATAGCTGATAGGATTCTCTTAATCCCCAAAAAACAGCAACAAGACACAAGAAAGCATAAGCAGAACGCTGAGAAGACGCGATCCCTTAGAACGCAGTGGTTTCGGGTCGTTCTCATTAGCATTACTGCCGGTGATTTATGGTTAAACGGCCGAGATACCCAAGTTGGATTCTCTGATAGGAGCTAACAATCATGAGCAGTCGATTCAATCGAAGAGATGTTCTCAAACTTGCAGCGGGTGCGATGATCCCGGCAGTTGAGGCGGGTGGTTTTGAGGTGATCCGGTCTTCCTCTGGAAACGCCATGCCTTCGTATCTGCACAGATACGAAGACCTCTACGCCAAGGATCCGCGGCGTGCTGCATTAGCGTGGTTTGCGGACGCGGACTTCGGGCTTTTCATGCACTACGGCTTATACAGCCTTCTGGGTCGAGGTGAATGGGTTATGTTGCGCGAAAAAATACCGGTCAAGGAATACATGAAACTAAAGGACAGGTTCGCCGCTGATAATTTCAATCCGGATTTTATTACGGATATGGCGCTGGAAGCTAAAATGAAATACGTCAACATCACTTCGCGTCATCATGACGGTTTCTGTCTCTTCGAGACAAAAGAGCATGATTATCACAGTATGGCCTCGCCTGCAAAGCGGGACCTGATCGGCGATCTGGCACAGGCATGTCAGAAGAAAGGACTGGGCCTGTTTCTCTATTATTCATACGCTGCAGACTGGTGGCATCCTTACTTCTATGCACGTGAGGCCGGCTGGAAAAATGCCCGACCTGCCTACGAATCGCCACCGGAGCGGTACAAATGGCGGAAAGATGAAGATTTTCAGATATACGTAGATTATGTCCACGGGCAATTGCGTGAGCTTCTGACGAACTACGGACCTATTGCGGGGATATGGTTTGATCCTATTATGGGATTCTACAGCAGGCCGGATCTATTCCCCATGGAAGAAACATATGCCCTGGTGCGCTCGCTCCAGACTCAGGTACTGATCTCATTCAAACAGGGAGCCACAGGCACCGAAGATTTTGCCGCCCCCGAGCGTTCCGGGCATTCACTTGCCAATCGGCTCGAGAATCCAAAGCATCGTAGAGTGGCCGAACACGCCTGGGAGCAAAACAAAAATAAACATAACGAAATATGCGACACGCTGCAACCCCGCATCTGGGGTTACAGAAAGGCGGACGATGAGAAACACCTCGATGCCGATGAAGTGTTGAAACGGCTGCACGCTGCGAAAGACAGAAATTGCAATCTTCTGATGAACACAGGTCCCCTGCCCGACGGTTCCATACATCCCGTGGATGTTGAGACTCTGCGAAAAGTCGGCCGGACTTTACACAATAAGCTTTAGAGACAGAGGTCGGCTTCAAAGATCGGTCCAATTACCAGCAGTGCGGCCATTTGCGCCACCCGGTCCCGAATCGCCGGCATGCCGAGCGGCCGCTGGCCGCCGCCGTTGCTCTTGGGGATCCATACACGAAGGAGGCGCAACGAAACGTAGATTTTGTTTCGCAACTCCTCCTGCAGCTTTGCCAATCACGGCCCCACACCTTCAGTTTCGATCTAGTCGAATGTAACTCGGTCCACACCCGGTGCACCACTGTTGGCACGACAATGTTTATACGCCTGCCAGAGCACACCTCGACGGTAGACCTTGTCCCAAAGACTGTAGAAACGATAGTTGGGTTCGGCTTTGGCTTTTGCCTGTAACGCCTTCTGCAGCTTCTGAACTGTTTTAAGCAGAGTTGGTAGACTCATCGTCAATCCCTGCGGCTCTTGCCGCTTCCATGCGTTTATTCTAAAGTAGGGCCCCTTTCCTCGACCTCCATTACGAGGCGTCTATGGTACTACGGGCCCATCCGCCATCTGCCTGGGCCGCCACCGGCCCTCACGGGTTTGGCGTTGGCTCTGTAGGCACCCTGGCAGACTTCCCTTGTTGAACATCAAATCTGTCCCATGCGTGCTGCCACCAATACCCCGGCAGAACCGCAGGATGCGTTTCTCACCTCTTCTCCTGCGACGACGGCCTTCCCTGTTGTTGTGGCGGGTCGGCTTCTGCGGCAACGTTTTCAGGGCCTGCTCGGTGTTCACTGCGCGTTGCGGCCTGCATGGCCTGCTGACTCCCTAGAGGAGCCTTTTCTTGGAGTGCTTCAGCCCATTTGTCACCTCCTGATCCGCCCCAAGTACTTCCGGCTGGGACGAGCACGGCCGGTCGGGATTTCCACCGGAGGATTCAATGTGCCTTGCAAGGCACACACAACAAGGACGATTACCCCGACAAATCAGCTTGTCAGCAACGGAGATTTGATCCGAGTGTGCTGTTTTCACAGAACTGTTGACGAATGTTTTGTCCTTGTCAATTAACGATTTATGAGGTTGGCTGAGATGCAATAGAGAGACGACCAAGCGTCAAAAAAGCGCTTCTGTTGCAAATTCTGTTGCAGATTGCAGGCCCAGGTTAATCCATTTAACTAACCCAAGTTACGGAGTTGTAGGAAAGTAAAAAAATATGGTTCATTCGGTTAATGCGTAGGTTGACTTAGCGCTGCTGAATGCATCTCATTTTAGCGAAGCAACACCCATCTAATCCCTGCCTCTCTGAAGACAGATACCTTGAGTATGCCATAGTGGTCGAATGCCAAATGCATAGTCAGGCGAATTCCGAGTACAACTATTACTGCTGTTCCTGAAAATATTGCGATCATTATTGCAATTTGGTACTTGATTGCCGTCATTGGTTCGGCCCCACCGAGGATAACGCCGGTCATCATTCCCGGTAGCGATACCAATCCGATAGTTGCCATGGTAGCTACAGAAGGCGCCAGCGCCGCCTGACAAGCTTCGGTTACGAAAGGACGGACGGCTTCATGCAGCAGAGCGCCCAGAGGCAGGGCTAACAGAAGATAAAATAGAGTAAGCTGCCAAAGAGCGATATCCTGAACGTTCATCCCTGCCCTACTTCGCCGTGGTTTTTCAGTTGCACTATATTGTCGCTAAATGCGAAGCTGTCGATGTCATGGGTTACCACCAGGGTTGTAAGATTAGTTTGTGAACGCAGGTGCTCTCCAAGGACTCTCTTGCTTCGCACGTCAAGCGCTGATGTGGGTTCATCCAACAACAGAATGGGTCGATCCAGGAGGATCGCCACGATCAGCGCAATTCTCTGTTTCTCGCCGCCTGAGAGCTTCAAGACACCCTTGTCGAGTAAGTCATCGTCGAGGCCGAACAAGTCCATAAGACCAGTAAGTTTGTCAAGGTTATCTCTCAAATGGATGTTTGCGCGGTAATGAAACGGTCTCTTAACATTCTGACGCACAGTTCCCCAGGCGAGATCAGGTTCCTGCGCCACATAAGCGATTTTCCGCCTAAGGTACCAGACTGTTGTCGACGTAAGATATTTGTCGGTAACGGCTATTGAGCCGGTTTCAGGGATTACCAGGCCGAGGAAACACTTCAAGATTGTAGATTTGCCACAGCCGGATGGACCTGTAACGAGGACTTTCTGCCCTGTTGCGATTTCAAGCGAAAAACTCTCCAGAACTTTACTGCCATCGAAAGTCAAGGATACATTCTCGGCTTTTAACGCGGTTTCGCTGGAATTATCCATGATAAGCAGTATCGTCGGTTATGACCTTCTCGTCAAGAGCGATTGAGTCCGGACCGAATTCCTACAATAAAGATTTGCTCGCATGTATTACAGCTAAAGAGCATCCGTTTGCAAAGTACGTATGTAGTCGGCCGAGAGGACCCGACCCTTACGGCAATAATGTCGGGTAAAAAGCATACAAATTTCTAACCAAAACCTAACATTGCGCTAACACTCGAAGACAATAATGTTTGAAAAACTGAGCATAGACAGGATCGATCATGAGCAGAGAGCAAATTCTTGTAGTGGATGACGAAGAAGATATCCTCGAACTGGTTCGGTATAATTTTGACAGAAACGGCTATCAGATTGAGACAGCCACTTCGGCTGAGGAAGCCCTCGCGAAGATAAGAAGGAAAACGCCCGACCTTATAATCCTCGATTTGATGCTTCCGGACATTGACGGATTGGAAGTTTGCAAAAGACTCAAACGCGACACCAAAACTCAGCATGTTCCAATTTTAATATTGACAGCAAAAAGCGAAGAGGCCGATATTGTTACCGGCCTTGAACTTGGCGCCGAAGATTATGTTGCCAAACCATTCCGCCCGAAGGTCTTGATCGCAAGAGCGCGCAGGCTTCTGCGAAGAGCCGTTAGTCAAGACCTGGAAAGGCCGCCGGTAACAATACGGGATTTGGCTATAGATCCCGCACGCCGTGAAGTTATTGTCAAAGGAACTCCAGTACACCTCACCTTCACGGAGTTCAACATTCTCTACACTATGGCGAAGCAGCCTGGATTGGTCTTCACAAGATATGACATCGTAGATAAGGTGCATGGCGAAGACTACCTTGTTACGGAGCGGGCGATCGACGTGCAAATAGTATCTTTGCGTCGCAAGCTCGGTTCCTGCGGCAACTATATTGAGACGGTAAGAGGTGTTGGTTATCGTTTCAGGGACTGATTGACAGTGTGACGGTTTGACTGTTTGACGGTTGCGCCGCCACACCGCCACACCACCACAGCGTCGCACCGTCACACCGTTTAAGATGAGGCTGCAATTTTTATATGAAACTCATTGCGTCCTCATAAGCACCTAACAAAATTCCCTATGATTGCATTTAAGTGATTCGAGAGAATCATAGTGAACCCATAAGGATTTATGTCTTGGTAAATGCAAAAATAAGGAATTAATTCAGTTGTCACTTTCAATTTAGATGGAGGTATCGACATGGCTAAGAGTATGGAGACACGCAAATCGAAAGCTTTTACTCTGATAGAGCTTTTGGTAGTAATCGCTATTATTGCGGTACTGATGGGAGTATTGATGCCCGCTATGCGAAAGATCAAAGAAATAGCGAGAGAAACAATCTGCAGATCGAATCTTAGGAACGTGGGATTGGCCGTGGCTTTGTATTTGGATGACTACGATCGCAAGATCCCTGACACCGGCAGTTCGAATGGATTCTTGTGGGTTGATGAAGATGGCGATTTCCGCAAACCCGGCTCTGGAGGCGGCACTTATTGGGGCACCTTCTATCAGGATTATATCAAGGAGACAAAGATATTTGGGTGCCCGAGCCTTCAGCGAGTTCCGCGATTAATATACAATTATGACAACTTTCCCGACCCATCGGAGCTTATTCAGCATGCTGCGTTCGGCCTCAATCATCACATGAGAGCCAGAGGCCGTAATACGAACACCATATTCAGGCTTTCGGAGTTTATCTATTGTCTGGACCATGCCGAGCCGAGGCCGGACGGCAGCAGCAGCGATTGCCTTCATAACAACGACACGCCCGGCAAAATGAATCTGACGAGTTACCGCGAAGGCGGCGGCCGCTCATTCAGCTACAGACAAATCTTCAGGCACAATATCAGATTCCCGGATCCTTACAAAACGGGAGGGAGAACCAACGTTCTATGGCTGGACGGGCACGTGAGTCCCATTGAAGAAACCACAGGAGATGATGTTCCGTCAAGATGGTACACGGGCGATAGACCCAAGCAAACAAGCACAAGTCTGGCAAGCGCTCGCAACTGAATCGATCCCACTCAAGAATTCTTGAGAAAAGAAGTATCTGACGTAGCAGAGAAATGACAATCATTCAAATAAGGAAAGGAGGTAAGCTGCAAAATTAACTTGTCAGAATCCCCTATATGGATATGGAATCCTCGGGGCAAGCTAAATAGCATCAAATATAGAGACACATCTGTTTCTGATGTATAGAGGATGAAAAGCTCTGACCTTGTCGCGATTCAAATGAAAGAGGCAGGCAGGCGGTCAACCTGGAAAGCGATCCGCCGGCCCACCGAAGTCCGGATGAGGATAGTTTATCCTCTTGTCCGATCAGTCTCTATTCTATCATTTCGACCGGTTTTGGTGCAACAAATTTAGCGGTATTGTCCAAATTCGCTGTCCTGTGTAGTGGGATTCAAATCAGTCTCTGTCGGAGAATATGACAGAAAGAACGTGGAAAACTAATGGAACGAAAAATGAAGAGAATAGTTTAGCTTAAGGAGTATTATGATGTGTAAAAAAGTATCCTATTTTGTTTGTCTTGCCCTCGTGTTTGCCCTGGTCGGCGCCAATGTAGTGCTGGGTGAAATCTGGGAGGGCGTAGTCAAAAGCACAGACGATGCCGTCGAGGATCAACTCACCAGAGGTATGTATTCGAGCAGCAGCGATCTGGAGCTCCCGTATGACGGCGGTATACAGGTAATCGGCCTGCGTTTTTCGAGTGTAGGTGTGCCGGCGGGCGCCTCAATTGACAGCGCGTACATCGAATTCACCGTGGATGAGGTTGAAAACGATCTGGCCGTTAACCTCGTTATAGATGGTGAATTGAAAGTAAATCCCGCCAAATTTGGCAGCACCGGTTTTGACGTTGCCAACAGAGAAAGAACCAATGCTAAGGCATTCTGGTCGCCGGAACATTTCCCGACGATAGGCGGAAAGCATCAGTCCTCAGATATTTCCGATGTTATCGAGGAAATCGTCAACCAACCCGGCTGGTACAGCGGCGCCGACCTGGTGATAATCATCAGCGACAATCCGGACAATCCGTCTCTGGGCCTTCGGACTGTCGAGACCGGTAGGGGAGACGCTTCTTCGCCCAAATTGCATGTTGAATGGTCGCTGGGAAATGCCCGCACTCCATCCCCGGCCAACGGGCAGACGGAAGTCTCCATAGACACAGACCTTAGCTGGCAACCAGGCGTATACGCGGTTGATAACAATCCCCACACGCTTTACTTTGGCGAGAACGCAGAAGAAGTCGAGAACGGCGCGGGCGGCATTACCCAGAGTGAATCCAGCTACGATCCGGGACGGCTCAATTACGGTACGACATACTACTGGCGCGTCCGAGAGAAGAACGGCCCGCCGGACAATGGCTTCAACGAGGGTAACATCTGGAGTTTCAGAACCGAATATTTCTCTTATCCTGTTGACGGCGATAATATAATCGCCAGTGCATCCAGCAAAGGCCAGGGCTCTTTTGGCCCTGAGAACACCGTCAACGGTTCGGGACTGGATGAGAACGATCAGCACTCAACAGATCCAGTGGACATGTGGCTCAGCAGCAGTGAGCCTGACGGTGGAGCCTGGATACAGTACGAATTCGATAAGGTCTACAAACTGGACAAGATGTGGGTCTGGAACTCCAATCAGGTGTCTGAGGAAATCTTTGGCCTGGGATTGAAAGACGTTACCATTGAGTATTCGACCGATGGAGCCGACTGGACAGTACTGGCCAATGCACCTGAATTTGCCAAAGCAACGGGATCGAGTGATTACGAATACAATACCACTGTTGACTTTGGCGGAGAGCCGACAAAATACGTTAAGCTTACTCCAAACAGCAATTGGAAAGACCTCCTGCCCCAGTATAGTCTCAGTGAAGTACGCTTTTTCTACGTTCCTGTCGGCGCGTCAGAACCGTCCCCGGAAGTCGGGGCCACTGACGTGGATGCCAGAGTAGACCTTGGCTGGCGACCAGGAAGAGAAGCAGTAACACATAATGTATATGTAAGTGCCGACGAACAGTCCGTAATTGATGGCACCGCGTCGATGACCAGTGTCAATGAGGCGATGTACGGTCCCGATGACCTGACTTTGAGCACGGGATACTACTGGAAGGTCGTCGAGGTTAACGAGGCCGAGACCCCCGGCACTTGGGAAAGCGGTGTCTGGAACTTCACAGTAAGCGACGAGGTTATCGTGGACGATTTTGAGTCTTACAACGATATCGATCCGCCCTCACCGGAGAGTCACAGGATATTTGAGACCTGGATTGACGGTTTCCAGGTCCCGACAAACGGAGCGCTCGTTGGATATGATCCTCCTCAACCTTCTTATACAGAGCAATCGATCGTACGCGGCGGAAGGCAGTCCGTACCGCTGTTCTACAGCAACACCAACGGCGCAATATCCTCGGAAATCAAGCGCACTTTTGAAACTCCACAGGATTGGACAAAGCACGGTGTAACGACACTGGTGGTATGGTTCCAGGGAACGGCCGGAAACACCGGTCAGATGTTCGCAAAGATCAACGGGACCAATATTCCGAACGATGGCTCGGCCGCTAACGTAAGAGTGCAGGGATGGCAGGCATGGAGTATCGATCTTGCATCATCAGGTGCAAATCTCCAGAGTGTTAACAGCCTGAGCATGGGAATCGACGGCAATGCTGCCGCCGGTTTGGTGTATATCGATGATATCGAACTGGTTGCGACGGCTCCCGAGCCTGTTAATGAGTGGAGAATCATTGACGATAACGACGACGTCGAAGAGGCCGTTAACGGTGGCGGTATGGACATTGGCAGCAGTGACCTCGAAATGCCCTATGAAGACGAGAATCAGGGTAATCCGCAAATAATAGGGCTGCGTTTCGTCGGTGTCCCGATTCCAAAGGGTGCAACCATTACAGAAGCGTGGGTGCGGTTGCAGGTCGATGAGACAAAAGGCGGCACAGAACCGGTCAATCTTATCATCGAGGGTGAGCTGAGCCCGAGCGCCGCTGGATTTGCACCGGATACTCTGAATGTTTCCAACAGGCCCCGAACCGCGGCACAAGTAAAGTGGAGCGTGCCGAATTGGACCGCCGTGGGTGACCAGGGTCCCGACCAGACAACTCCGAGCCTCATCTCCATCATCCAGGAGATAGTCAACCAGGATGGCTGGGCCGGCGGTTCGATAGTGTTGATCTTCAGAGACGATCCGGCCAATCCTTCTGCGGGTATTCGATGTGCCGAGGCCGGACAAGGGGACGATGCGGCTTTACTGCATATAAGCTATGAGTAATGTTGCGTAGGGAGCCGACCTAGCCGGGTAGAAACCAACTCGACCGCAGGCTGGAATTTACACGGGGTCTGTATCTCCCTCAAGGGATGCCTTAGGCGGAGCACGTCGGTACAGACCCCCTTTTCCTGATTCTCAGGATTCGCAATCCTCAGCAAAGACTATCAAAATCGCCGGAATCAGCTTAGAACCACGGAGCTTTAAATTAATATGCTTTTGATCGAATGCTCACAAATTTCAAACAATCCTTCCGTAGAATTATATGTGTGCTTTGACATAAACAGAAAGGACAAGTTTGATGGAAAAAATTCAAAATCTCTTGTTCATAGTGTATTTGCTGCGGCAACGTGAGCACCAACTGGATGTGTGCTACTACGGCTGTCGTGAAATCTTGATTCCAGACCACAAAACACCCACTCACATCAGAGGGATTATAGAATTTGATGGAACGTTTGTCCCCGTGATAGATCCGGGAATATTTTTCGAGAGAAAAGCCACTGTCGTAACAAATTCAGCCTGTATCCTGGTCATCGAACACATTCATGAATCCCGAACCCGGCGGACGGGGATCATCATTGAAGATATCGACGAGATCATGAATCTCGCGGCCGGAAGCTACGGCGGCGGGGCTTTAGTGCCTTCAACAGTCAATATGTCTTTTGTGACGAAGATGCTGGATAAAGCAGCTGCCAACGACCTTCTTTCGGACACTCACTTCGCATTTGATCTTTATGCAAGAGAAAAGCAGGCTGAAGCGGATTTTGCTCTTTTTCAAAAAATTGCCTCACTATTGATTAATAAACCACTTTCGGAACTTGCTAAGACTTGAGAAATTTTGAATGAAAAATGACATTAATAGATTCTTAGTACTTTCTTAATTTTTTCCAAACATTGTTTTTGATAATTGTGCGAGAAGATTTTGTTACCGTCATTATCGAAAGTGGAACTTTTAACACGAAAGGAGGATGAATCAGAAAGAATTTCTTTACACGAAAGTCGTTAAATGCTAAAATTATCAGGGAGAATTGATGAAAAGGGTCACATTATTTTTCTCCCCCAACAACTAACTTTCAACATTAAGGAGTACAGTCAAATGAACAGATTCGCACTAATTGCCGCTATCGGCTTTGTTTCCGCCGGCGTAGCCGGTGCGGCCGATATCGATGTTACAGAGAACATAATTACATCACAACTGTGGACCAACGATAATGTCTATCACCTCAAGACCGTGATCTATGTTGAACCGGGCGCGAGTCTTACCATCCAGCCCGGAACCCTCGTTCGCGGCAACACGGAGAGCGCTCTGGTCGTGGCAAACGGCGCTCAAATCTTCGCTATGGGCACCGAGAACAGCCCGATCATTATGACCTCGGAACAGGATGACCTGACTACATGGCGGCCCTCCTGTGAAGAGTGGGGCAACCTGACCATCATGGGCGACGCCCTGATCTCGGCCAACCTTGACGGCGACGGCACGGGACAGCCAGATGGCGCCGACACTGCCCAGATGGAAGGATTGATAGCACGGTTTGCCGGCGATACGCTTCCACTGTACGGCGGCGGAAACGATGACGACGACAGCGGTGTAGTCAGCTACGTCTCACTTCGCTACGGCGGTTTCGTGGTCAGTATAGCCAACGAGCTTAACGGTATGTCGCTCGGCGGCGTCGGCCGCGGCACAGACATGCATCACATCGACATTATGAACAACGTCGATGACGGCATTGAAATCTGGGGCGGCACGGTTAACATAAAGTACGTCTCGATCTGGAATATCGGCGACGACAGCTTTGACCTCGACCAGGGCTACCGCGGCAAGGCCCAGTTCGGCCTGATCGTGCAGGGTTACTGCGGCACCAACAAGCAGGGCTCCGGTATCGGCGACAACTGCTTCGAGATGGACGGCGCTGAAGACGCCGCCGCTCAGCCGTATGGAGCGGCTTTGATCTACAACTTCACCGCAATTGGCCAGCCTTTCGACGGCGACCAGGGAACAGAATGGCGCGACAACATGCGGGCCCATTTCCATAACTGTGTCTTCATGGACATTGGCGGAACCATGATCAAAGACGGCGGAAACAGTGGAGACGGCGGCGGCTATGGTTCGGCCGGCGTTCCGACTTTGGCTGAAGTTTTCAATATGCCGTATGACGTATATCCTCAGAACACCGTTGGTGTCGATCCTAACGCCTTGTACCCCAACTTCACGTCGGGCAACTGGGCGCAGTTCTCGAACTGTGTGTTCTACAACCTGGCCGAGACGGATTCGCTGGATGAGTTTGGCGTTTTAGCCGAAGGTTCCGGCAATGCTATTGCCGAGGCGGATACCATGCCGATTATGAGCATCACCCGTGAAGAGCCGGCGCTGGTAGCCGATAAGGTAATGGCCCGTGTGACCTCCCTGGATCCGCGTGCCGCCAACGATGCGGCCACCAGCGATGAAATCCTGGACGACGGATTCATCACAACGGCTCCTTATAAGGGCGCATTCCTCGACCACAACTGGCTGATCGGTTGGACCGCAGCACACGCATTCGGCATGACGCAATAAGCCGGGGGCCTGATAAGATGGCGAGAATGCCCCATATGACTGGAATCACACATATGCTGATGGCAGCGCGATCTGACGTGCTGCCATCAGTTTTCTGCTTTCGGCAAACAAAAAAAGCTGTAGTTTACCTATTTATACGAATTTAACACAATCCTAACATGCTCATCCTTTCCTATTTTACCAATTTGTGGTAAAATATTGAATACGTCTATTAGTAGTTGTTTTACGTTCGAACCTGATGGTGGGGACTGTATGAAATATAAAAAGTGTATATTTGGTCTACTTCTGGCCGTTGGAGCATGCGGCTTCGCTGCTGCGATAGATTCGCGGAGCAAGAGCCAGGCAACGGCTTGTTCAGAAGAAACACAGCTTGAGCCGTACAAGCTTGAGATGCTGGACCTGGCCTTTGAGGCGGCTTCGGCGATGCCTGTGCTCCCGCACATCAAGAACCGCTCGCGGGCGCAGGAAGAAGTGGTGGTAACCTGTCTTGAACTTGAACAACCGACCATAGCACTTAGGTATGTCGAGCATATCGACAACTGGCGGCGTGGTGCGGCCTATGCTGATGTGGGTTCCTATCTTGCACAACACGGGACAATGAAAGAGAAAGTTAAACCTTACCTGGATAAAGCGGCTCAGGAAGCCGGGCGCACGGAGGGATGGCGCAAGGATCGAATAAGAGTCAAGATAGCCCGAGCATACACCTTTTTGCAACAGCATCAACAAGCTCAATCATTCACTGCCGACTTGGAGGAATCCGAAGCATCGGCAGCGGCAAGAGTCGAGGCGATGGTTTGCCCGAAAGATTCATTTGAACAGCAAATGAAGGATTTGGATGCTCTTGTTTCAGAAAAAAACTTCGACACGGCCAGAAATGCCCTTAGCGCATATTCCGAACTCTATGAGGGTTTCTATACAAATGACAAGCAACGGGAGCTTATCGAAGAAAAGATAAGGACCTCCTGGGAAATTATGCCGATCTTCATCCGGATTAATTTGCTGATGGAGTTAGCGGATTCCTCTATTTCTCATTCTGAGCCGGCGAAAGCACTTGAGTTGATCGATGAGGCCGGCGAAATGATGGGCTCGGCGAATTGGCAACTACGTTTTGAAATTCCGCTGAGGGCCGCACTATCCGGGCTCCGCTTTAGAGCCGGTGACGAAGATAAAGCAAGGACCGGGGTTGAACACGCTCTCAACAAGTTTGATAAGAATCGCAAGAAGGTTGTGAATATCTATCGGGCCGGGATACTTCGGTCCATCGCGGAAGCATATCAGGCGATGGGCGATACCGGGACCGCACGAAGTATTTACGAGCGTGCTCTCGAGGCCGGGATTGAGAATCCCAATTCCCGGCCGCGTGCAGAAGATTTAACTGCTACCTGCTGTTCCATGGCTCTCTATGCAGTTGAACCAAATGCCGAGTTGTGGAACCTGATTCGCAGGATTCACAGTAATTTAGGCGATCCCTGGTAGTTCTCGGAGTCTTGCTAAGAGCGTCTGAGTTTTGAAGGCTTGCAGGCAATGAGCCTTCAAATTGGTAAAGGGTGATGAATTTCATTGGAGTAGGCGAAGGGTGAAAAGACATGTCCCCAGTGAAGTCGGGGGATTCGTCGGATTTAATCCACGATCTGTCGCACTGATTTTAGCAGTGTTGCTCTGTGTAGCGTCCATTCTTTCAGCACAGCAGGTCGGCGGCATTCGCGGCACGGTATACGACAAAGATTTTGACGTACCGCTGGCCTCTGCTCAAGTGCTCATAGTCGAAACCGGCGAGAAAACCACAACCACCGACGAAGGCAATTACGTCTTCGGAGAAGTGGCCCCCGGTACCTATACACTGGCTTTTTCAAAAGAAGGATACACACGTCAGTTAATATCCAACGTGACGGTCTCGGCTGGCCAAATGAACGATGTCAGCGCCTCGCTGGCCGGTGAATTCACGGAAATGGAAGAGTTCGTGGTGCAGGACCTGGCGCTGGGAGGCGGTACCGAGATACAACTGCTGCAATTGAGAGCGCAGGTTCCGTCGTTTCTGGATTCGATCGGCTCAGAGGTGATGAGTCAAGCAGGTGTAAGCGATGCCGCAAGTGCGCTGCGGTTGGTTTCCGGTGCAACAGTCGAGGATGGCAAATACGCTGTGGTCCGCGGCCTGCCCGACCGTTACGTCAGTTCCCAGTTGAACTCGGTGCGCCTGCCGACGGCCGATGTCGATAAGCGTGCCGTTCAGCTCGATCAGTTTCCCGCGGCCCTGGTTGAGAGCATACAGGTCAAGAAAACGTTCACTCCCGACCAGCAGGGCGACGCCTCCGGCGGTGCGGTGAACGTGGTGCTCAAAGGAATTCCCCGAGAACGGGTTTTGAGGTTCAAGGGAACTGCGGAATACAACTCACAGGTGCGCGGGCGCGACGACTTCCTCACTTACCGCGGCGGAGGTCCCAACTTCCTGGGAATCGACGACGACAGGGATATTCCCGGCAATGGCATATTCGAGGGGCCGATGGGAACACATCGAGACGATGCGCCCCTCTTTCACTACAGCGGATCCGCCACCTTTGGCGACGTTTATGAATATGACACTGGTCTTCGAATCGGCGCAATCGGAAGCACGTACTACAAACGAGAGCAGTCCTATTTTGAAGACGGAAAAAATGACATATACGAGGCGGTGCTTGAGAACGGAACTTACGTCATGAAGCCATTTATTGCCGATGGCGATGTGACAAGCCTCTTCGATGTAACAGAGGGCGTCGATTCGGTGAAATGGGGCCTCATGGGAGCATTGGGCGCTGAATTCGACCGCCATGCTTTTACCCTGCTTTTCATGCGGACCCAGGTCGCCGAGGATGAGGCAAGTCTTCTGGAGGATACGCGAGGTAGAGCGATCTTCGGCACTGAAGACGATCCCGGTGCATTTCCTTTTCATCGCAATCAGACGCTGGAATATATCGAGCGCAGCCAGACCACGGTTCAACTTAAAGGGCGGCACACACTGCCCGCACCGGCGCTTGAATTTTGTTTCGCACGCACAGGAGACCTTGAGCCCGAGATCGACTGGACACTGGCTCACAGCGTCGCCAGGCTGGACAGCCCGGACAAACGAGTGTTCAGCTCCAAATGGCAGCCCGAACGGGTAGTACCGCTGCCACCTCCTCTTGATGACCTTGTGTTTCCACCGGTCTACACCGGCTTCGACCCCGGCGGCAGCGGAGAGAGCTTCGCTCAGCGTATCTGGAAAGACATTCGCGAAGACAGCGACCAGGTACAAGTCAACGGAAAACTGCCGTTCGAGCAGTGGAGTGGAGAGGAAGGATATTTCCAGACAGGCCTGTTCAATGACCAGGTAGATCGTGAGTTCGATCAGGACAGCTTCATTTACGACACCGGCGGTTCTTTCGAAGCACCGTGGGAGGTGCTTTGGACCGACTTCTTCGTCGGTCAGAATCCGGAAATTAACGATTCCGACGAAGATGTCGATTATACCGGTAAGCAAAACATCTCCGCCTGGTACTACATGTTCGATCTGCCATTCACCGCCGATTTCAAATTCATCGGGGGCCAGCGGTTCGAATCCACAGAGCTTAACATCACAAATGAACCCGAGAGTACCAACGCAAGATACCTTCCCCCGGACGGAACCGGCTGGACCCGCTTCGGGCCGGAAGCTGACGTCGAGTTCTCCCAGGATGACATCCTTCCCTCGGTTGGTTTCGAATACACTCCTATAGAAAAAGTCAAGCTTCGAGCCTCATACAGCGAAACCGTGGCGCGTCAGACATTCAAGGAATTATCTCCGGTGATGCAGTTTGAGTTTCTGGGCGCCGACATATTCGTCGGAAATCCGGAATTGACCATGAGTGCTCTGAAAAATTACGATCTGCGAATCGATTACGAGCCTTATACCGGTGGTCTTCTATCGGCTTCCTGGTTCCGTAAGGACATTACGAATCCTATAGAAGTTGTGCAGCGGTTCCAGGCTTCACTGTTCTATACGACTCCGGTTAATTACCCTGAGGGCTGGCTCGAAGGTTATGAACTGGAGGCCCGACAGGACCTTGGGCGGTTTTGGGACTCACTGGAAGGCTTTTCAGCCGGAGCTAACGCCACCATCATCAACTCGGAAGTTACGCTGCCGGCCGATGAGGCGGCCGATTTTGCTGCCATAGGCGTACCGATTCAAACCCGCGATATGACCAACGCGCCCGAGTTCCTGTACAACCTGAATCTCACCTATGAGAGTCCGGAATACGGCACACGGGTCGGCATTTTCTACACCGTCCGAGGCGATACTCTGGCCGAAGGCGGCGTCGCATTAGGCAGGGAATTCCTGCCGGATGTTTACGAGAAACAGTTCGGAACGCTCAACATAGGAGTAACCCAGCCGGTAGGAGAACATTGTAAGATCGCTTTCCAGGCCAAAAATATCACTAATCCCGAAATCCAGCGTGTCTATCGTTCCGATTTTGTTGAAGGTGATACGGTCAAAACCTCCTTCAAAAGAGGCGTAGATCTTAACCTGAGTCTGATTTACGAGTTTTAGAAGAGTCTTGTCCGCCGGCTTCTCTTTCTCCGATCGCTTGAGCATTCACCCTTAATTAATTCAATTTTAGCCATCTCTTAATAAAGCTCTAACATGATATCAGTAGTATTAGTGTGTCAAGAAGGTGGTTTCAGTATTCTTCAACTTGATATTGTTGCTACTGGAACCAATTTCCATGAATGAGAGGTAAATAGTGACAAAGATACATTGTCGTATACCGATTATCATAGCGATAACAGCAGCCCTTGGCTCGGCTGAAGGGCCAGTTGTAAGGGACAGCGTTGAAGATACGCGAGCGGCGCTCGAGAAATGGGTCGAGACCAGAAAGACGATCTCGAAGGAAAAGCAGGATTGGGCCCTCGAACGGGAAATACTCGAAGAGCGGATAAAACTGGTGCAGCGCGAAATCAAATCGTTGCGCGAAAAGATCAGTGAGGCCGAGAAGAGCATCAGCGACACCGACGAAAAACGTGCAGAGCTGATGGATGAGAACAATAAGCTTAAGAGTGCTTCCGAAATGCTAACCGGCACAGTAACCGAACTCGAAGCCAAAACCATTGCGTTGAACAAGCAGTTGCCCGATCCCATACGTGAGCGGGTCAAACCTGTCAGCCAGCTCCTTCCGGATGATCCCAACGATACGCAACTGTCACTTGCCCAGCGTTTTCAAAACGTAATCGGGGTGCTGAACGAAGTGAATAAGTTCAACCTCGAGATCACGGTAACCAGCGAAAGGCGCACAATAGCCGGCGGAAAAGAAGCTGAGGTCACAGCGCTTTATGTCGGTCTCGGCCAAGCTTACTACACAGGGGCCAACGGCACTATTGCCGGAGTGGGCCGCCCTTCGGAGCAAGGTTGGAATTGGATACCCGCTGATGAGGAAGCGGACAAAATAGCCGATGCTGTAGCTATTTTGAAAAATGAAATGGTGGCCGGCTTTGTCCCGCTGCCGGTAAAGGTTAAATAAAGCTAATAATGAACACAAAGACAAAGTCAACTTTTGCTCATGCGCTTGCAGTACGCAGCCTCTGTAAAGCGAAGATTAGTAATGCAGGCAGATTTGTTCTGTTAATGCTGGCTTTTCTGCTTCTATTCTCGCCGATGCCTGTTGGTACTGCCACGGCTCAGAATAGCGCAGATCCCGATTCGTCTGCGCCGTCCGATGCTGACGCCGGCAAGTTTGGCCAGGTGGAAAAATCCGTCCGGCAGCAGCTTGCGGACAGCCTCGACGAATTGGCTAGACTGCGTGACGAAATCAAGAACCAGAAGATCCCGCTCGGTCAGAAGCTCACAGCGCTCGAAGATGAATTAAGCGAGGTAAGGAGTGAATATCAGCGGGTTTCCCAGATGGTCGATACCCGCACGCTCGATCTGACCAATCTGCGTTCGGAGATTAAATCGCGAAAAGAAGAGAGAACGTATCTCCTCAACAGCCTCCTGAGCCCCTACGTGCAAAACTTCGAAACGCGGTTGCACATTGCCGAGATGCAGCGATACAAAGAACCGCTTGAAGAGGCCAAGCTTGCGCTCGAAAATCAAAATCTGAGCGACATCGAGATTTATAAGGCCCAAACCGACCTCGTCGAAGCTTCACTCGAACGCCTCTCCGACGCTCTCGGCGGGGGTCGTTTTGAAGGTAGTGCAATTGACACTTCGGGTTTGGTTAAGCCGGGCGCCTTTGTTATCATAGGCCCTGCGGCGCTCTTCCGCTCCCAGGACGGGGAAACCGTCGGCACTGTCGAGCAGCGCCTCGGTTCGCTGGAACCGACGGTGGTGGCCTTTGAATCGCCGGAAATGACGGAATCAGCCGCCGAGACGGTTAAGGCTGGCGAAGGCAAATTCCCGCTCGATCCCACACTGGGCAACGCGCACAAGATCGAAGCCACAAAACAGACCGTCTGGGAGCATGTCAGCAAGGGCGGCCCTGTTATGTATCCGATTCTCACTCTGGCTGCCGCCGCGATGTTGGTGGCGACATTCAAGTGGTGGGAGCTTTCGCGAGTACCCAAGCCGTCGGAGAGCCGCGTTGGTTCGCTTCTTGATGCCGTAGCCGAGCACGACGAAGAAAAGGCCGCTGCGGAAGCCGCGGCTATTGGCGGGCCGACCGGAGAGATGTTGTCTGCCGGTGTCGAGCACATCAAAGAGCCGCCCGCTCTGATTGAAGAAGTGATGTACGAGAAGATTCTCACGGCTAAAATGCGGCTACAGCGTTTTCTGCCTTTTGTCGCTATCAGTGCGGCCGCGGCGCCGCTGCTGGGGTTGCTCGGTACCGTAACCGGCATTATTAATACCTTCAAACTGATAACAGTCTTCGGCTCCGGCGATGTAAAGACCCTTTCGGGCGGTATTTCCGAAGCACTCATTACAACCGAGTTCGGATTGATCGTGGCTATCCCGTCCCTGTTGCTGCATGCGTTTCTCTCGCGAAAGGCGCGAGGTATGATTGCCCGAATGGAGAAGACCGCCATTTCCTTCATCAATCAGATCAGCAAGACACCATATAAACAGAACGGCACATCCGAAATGCTGGCCGACATGCCCGCTGCGGTGGCGCGGGAAGTTTTGCGAGGTCTAAAGCGAGGAAACGGCAAGGAGAGCGCACAACTGTCGCGCTATTCTAAAGACTCGGCCGGCAGCATTATGGACCCGAAAGTCGTCACCATAGCCAATACTGCCACGGTGGCCGAAGCAATCGGCATGATCCGAAGCGCTGAACTTGATGAGGACGCTCCGGCCGTGTTTGTCACAGATGATAAAGGCAAGTACATCGGAGACATACGCATCCATAAGCTTTTGACCCGCCCTGAACAGGTTGGTATTGATTCTTTGGTGGATCGAGACGCGATGTTCGTACGTGTCGATACAAACACCGAGCGGTTGAAGCAACTCTTTAAGCAGCACGACCTCGTTACCGTGCCGGTACTCAATGAAGTTGATCAGCCGGTGGGGCGGATTACGATTGATCGTGTGAATGGAGATACTACAGAGAGAAGGAGCATCGAGAGATGAACGCTATAAGTGACCAGTTTGCTGCTCTATGGGAACAGGCCGTGAATATTTGGTTATCCGGCGGCTGGGGAATGGTGGCCCTGGCTTTGAACGCGCTGATTATGGTTGCCCTGGGGATGCAAGTGCTCTTTAAGCTTCGCGAGAGAGGCTTTCAGTCAGTACCGGAAAAGAAATGGCGACATTGGATCAATCACCCTGAGGAGCGTCGCGGGCCAATCGGTGAGCTGCTCGATTTCGTCACCGGAGCCAAATCGCTCAAGCAATCGAGTGTATTTTTCGAGGAATTGCGAAATACGGAGATCGCTCCGTTCGAGCGCGACTTGCGGGTCATGAAGGTTTGCGTCACCGCTGCACCGCTGCTCGGGCTGCTCGGGACGGTTACCGGAATGCTCGCCACATTTGGAGCTCTGGCGTCCGGCTCCGGTGGTGAAAAGACTATGAGTCTCGTTGCCGAGGGCATTTCCGAAGCGTTGATAACGACGGAAACCGGCCTGATTGTTGCGTTGCCGGGACTCTTTTTCCAGTATCAGCTCTCGCGCAGACTCGAACGTTACAAGGTGTTTCTGGCGCACCTCGAAACGATTTGCGCACAGAAGCTCTTTAAGAGACTGAGCGAGCAGCGGAGACCCGAGCCCGAACCGCAGAAAGAGGTCATCAAATACGAGCCGCTCCTCCCGCAGGAAGCCACTCGTTACGAAGAAAATTTGCGGGAGCGCGAACTCGTCGCATAGTGAATCTTGCACTTGTTTGTGTAGATAATTACTGGTTCTTAGAGAATTAATGACAGAGGAAGCATATGGGTCGTTTTCGTGAAATGGCATCAGAAGACAACAGCGACGTCGGCGTGGATATTTCTCCGCTTATCGACTGCGTGTTCATTCTTCTGATCTTCTTTATCGTCACAACCACATTTGTCGAAGAGACCGGCGTAGAGGTCGACAAACCTCAAGCTGCCTCGTCTGTCCGGCTGGAAAAGACGAGCATTCTATTAGCCCTGACTGAAAAGGGCGAGGTGGTCTACGGCGGGCGGGAAATCGGCTTTAGCGGCGTGCGGCAGCTCGTCAAGCGGCTGCTTCAAAAAGAAGACGTTCCGGTTATTATTCAGGCCGATGCGGCCGCGCCGTCGGGACTGCTCGTCCGCGTCATTGACGAAGCCAAACTGGCCGGCGCTACAAAAGTAAGCCTGGCCTCCCGAAAACCAAAGGGTTGAGCGGTTGAGCCATGAGACACCGACGGGCAACCAATGTTTTTCGTGAAATTCGCTACCACCTGTGGGTGGTTCTGGGTGCAGTGGTTCTGACCCTGGCGTTCTTCCTTGTGCTGCCGCTTATGCAGACTATTAGTAAGCCCCCGACCGAGGATTTGTATCTGTCGGAAGTCGACTTGGCGAACCTGGAGCCTCCACCACCGCCACCGGCCGAGGAGGAACCGGAACCCGAACCTGAGGCTGAAGAGGAACCGCCCGAACTCATGGAGCAGGCGGCGCCGCTGGACCTCTCCCAGCTTGAATTGGCGCTTGATCCCAGTTTCAGCGAAGGCTGGATGGGAGGCGGGGACTTTGCCGTCAAGCTCAATACGATCGTATCGAATTCAAAAGATGATGACGTTGATGCGATTTTTTCGATGGCCGATCTCGATCAGAAGCCGCGGGTCATTCAGCAATCCAGTCCGGTCATGAGTCGACAAGTGCGTCGTAAAGCGCCGGGCAAAGTCAATATAATTTTTATCGTCAACGAGCGCGGGCGTGTCGAGCAGCCTCGCGTACGCAGTTCCACAGATCCCGTTTTTGAGAAACCGGCTGTTTCGGCTGTTAAACGGTGGATATTCGAACCGGGCAAGCGAGGCGGGAAACCCGTGCGTTTCCGAATGCTTGTGCCAATAACCTTCCCCAGGGGGTAAACTTATGACAGAACATAGAATACAGAAAAACGAAGACAGAAAATGTCTCTTGATACTTGGCCTGATTAGCACTTCTATTGTCCTTTGCCTTGGCCTTTTTGTCAGTAGCTCGGCGGCTGAGGAAAGGCATCTGAGTGACAGAGAACTGGCAATCTGGAATAGTCCGGGATTCCAGAAAAGACTGGCCGAAAGCTATATTGCCGAGACGGAAATCGAACCAACCGTTACCGAGTCCGAACGTGATGCCGTCCTGAAGGTGTTCGAACTGATGAAGTCGGACAAAATGGACGAGGCGACGAAGGTGCTGCAGAAGAACATCAAGGGCCAAGCCTCCAGTGCGGTGCTGGATTTCACGCTCGCCAATATATATCTCCAGCAGGAGAAGTTCGAGCAGGCCGCCGCCAATTATCAGAAAGCTGTGGATAAGTATCCGAAGTTCCGTCGCGCCTGGAAGAACCTCGGCCTGATACGCATACGCAGAGCCGAATTTAAGCAAGCCATAGAAGCCCTGACGAGGGTCCTTGAGCTGGGTGGCAGCGACGCACTTACTTTCGCCCAATTGGGTTATGCCTATCTATCGACCGGCAACAATCTCTGTGCCGAATCAGCTTATCGTATGGCCGTGCTGCTCGATCCGGATACTCTCGACTGGAAGGTGGGACTGGCCAGCAGCGTTCTAAAACAGCAGCGTTATGCCGAGGCCGTGTCGCTCTTTGATCAGCTCATCTCCGACGATCCCAACAGTGCCGACCTCTGGCTCTACCAGGCCAACGCCTACATCGGCCTGAATCAGCCGATCAAAGCCGCCGTGAATTATGAGATGATCGACAAGCTCGGCGGATCCACTGCAAAGAGTCTGAACAAACTCGGCGACGTCTACATTAATCAGGAATTGTTCGAGACAGCCGTGGATTCATACATCCGTGCGCTCGAAAAGGATCCGCAAGCCGGCACCGAGCACGTCTTGCGCGTGGCAAAGCTGCTCGTGTATCGCGGCGCGCTTGCCGATACCAAGCGGCTCATAGCGAGCGTCGAAAAGCTCAACGGCGACAATCTCAGCGAGCAAGAACGCAAAAACCTGCTCAAGCTCCGCGCTCAGATTGCCGTGGCAGAAGGTTCCGGCGAAGAGCAGATCAAGGTGCTCGAAGAGATCGTAAAGATCGATCCGCTGGACGGCCAGGCGCTTATCCTGCTCGGCCGGCACTACGGCCGTGCCGGTGAGTTCGAGAAGGCCGCCTTCTATTTCGAACGTGCCGAGAATATCGAGAATTTCGAGGCCGAGGCCAAAGTGCGGCACGCTCAGCTACTGGTCAGACAGGGCAAATACGGCGACGCTTTGCCTCTGCTTCGCCGCGCTCAGGACCTCAAGCCCCGGGAAGAAGTCCGGAAATACCTCGAACAAGTCGAGCGATTTGCCAAGTCGCGAAGTTAGTGACAAGGCAGGCTGAGCTGTTGTTAGTGACGCCGTAAGGTGTTTACTCTTAAATGTCCCTTCAACAGGCTCAGAGCCTGCCCTGAGTTAAGCCGAAGGGCGTTATATCGATATGCCCTCACGGGCACACTACGAGAGGGACGCGGTCGTATCTAATTCTCAGTTTCTGTTCCTCGCCAGATTCCGGGCTCGGATGGCTCTGGCTCTTTTTTCCAACGTAGCCGCCGTGTTGTTCCGGTCGGTCTTTCTGTAGATGATCGCCAGATGTTCGAGACTCGCGGCTATCGCCGGATCATTCTTCGCCAGTGTTTTCTCCCTGATCTCCAGCAGCCGCAGATAGAACTCTTCAGCCCGCCTGTAATCGCCTTTGTTGTGATAGAACGACGCCATGCTCTCCATACTCTCGGCTACCAAAGGATGATCCGGCCCGAGAGTCCTGGTCCTGATTGCCAGCGCGCGCTTGAAGAGCGGCTCGGCTTCTGTAAACCTTCCGCGAAAGCCATACAACTCCGCGAGGTTGTTCAGACTCTCGGCTGCCAAAGGATGTTCGGGGCCGAGGGACTTCTCTCGGATTGCCAGAGCCCGCTTGTAAAGGGGCTCGGCCTCATCGTAGCGGCCAAGGATGCGATACAACTCCGCCAGATTGTTCAGGCTCAGCGCCAGTGAAAGATGATCGGGGCCGAGAGCCTTTTCCTTGATCGCCAGCGCCCGCTTGTAGTGCGGCTCGGCTTTCTCGTATTTGCCCTGCGTGCGATAGAGCGCCGCCAGATTGTTCAGACTCGTGGCCACCGAAGGATGGTCCGGGCCGCGAGCCAGCTCGCCGAGTTTCAGCGAGAACAGATAATTCTTCTCAGCTTCGGCGTACTGGCCCTTGGTCTTGTAGAGCAAGGCAAGGTTGTTGAGGCTAAGCGGCACGGCAGGATGTTCCAGCCCGCCTTCGTCCTCGGCCAGCTTCAACGCTTTCTTTGCCGTGACTATCGCGTGGTCGTAGAGCCCTTGCTTGTACTGAGATACGATCCTGGCGTTGAGCTTTTCCCATTCGATTAGCTTCTTGTCGTCGAAGCCTTCGCAGTACCCGACAGCTCCCCATTCACAAGTCATTAAAAAGAGGAATGATAGTATTATCGACCTTTTCATTAAGCCTCCTGATTTGTTGTTAAACGGCTATTTGTGTACACAATACATTTGACAAATTGGACCATGTAACAAGATATATTATACAATAGACTGGGGGACTTTGCTACTTTTTTCTAGTTCTTGAGCGAGAGCCTTCTCTTATGCTTTTCGAATAGATCATCTTGATATAAGAAGTACCAAAGATCATAAGATGCCATGCCCCTAGCTGTTACATTGATCATCAAGACGGTCGACATCGAAGCTCTTTTTACTTCGCTAACGCAGATTCCAGGGGAGCCACTTTTAAACTATGTAGATGTTTATGAGAAAGTTGTAGCTTCTTCAGTCCGACATATCAGAAGTGTTCGGAGGCTCTTGAGGCAACGTAAAAGCGAATCTCGTTTTGATCGATTAACTGGCGAACAAATCTTTCTTGGGTTGGAGGCAATACGCAGAGGGAATGAGGATGAGACTACAAAAGACAAATGAATTGTGTGGCATCGACCTGATGTCTGGCTATAATGGTCATCGGATTAACCTGGGCCTAAGCCAGCATCAGAAAGGAGGTAAATCATGGCTAAACAGCTGGTGAGGCTATGGGAAAGACCATCTTATGATGGTACGAGATTCAGATATTATCTGCTCTACACGGATGAGCAGGGAAAACGAAGACAGAAATCATTAGGTCATGCAGATCACCGCAAGGCCGAACGCGAAAGGGCACGATTAGAACGGAAGTTGATGATGGGCGCCGTTGAGCCTGGCTCAATGAAGCTCACGAATTTTGTGGAAGATAGCTTGAGACGTACAGGGGATCAAATCCGAGAAAGCACGCACAGAGAATACCAGTCGGCAATGGAAAACTTCATCCGAATCATCGGCAACATTGATTACCGGCGAGTTTCTCTAAGTGATGCTGAGCGCTATCGTCAAAATTGCCTGGAGAAGGGCAACCATCCGGCGACAGTAAAGAAAAAGCTCACCGAGATCAAGTGTGTCTTTAGTACAGCAGTTGCACGTGATCAACTTGATGAAAATCCATTAAAACGTATTAAAATGCCGAAATGTCCTCAGAATGAGATCAACATCTATAGTGACAGTGAATGTCAAAGAATCCTGAAAGCAGCTCAGGACCTTACGAAGAAATCTAATCCGCAAAGACGTTTGAGGTGGGATCTATTCATTGTTGTCGCTCTTTCAACTGCACTAAGGCGAGGAGAACTTCTGAACTGCACATGGCAAGATATTGATTTCGCCGAGCAGACGATTAGGGTCTCTCCGAAAGTGAACACGGCCGAGACCTGGGAGTGGCGCATCAAGGACACAGATTATAGAACTCTGCCTTTGACCGATACGCTCACACAACTTCTGGTCGATCACCAAAGTAGACAGCCCGAGGGACATCCCTATGTCTTTGTGCCGCCTGCCAGGTACAATTACATCCCAAAAGAGCTTCGGGCCAAGGGCAAGTGGACTTACTCAGATTCTCGATTGAAGGTGGTCAACAATTTCTGTCCAGATTTCCGTAGGATTCTGAGAAGGGCAGGTATCGAAGAAGGTACGTTCCACGATCTGAGGAGAACTGCAATCTGCAACTGGTTCAAAGAAGGCATGAGGGAATACGATGTGATGAAGCTTGCAGGCCATGCAGATTTCAAGACGACGCACAAGTATTACCGGTTCATCCGGTTAATGCGTAGGTAACATGGCGATCCCCAAAGACCGAGAAAAATCGTTCGGGGCCCCAGATGTCCAAATTACCCCCCTGGCTGCCCTAATTTGGCCATCTGCCCAAACGATTTTTCTCTCGATCTAATCCCAGGGTCCCGATCTATGCAGTGACCTACTCATTAACCGGATGAAGCGTATTACCTTCGTGTTCATGATGATCTAGTCGACCGTGCGAGGCAGGCAACTGCTCGCGGATTGTGCAAGAATCTGTTGCAAAACTGTTGCAGCGGCAACCTCAGCCCGCAATCCGAAAAAGACTAATGAACATAAATGCTTGAATATGTGAGTGTTACAAATGTAGGTTCGAGTCGATTCGGGGCATGCAGTAACGTAGATTTGATACGTTGCTGCAATTCACGACTTCTTTTCGGGGAAGAGACTGGGAGTAATAACGCAATTGGCCGCGCACTGTCGTGTCAACCAGTAACCAGAATTCTGCTTGGACTCTATGGCAAAGAATGGTGACTTTAAGGATTTTTCCACCCTCAATAGTAGCCCAAAAAGGCCGATTCTTGGCAGACGAAACAAATGGTCAATCCTTGATTCTGGTCTGAAAACGCCGGTTTTTTCGAGACTGTGGCAAGATTCCAGAGTATGCTGTTTGGCGGGCAACCGTTGCTTGCAGCCAATTCGCTGCCGAAACGTAATTCAATGCCCGGACTCGTTGGAACAGGAATCCGAAAGTTGTTATGAGCCAGGTTGAACGGCGTAGGTGCTTATATTCAAACCCCTTATCCTTATTTACTCTGTAAACGTGCAGCAGTCTCGTTTTTTCGACTCGTTTTCAATGAACGGTTCCAATTACAGAGTGACGCCAACACATACGCAGCAAGATTGATGCGGTAAAGAAACTTTTTGCGATACGGGTAATTTTGTGCTGGACTTTGAATTCTTCATGGCTGGCCCATGAACACAAATCCAGATCCTTCGAAGTGTGTCTTGAAAGCTCCTGATACTTGGACGGAGCATGACACGCTTTATCTCATAAGTCTCCGGCCTATTAATGGCATAGCAGAACGGCCGGGGCCTGTACCGCTTGACTTGGCACAGCCCCCGAATTCCAAATGTTGTAGCTATCGAATTCCGGGCTAACTTAGTCGTCACGTTAAGACTAGCGAACCAAGCGAATATCATCAAAGTGAACGGTTCCTGTTCCGCCAGTGGGGACCGGAGCACCCCTCGTGCCAAAACCAAGGGTAATGCTGCCGACATTCGTCAAATCCGCTCCCTGATCGGCAAATTCCTGGAGGTCGATCACCCATTCGTTCCAACCGGTGTCCTGAGTTGCGGCATCATCGGGATGATACACTGCGGCGTTGTCCAAAGCTGCGAACATACGCTCGGCGGCATTTGCCGAATTGCCTCTGAACCAGATCACCAGCTTCGTTACGCCTTGCGCGGTCCAGTCCTTCTTGGATG
Source organism: uncultured Pirellulales bacterium (assembly GCA_964598225.1). Classification (GTDB taxonomy): domain Bacteria; phylum Planctomycetota; class Phycisphaerae; order Sedimentisphaerales; family Anaerobacaceae; genus SG8-4. The sequence goes on from CAZRBG010000013.1 coordinate 70,983, forward strand.
TTAGCGTCATAGTCGCTTCAGAGGTCTTGCTGGCGTTGTCATAGCTGAGCGGCATCGCCTGGGCACTCTCGTGACCCTCCGACATGAAGGGTGGATCCAGATTGCCGGCTACTGCGCCGTTGGTGGTGGTGCCGAAACCGTCTATCCAGGTCAGATAGATTCTGTTGCTGCCGGCTTCGTCTTCGTTAAGGTCATTGTAAGACTCGAAGTCGTCCACAATCAGATAGTCCGGCACGGTGAATTTCCAGATCGTCCCGGCAATGATAGTTCCGTCGGCCTCTACCTCATCGATGCGCCAGTAGTAGTCGCCGCCGCCGAACTCGACCAGCTCGGTCAAAGACAGACTTGTGCCGGTCTGATTGCCCTGGAATTCAGGCGAACCGGTGTCAGCGCCTGCGACAGCATCTCGATCTGTGCCGAAGTACACATCGTGGGAAATGGCTGCACTACCCTTCGACCAATTCAACGAACGTATGTGACGGATGTCCACAGTCTCGTGACGAGCCGGCACGGGACTGCCGGCCAGCATCGTATCGCCCTGGATCAGTGCCGCGATCTTCTCCTCACTCAACGCCTTGTCGTAAATACGCACATCGTCAAGCAAGCCTTCAAAATAGTCCTCTGCCGCGTTGTTGGAAAAGCCAATGTTGACGCGCTCCTGCCAGTCGAAGTCCGACTGGGCCTTGGTTCCACTGGCCTGAAGCGCGCCATCGACGTACAGCTTTTGGCCGCCTGCCGGCCCGCCGTAAGTGTGCACTATGTGATGCCAGAGCCCGTCGGCCACGTTCAAACCGGTTCCGATTGTCTCGTCATCGTAAACTCGGGCCGTGAGCCTGCCGTCGCTCAGGTAAATATGCCGGTCGTGACCACCGCCGCCCAGGTCGTTTTGCACCACGGTAAGCAGTCCGCAGTTAGCATTAGTTGTCCTGAACCACATGGCCGCCGCATACTCAGTTTCCGAGACATCCAAGGGTACGCTCAGGTAGTCATTCTCTCCGTCAAATTCCAGCGTTCCACGGTTATATCCGGTGAGAGTCCATTGCGGGTCGTTTCTCAGGCTGCCATGATTGGCGTGGCCGGACCAGTCAATTGCGGTCGTTCCGGCGCCTTCGTCAAGCTTCCACCAGCCAATTAGATTAGGATCTGTTATCTCGACATCCGGAATCGTTCTGAAACTCCAGACATCACCTTTGTGAGTGACCGGTGGATCGGATTCATCGACACGCCAGTAGTAGGTCTTATCAGGCTCGAGCGTGCCGGGAGTAAAGGTTGTGGCCGTTTGGGACTCTCCCCCGGATGCGTTGTTTACATCGTCGAAATTGTCGCCGAAGTACACCGTATGCAATTTTGCGTCAAAGCCGGCGGTCCATTCCAGCGTCACGTCTGTCAATACGAACCGGGCGCCATCAGCCGGAACGGCGCTATATGCCTTCCTCGGCGGAATCCAGAAACTCCAGACATCGCCTTTCCACGGACTGTCGGGGTCGGCGTCATTGATCTCATCCACCCGCCAATAGTAGGTGGTTCCCGGTACAAGGCCGTCAGGAAAAGCAAATCCTGTGAATCCGGCGATAACCGATGTCGTGCCCAGGTTACCCTGGAACGCGGTTTCGACAGCATTGTTCACATCGTCAAAATTATCGCTCAGATATACATCGTGCGAGACCGCGCGGCCCCCCGGCGACCAGGCAAGATTCACCCATGTAGCTTCGATCATGGCGCCATCAGCCGGATCGGGGCCCCAGGCATAAGGCCAAACCTCACCTGTCATGGCGCTTAGAATTTCGATCTCCGACAGTACGTGGTCGTAAATGCGAATGTCATCTATCATGCCTTCAAGCCAGCCCATTGCGTCGCCTGAGTTGGAACCGGCGTGGTAACGATCACCGTCGGCCCATAGGGTCCCGACGGTAGTTGCTGTGCCTTCCTCCTGGCCGTTTACGTATAGACGCACGTTCCCGCCGTTGTCTGCAATAATGGCTACGTAGTACCACGTATCAGGTTCAACCGCCGTTATTCCCGTGACGATACGCGCGCTGCCGTCCCATGTGTAATGCTCGAACACACCTGAGCTGTTAATCCTCAACTGGTGCGACCAATGGGTTGTTGTTCCTGAACTGCTCGTCCGCGCAATGACGTTCGCGGCATCCGTGCGCGCCGGTTTCACCCAGGCGCAAATCGTGTAGGTAGTTGGACTCGGCGCCAGAGGAAGTTCCAGGTAGTCGTCGGCTCCGTCGAACAGCAGGCTCTGATTGACCATCCCTACTCCATAGCCTGGTGTACCCCCTGCGAATGTGCCGTTTGCCGAGCCTGCCCCATCATCCAGGTTCCCGTCAAGCTCCCAGTGTCCCACCAGTTCAGCCGACGTGTTGCCTGCTGCTCCCAACAACAGAACTACAGAGATCAAACTAATAATTTTGCCGCACATAACGATCCTCCTTTTATGAATAGAAATGACTGAATCAGGATTTTCCGGGAATATTTCACCGAACTACTCCTGGAAGCGTTCATCTCAAGAATACTATAGTATCGCCTCAATTTCAACAATATTTCTGCCGAACCTAATATCGAATATCGTGAAGCTAATCGCCCCGACAACAATCGCTCAGAACGCATCATATCCGAGTTGTCCCCAGATCCCCTTCTGCACCCACCGTACATCCTCTTTTCCTTCCGCCGTAACGGGAGCAAAAAGCCCCACCCAGGTCCGCACGTTATCACGTCCCTGCTTGATCGTCTCGATGCCTTTCCATTTGTGGTACTCGGAATGCCCGTCGGCATAGGTGAAATTCGTCCCGTCGCCGTGTCTCGTGACCGGCTGATCCCACCATCTCGGTTCGCTGTACCTCGTCGAGTAGGCATCGGGGCTTGACAGACCTTCGTCAATGAAGATCAGTCTTTGGGCCGACTGCGGGACGAGCATGCGTTTTTTGAAGACGGGGCTGCCCTCTACGGATCTGCCGTTGCTGGCAATCATCATCGCGTATGTCATCAGTTCCCCTCGATACCCCGCAGGGCACTTGTAGAGGTCCGCTTCCGTAACGTAAGGCCACAGGGCGCCATCCTTAATCCCTTTTATCTGGTCATCCTCCGACAATTGTCCACCCTGTGCCCATCCGGATGCCCAGGTTACGCCCACCCAGGGCTCGCCAAACTCGTTTCTCCATCGGCCGCCGGCCTCGCTGCTGACCAGCCTGTCGTCGTTGTCGTCGGCATACAGAATCCACGCCAAGCCTAATTGCTTGAGATTGCCCAGACAAACGGCCCGCTGACCCTGCTCGCGCGCTCGCTGGAGAGTCGGCATCAATATGGCCATCAATAGAGCTATTATGGCAATCACAACCAATAACTCGATTAAAGTGAATCCTCTTTGTGTTTTCATGGTCTTGATTCCAAACGCGTCAGACTGACCGAATTAACATTATCGTTCAGCGCATATAAAGGATGCTGACTATTCATATTTATCCAACATGATAGCGCTTATTCCACCTCTTGTAATTCTCTCGTATTTTCAATAGTATAACAATAAATATGTGAGTAAGTCCACCTTATACTGTGTGGTACAATTTTTACATAGCCGATAAGTTGGAGATTCAGTTATGATAAAATGGACACAGGTCGGATTCATCGTGTTAGCCTGCACGGCATGTTCGGCCAAGGAATATCATGTCTCAAAAAGTGGTTCGGATGCCCATAATGGCTCGGCATTGGCCCCGTTCAAGACGATCTCTGCGGCAGCTCGGATGGCCCAGCCCGGCGATACGATCACAGTGCAGGAGGGTGTTTACCGGGAGCGCATCGATCCACCCCGCGGCGGGGTGTCTGCTGACAAGCGCATCGTATATCAGGCCGCGGCCGGAGAGAAAGTCGCGATCAGGGGCTCCGAACGCATCACCGGCTGGAAGAGGGTTCAGAATGATGCATGGAAGGTTACGATCCCCAACAGCTTCTTCGGCGACTTCAATCCCTACAAGGACCTGATCCACGGCGACTGGTTTAGTCCCAGAGGACGCGAACATCACACTGGTGCCGTGTACCTGAACGGTCACTGGCTGACCGAAGCCGCTCGACTGGAGCACGTACTCAAGCCAGTTGGACAGGTGAGCTCGCTGTATGCGCCGGGGGGCGGCGGCACACTTCTGAACGTGGCGTGGCTGCGAATCGGCAAGGCCGGTCACGTTGCGGCCAATAGTTATACTGAGCAACAGGGCACCCAGAAAGCGCCATGCTCGGAAGGCGGTGAATGTATTGGGTGGATCAATCGGGGCGATTGGCTGCGTTACGATCAGGTGGACACGGGAAAAGATTGCCGCAAGATCGAGATACGCGCCGCCTCGGCTACGCAGGGCGGCATAATCGAGATTCGTTCGGACGCACCGGATGGGGAACTGCTGGGAACCTGCGCGGTGCCAAATACAGGCGGCTGGCAATCCTGGTCATCGTTCCACGCCGAAATAGAACCAGTCAGCGGAATCAAAACACTCTGTCTGACCTTCAGGGGCCCGCACTCGCGCAACAACCCGGATCTGCGCCTGTGGTTTGCCCGGCTGGATGACTCGAACACAACTATTTGGGCTCAATTTGAAGACGTCAATCCCAACGAGACCCTGGTCGAGATCAATGTGCGTCAGGCCGTGTTCTATCCGAAACAACCGGGCATCAATTACATTACAGTACGCGGCTTTTGCCTGGAACACGCGGCTACTCCATGGGCGCCGCCTACGGCTGAGCAGATCGGCCTGATCGGCACCCACTGGAGTAAAGGCTGGATTATCGAAGACAATACTATTTGCTATTCCGTGTGCACGGGCGTGACACTCGGCAAGCACGGCGATGAGTTCGACAATACATCCCAGAACTCGGCCGAAGGCTACGTCGAGACCATCAAACGTGCCCTGGCACGAGGTTGGTCCAAAACCAATATCGGCCACCATGTAGTGCGCAACAACAACATCTCTCACTGTGAGCAGGCGGGAATCGTCGGCAGCATGGGACCGGCGTTCAGCCAGGTTACGGGCAACACCATCCACGACATCCACGTGCGCCGCTTGTTCACCGGGGCGGAAATGGCCGGGATCAAGTTCCATGGGGCCGTCGATACAGTTATCAGTCGCAACCACATATACCGTACCACTCGCGGCATCTGGCTGGACTGGATGACCCAGGGCACGCGCGTCACGCGCAACCTGCTGCATGATAACGGCCCCAGCGAAGACCTGTTCGTCGAAGTTAACCACGGCCCCTTCCTGGTGGATAACAACATCCTGCTGTCCGGCAACGGTATCTTGGTCAACTCGCAGGGCGGCGCCTACGTGCACAACCTGATTGCAGGCCGCATCCGTGTTGCCGTGGGCGAACGTCGCTTGACGCCCTATCTCAAGGCGCACGCGACCGATGTGGCGGGATTGCACGAGAACCTCAGCGGCGATGAACGCTACTTCAACAATATATTGCTGAATGAAGGTCTCGCCGGATATGACCGTACGGTGTTGCCCGTGTTCATGGGCGGCAACGTATTTCTCAAAGGCGCCAAACCGTCAAAGCATGAATCCGAACCACTCGTCTTGACCAATACCGATCCTGCACTTGAATTGGTAAAAAGAGCCGATGGTCTGTATCTTCGGATGAAGGTCGATAAGGCCATTACTCAACAAAAATGTCCCCTGGTCACAACTGATCTGTTAGGCAAAGCCAAGACGCCAGGTCTTTTCTACGAGCAGCCGGACGGACATCCCTATCGAATAGACACCGATTACTTCGGCAAGCCGCGGAATGCTGCGTCTCCCTTTCCCGGACCGTTTGCCCATCCCAAAAGCGGCTCGCCTACCTTTAAAGTCTGGCCGATCGAACAATGAACGAATGTCACGGAGAATACATGCGAGCGATGATGGTAAGCAAAAGCTAAGCGATCTCACGTACAGAAATCTCTAAAGACCATATAATTGTGATCCACTCACACAGGCACTTAGGATATCTGTGTGCCGAACATAGACACTATGACAAGCTATTGTCTTTGCCTGCTTTCTGACACGTTGCATTGACGGCAACAATATGGCCATTAATCCCCCAATGATAGATATCGTCACCAGAAGCTCCGACAATGTAAATCCATTTTTCCTGTTCGTCCGTTTGCCAAGAATGAATTCTCCATGCAAAACATCAACAATCGAACCAAACGCAGAAAGATATGCTGATGGACTCTTGATTTCCATGATCAGGTCCTCCCTCATTGTGTTGTCTCTCGGTTTGCATTATCGTTTAAAGAGCCTTGGCTCGGGCGCACAAACCAACCGCCCGGCTTGGGCCGGGCCGGCGAGTTCTGTGCTTGGCGTCATGCGCTCACCGGCTGCTTTTTCAGGTCAAAACTGCTTTTGAAATTGTCCCTATGTAAACCGATTGCTCATAAACAGCGGCATCAGTATTAGCACCTCCTATAAGTGACCTTTCTGTTAAAATCATTTCTCTTTGTTCTTCGGATTTGCTATGGTCGTATTGCTCGGTTGTAGTTGCGGACCTCGTCGATCAGGCCGGAGAAGAACGAGCCCGGTAGCAAAGGATCTCCGCAACCGATATACAGGCTGCCGCAGGCACTCTGTAAATCGTCCTGTGTGTCTTGGGCCGCTATGGCGTTATCAACCGAGAGTATCCTGTTCGAACCGTCCCACACGAGACCAATCCAGTGCCAATTACCATCATCGACCGCTGTTTGAGACAACAGTGTGACGCCATTGCGACCGGCACTTTTCAGCTCTGTCTTTAAAAAACCTGTCTGTGGATCGAGGGACAACCAATCTGGTCCACCCGTCTCAGATATTATAGTCTGTCCTGCAGCGCCGCCTTTTACCCAGATAAGAACACTAAACGGCCCGTCCGCCGGATTCAGAGGTGCCGGAGCGGAGATGAAATCATCTATCCCATCGAACTCAAGGGCTCCGTCCACTTGTCCACCATCGGGCAACCAGATGGGATTGCCCATAGCGTAGCCATTGTTGTCGGCGGCACTATCAGTAACGACCATCCCCTCTGTCTCATCCAGGGGCCAGTGGGTTACGAGCGTGGGATCAACGACCGGCTCGAACAGATATTCGGTAAGGACAGTAAGATCATGAACATCTACTGTGCCATCGCCCCACGGCATTGGGCCGACGTCAAATGAAGAATCATCCGTACCCCAGCGATTGACCAGAATGCACATGTCTGCGCAATCGACAATGCCGTCGCCGTTGAAGTCGACAATTGGGATTATTGGTGCCTGCCATATATCGTTTTTACCAACGCCACCAGGCCTTGGAACCCACCAATCACTGAAGTAGAGCATACGTCCGTTGTCTGAGAGGGATGGCTCAGCCTCACCTGCCGAGGTGTTGAGAGAAGGCCCAAGATTCACAGGTTCACCCCAGTCATCATCTCTCGTAGCGCGCGTAATAAACCAAATGTCCCAGTCACCATGGCCTCCGGCGCGCGCGGAGGTAATAAAAAGTGCTAATCCGTCGGTGGAGATAAACGGGTGACCATCGTATTCCGAACTGTTGACAGTGGGGCCGAGATTTACTGCCGTACTCCAAGAATCTGATAGAGTTTCCCGAGCGCACATCCACACGTCCCAATCTCCGGATCCGCCAGGTCGAGCAGAACCAAAGTACAGTTCCAGTCCATCACCTGAAACACTCGGACCCAAATCCCAAGCCGGACTATTGACAGAATCACCAAGGTCAACAGGATTACTCCAAGAGTCGGACATTGATGTCCGCGTCGCCATCCATATGTCTGCACCTCCTGATCCACCGGGCCGGTCCGAGTCAAAGTAAAGACACAACCCATCTGACGAGATGCATGAAGCAACGATCCGTTTGAACGGTGGATCAAAATTCACCACCTCTCCCCACGGATCGTCTGGATTTTCGCGACTTGCCATCCTGAAAGTTGGAACACCAAACCCTTCGAAAAAGGAGCAGAAGTAGAGCTCCAGACCATTAGGTGAGATGCAAACACCCAGATCCTCAACCGGGCTGTTCATATTTGGCCCCAGATTTATCGGAGTACCGAAGGCGAAATCTGCGTTTACAGTTCCTGAGCAGTTAAGCATAATAGCAACTACGAATCCAAGCGACACCAACCTGATTTTGCTTTCACTAAACCACTTCATCCTGCACCTTCCTTTCTGCCTTCGAGACAAAAAACTATAAATAAGCCGTTTCTGATACTCTGTGCTGATCTTTCGATTGTTCATAAGTATGTTATGCAGGAAAAAAGCGATCCTGCGCACGTCTGGAGAATTTTCCTGAAAAGCTCCTGTTTTTTTCATTATTTGCTCGTATTTCTGTCCGGAACCGGCTTGATTCATTGCCTGAGAGGGCTTTTATCGATTATAATGGTAAAGCGATACAACCGGAGAGACTGTCGGCAACGGGGGGATTGAGGAACTTGGTAAATGAAGCCCTGTGAGAATACGAGTATGGGGGGAGCGGAAGAAGCGTTTTTGACCACACATTGGAGCGTTGTCGATAAGATAGCGGCAAACGGTGACACACCCGATGGTGATTTAGCTAATGAACTGCTTAAAAACTATTGGAAGCCCGTCTACTGCTTTCTTCGTCGCAAGGGATACGGCAACCAACAGGCCAAAGACCTCACTCAGGGATTCTTTCAGGAAGTTGTATTGAGTCGAGGGCTAATCGAACGGGCAGACCGGAACCGCGGACGTTTCAGGACATTTCTGTTGAGCGCCCTGGAGCAGTATCTCGCGAGGGTGCATCGCAAGCAAACAGCCCAAAAACGCGTTCCAGGAGACAAAATCATCCAGTTGGATCAGATCAATCCTGCCGATCTGCCCGAGCCTGTCGATGGGCTAACGGCCGAGCAATCCTTCAATTATGCCTGGGTGTCCGATTTGCTGGACAATATGCTTGAAGAAGTGCAGGCCAAGTGCCGCAGCCAAGGTAAGGCAATACATTGGCAGGTATTCCAGGACAGAGTTTTACAGCCAATAATGGAGAACGTTCCCGCCCCTTCATTGAAAGAGATTTGCGACAAATACGGTATTGAGAGTACCGCCAGAGCCTCGAACATGATTGTCACGGTGAATAGACGTTTCAGGGCAACTCTGAAACGGCATCTGCGACGAGCAGTAACCGACAATGCCGATGTGGAGGATGAGTTGAAGGAATTAATGCAAATATTTTCATAACAAAGCGCAGGATCGGGAATATTTTGCATAATCATTATATAGGGCCGCATGATGAAAAAGAAGTCGACATACGGTTTGGATCCCAGACAACTGGGGCGCCTGTTGTCGATAGGCTCTAAAGCTGCTGGTTCCGTTAATTCAGAACATGACGAGGAATCTGCCGGAGATAGTGAGCCGCTGCCGGTCAATAACACTAAACATGTTCCTCACATCAAAGATTACGAGATTATTGACAAATTAGGCGAAGCAGGACAGGGACAGTTCTGGCGTGCTATTCAGATCAGCACCAACCGACAAGTTGCCCTGAAAGTGCCAAGAACCGGCCTGATAAGCTCCGAGAAAGCCCTTGCCCGCTTCGAACGTGAGGTGGAGCTGGCGGCTAGTCTTAAGCACCCGAACATTGCTCGCATCCACGATAGTGGAATCCATCAGGGTATTTACTATTATGCGATGGACCTGGTTGAGGGAATGAATCTGGATGAGTACATTAAGAAGCACAATATGGCCATCCGTCAGATCCTGAAACTTATGCTGACTGTCTGTCAGGCCGTGTAGCACGCTCACCAGAACGGTGTTATTCACCGTGACCTGAAACCATCCAACATAATTGTATCCGAAGACGGCCAGCCTTACATAGTAGATTTTGGTCTGGCCAAGAGCTTCCTTAAAGACGATTTGAATCTTACAGTGTCTAAGGATGGTGATACAGCCGGCACACCGGCCTATATGGCGCCGGAACAGGCGGCAGGTCACCTGCGGAAGTTGGGCTACCTGATGTCTGACTTAGCCGGAATATATGCAGACCAATCAGAATATGATAAAGCCGAGATCTGGTTGCTCAAGGCCAATGAGTGGCGAGTAGAACTGGAACGAATTGAGGATTTTGAAGAGTGATATGCCCCTTAATGTCAGCACAGACTCTGATTATTTCGATAATCTCTACTGTCGATGGGCGCGTTAAGAGCAATTTGATTAGCATGGAAATCTCACTGATCGCGAATTACACGAAGTTGAAATGGACCAACCCAGGAGCCGAAGCGCGCAACAGGCGCGCCACAAACGGATTCGGTTTGCCTTCGGTGCGGCTTCGGCTCGCCTTCGGCTAGCATCATAAGTCCAATAATGTCAATCATTAATCGTTTAACTACAAACACTTACAAACTGGGGGGGGGGCAGGACTTGTTGTCCGATTACCCCCCATGCGATGTGGTTACTTCTCAACCGGCTCTGGAGTGTACTGCATCGGACCAAATTCCCTTCGAGATTCCCGCTCGATCCTCCCGTACAACATCTCCTGCCAGTTTGGCTCTGTCAAATCCTTTGGCCCCAGCAGCACAGCAGGAATCTGGCTGTACCTGTAGATCTGTTCTTTTCTCAGAGGCTCATCATTTTGGCCTTGCCCGGAGCCGGGCACGTAATCAATCACGAGGCCTCCGTATGGGTACACGGTGAACGACGGTTTCCGGATTTCATTCTTGCCCTCGTTATAGATGATAGTCGCCTGCCTGTAGAAGAACGGAATGCCGTATTGATCCAGCACACGGCCGATTTGCAGCTCGTCCTTTGACTCGTATGGCGGATCCAATTCAGTCAGCATATCTTCGAGTTTTTCTTCTGTTTCATTTTTCAACTTGTTTCACCTCTTTTGCGATTCTTTTTGCAGTGGCAGACAGCTTGTTTTCAGTTCGGGTGATTGTTTTTATGAGCCTGGAGTTGTGATGCTGGAGCTTTTCAGCTTCTTTAAGTGCTTCTACCAGGCCGCGATGGTCGTACTTGCGGTATATTCACGGGCCTTTTCGGTCAACTCGCGGATCCTTTTTTCGTTTTCGGCAACAGCCTTATCGAGCCGTTCGAGTCGGGTGTCGATGCCAACCATTTGATTGTAAGCAGCGGCCAGCTCGGCAGAGGCTTTCTTTTTGGCTGAGACAGGGAGTTTTGCAAATGCTGTGCGGGTTTCTTCTAATCGGGCAATATGGCCGTTTCGTATTTTGTGAGCTTTTTCCCCCAGATGGGCCATTCGCTCGGTCAAATAGCCCTGAGCGGGCAGCATGCGTTTGATTTGGGTTGCAATATCAGCAGTTTCTTCAGGGTGTTCATGCAAGGTCTTTGCCTTTTTGTTGAGTGTTCGAAGGCCATGGTCGAGCTTTTTGGATAGATGGCGCTCGCGATACAGGTCTGCCATTGTGCGCTTTATGTCAGGCAGATCCGGTTCCTTGAACCTTACACGAGGATCCAGATGATGCCGATGAGACATAAAGGCGAGAAGCCCGAAGATCAAGGCAACGATAATTACGGTTTGAATGATTTGAGCGTCCATTGGAACATGCATTCCCAGCAGTTGCGCTATGATAATACTGGCGCCAATGGTTATCCCCGCTCCAGCCCATGAACCGCCAATGTGGCGGATACATTGATACATGACAAGGGAAAGGAGCAGAATGGCAAAACCAACGGCAATCGGGCCAAGGTTTTTGATCGAGAAACTATTTGCCTGCTCCCACCACACGAGGCCAAAAGAAAGAGCGAGCCCAATAGTGGCTGACATGGCAATGGCCGGCCTTTGCTTTTCAAAGCGCTTGCCGAGGACTGCGTATACAATTGAAGTGAAAAATGCAAAAGCCAGTACAAAGTCAGGCAGATAGCTTTCGAGCAATTCTTCCAGATGCCAGTTCTGCAACCAGTATTCGAGTCTCATACTGGACCTAATAGCATCGCTACTATTTAATCTTTTTGGTTTTTCGGCAAGCTCAGCATGGCTTTGAGCTGAACTTGCCTATCAGAGGCAGGTTCAGGGAGGGGTAGAAATGAAACGGTGTAAATTGTGTGGAAGAGTCGGACCGGAGTCGGGGTTTGATGGAAACAGTTGCTGCTGGTGTGATAAGATCAGGGCCGATGTGATGGTGGATTTGGGCCGGGAGCTTGGAGTTTGAGGGTGACTGGCCCCTACATAAATAACGTATGACGTCTTAAAGCTTGATTGTCACTCGCTAGGGGCGCGAAAGTATTTTATATGAGTTGTCCGGATTACGTCCCGTGCGAGGTTTATACGTCAAAAATGGAAATGATGGACTTTCTAAAACGCGAACAGGAGCGGCATGCCAAGCTCCGGGATATCGTTAAGGATTTCTCAGTATTTGATTTTGGGCATATTTCCGATGAGCCTTTCATGAGGGAGGAATCGAAATACCTGATCAAAGAATTGACCCGGTTCCAGATCAGCGGTATCCCAACGCATCTGACTGTTGTGGGCACCAAAGGATCCGGCAAGACGCTTACCCTGAGGTATCTTGAAGGACTCCTAAATGAAGACGGACGCCTCAAAGTCGACTATGCAAACTGCAGAGAACACAACACTGCCTTCAAGATATTGGCCCATCTTCTCGGGGTACAGGCCCGAGGAGCAAGTCTCAGTGAATTGTATGAAGCGTTCGGTAAACGATATCACAGCAAGACAGTTGTCCTTTTGGATGAGATTGACCTGATGAGCGCCAAGGACAAGAATCGGGAAATCCTGTGTTTGCTAAGCAGAAGTAAGAACCCGTACATGGTTATCATGCTTTCAAATAACTACCGATTCTTGCATGATCTGGACCTGTCCCCGCGGAGCACTCTCCAACCAGTAAGCATCTACTTCAAAAACTACAATGCGAACCAATTACAGCAAATTCTCAGACAGCGAGCTCAACAAGGTTTGCACAAGTGGCATGAAGGCAACCTATCTCAAATTGCTGCTCTGACGACTCGGAAGAGCAATTCGGATGCCCCGTGTAGCCATAAAGACATTGTTCTATTCAGTAACCAAAGACTCCAAGGACATCCAGGATTGTTTTGAAAAAGCCCGCAGAGATATAGTGTTTGACATGATCCATGATCTTGCAGATGAGAATCTTATGATCCTGCGAGCGACGGTAACCAGCAAGTCGGATTTTGCCAAGGCCATCTATCAGAGATATCGCAAGATATCCATGTTGTACAACGAGAGACCTTTTAGCTACGTATACTTCTATTCCAATCTCAGCTACCTGCAGAGCATGGGATTGGTGGCATTAATTGCGACCAAGGTGGGGCGGACTTATGCCAATCGTGTCATGCTGACGTTTGACAAACAGGTCCTCGATACGGTCTTCAAACTGAGGCTTGACAATTTCCAGGCCGTGCAGAGTTAACACGTCAAACGTATTGGAGGGTCGTTTTCTATAGTATATGCGGAGTTAACGCGTAAGCAGGCTCTGCTCAGGATACTCATGTCTTCATTTCTTGTTGTCACTTAGCAGTAGTAATCAATGCCCGTCATTAAATCCTTCTATATTGAAAATATATATATAGCAATACCACTATATTAAAATAAATAAACGGACGTGTTAACTCCGCATAGTCTACCCCCTGTTAATGCGCCGTGCGGAGTTTATAGGAGCAGTAAAATGCCGATGGAAATTTAGCTTGTCATCGCCTCAGGTTCTGTTGTCTGACGCATAAACTCCGCACCCCCAGAGTTTATGCGTGACATGGCTATTGCAATAGTTCCACTCGAAATCTACTCTCCCCATGTCACTTAAAAATCGACACCTTTATATACTCAGGCCTCTCTTGGGTCTCATGAGGTGATACCAATGCCAAGAGGAAGACCCCCGATTTGTCCTAACTGCGGCAGCAATCGAAGTCAAAAGAAACGTGTCAGAAAAACCAAAACGATGGGAGCTCGAAGAATCAGACTCTGTAAAAGCTGTGGTAAGAAGTTCACGCCAAGAAATCAAAAAACCGGTTCAGGTTGAGGATATTCAGACTGAAGCTACCCAAGGTGAAACTGCTGATGTCGTAGGTCCTGAAAACTCGATGGTCCCGAACAACGAGCAACCGGACCTTATCGATTCGCAACTGCCCGAGCAATGAACATCAGGTCGCTTGCATTTGACATGGCAGAAGCTGTCGAGATCCTTATACAAAAGGCGAGACGGTATTTCTACAGCGTGATGCTATTCAGCCATCGCTGCCTTAAGTGCAATGGCTCACTTATCATGATAAGCGAAGGCAGGTGCCGCTGCGTTTCGTGTGAAAAGGAATTTGATCCGACAGCATCCTTTCAGAGATGCTCGGTATGTGGCGGTGTTCCTTTGCTTAAGGTGAGACGTTAAGAATGCAAAAGCTGCGGCAGTGATATCCAATCCAAGTTCTTGTTTGAGGGTCTTTTATTCAATCCGGAATACTTCAGACTAAAGATGTTGGAATCCCGGCAACGCAAGACTGAGCAGAGGGATCGCGTCAGAAAGATGCTGGCCGAAAGCCGATCTACAGATTTGCCGCTTGGGGCATTTGATTTGGCTGCTGTGCCTGGACTTCTGGATGCTCTAAATAGCCTGACAGCAGGCCTGGATGTCGAGTATGAGAATGAGTCCCGCCAAGAATTCGATCTAAAACGCTATGAGAGACACATAAAAACCCATATTCAGGACTTTTCTGTAAGACTGAGGGACATACTACCGCTCAGTGAAAACATCAGAAAAGGGTTCATCCGGTTAATGCGTAGGTAACATGGCGATCCCCAAAGACCGAGAAAAATCGTTCGGGGCCCCAGATGTCCAAATTACCCCCCTGGCTGCCCTAATTTGGCCATCTGCCCAAACGATTTTTCTCTCGATCTAATCCCAGGGTCCCGATCTATGCAGTGACCTACTCATTAACCGGATGAAGCCCTATTTTCTATTTCCTCGGCTGCGGCAACAGCTTGTGCCTCTGAATCTCGGGGTCGAGCCGACTGAATTTCGTCGACAGCCAGACACATCTGGGACCAATCCAAGCCTTCGGCCTCGGATTGTCGGATGTATTCGTCCACCAGCTGCCTGAGCGTTACGCTATCCCAGGATATCTCAACGATGCCATCATCTCCTATATCCGATATTCGTCCCTGCCATCCGCCGATGCACACGGAATCATCGTCGGGGCACATAATGCCTTCTTTGACCCTCACAGGATCGCCAATCTTGAATTGCATTGTTCTACTCACTTTCAATAATTTCTGTCTCCGCGTTCTTCTGGGGCTCACAGCGAACCCTCTCACAAGCAATCGCCGGTCACAACTGAGAAGGGGACAATGGATGCCTTAAGCTTCCTCGGCAGTAATCCTATTTCCCCTGTTATGTTACTCAGCCTACTTCACTTTGATCGCAGATTCAACCTTTTGACGCCGGTATAACACGGATTAACTGTTAGCATTTGCAAAGCTGAAGCTACAAATTTTCTTGTAAACTGATTCCAGGCCGCGGTCATCGAACTTAGGAGAACCCGTGTTCTTGTAAAGAATAAGCATGACATGAAACAGTGGATTATTCCATTCTATATGATTAATGTTGATGGGCTCTCTACGAATATAAAATATGGCACAAAAATGAGTGGAATGAATAAGAATGAGATACAGAAAGGCGATCTTGTTGGATTTAGAAGCAAGCATAACAAAAATGTTTGTGGCAAGGTAATACGAATGAATCCCAAAACGGTTACTGTGTTTGTAGAACCTAATCAAGAATGGCGAGTGCCCTATTCGATGCTGTATCCGATCATTGACGGGGAGATAGCTTCTGAACGTAAATATATTGAAGGGGTAGTCCTTGAATGAAATACGGCCGTGATTATCAAAAGCTAAACGCTTGTAAATAAGGACGGAGCTTTCGGCAGGGATAGTTATTTTGTAATCGCCTACACTTTTCACCTACACTTTTGCGGTTGCCTATAGAGGTATTCGGCGAATTCTATTGTGTTTGGAATCTCCTGAGACTCTATTGATCCCGCCAAAAACGCGGATTCTCCACTCAAAGCAGGTGTGCAATTTTCGCAGGTAGTTGTTCAAACTTCTTGAGCAATGAAACTAACTTTACTTTCGCTCATTATGGCCGGATATGATATAATCATGATAGATAAGGATACCAGCTTAACTCACTGTTTCTCTGTGAAAGAGAAGGGGGAACTTCATGCACAAACGGCATGGCTTTACATTAATAGAGCTTTTGGTAGTAATCGCTATCATTGTAATACTGATGGCGGTATTGATTCCAGCACTTCATCGTGCCAGAGAACACGGCAAGCGTGCCGTTTGCCTTAACAATCTCAGACAATTGACGCTTGCATGGATAATGTATGCAGATGATAACGATGGCAAGATCTGCGCCGCCAACATAGGTCATTCGGATTACGGCTGGGTTGCCGCGATGGATGTGTCAGATTCGCAGGAAACTCAAATCGCGGCAATGAAACGAGGAATGCTATACGACTATTGCAGCAACCTGAAGCTCTACAAGTGCCCAACCGGCATACGCGGAGAGATGCGGACGTACTCGATAGTCAGCTCTATGAATACGAATGTAGGTGGTTCATGGAAAGGAAAGGTTTTTAAGAATAGAACCGAGATTGCCAGACCTAGTGAGAGGATTGTATTCGTTGATGAGGGCCGGATAAGCAACTACGCCTTTTCAGTTTATCACGAAGAACCAAGATGGCGAGATCTTCCCCCTTTGCGACATGGCAACGGCACAAATCTCTCCTTTGCAGATGGCCACAGCGACTATTGGAAGTGGAAAGACCAACTAACGATAGAGTTAGGCAATGGGGAAAAGGTGAATAGTCGGCAGCCGGGCAACCCGGACTTAGTGAAGGTACAGAAAGGCGTGTGGGGAGATTTGGGTTATACACCGTAACTTCTTGGCTTTGAGGTAGATGTTTACTTGCTATAGTCATGTTAATATCTATCTTGTCCGATTGTCATTCTTGTTTGTTTTACCTGTTCTACTTCTGTCAGAATCTTCTGGGTGTGAAGCACAATTCTGCACGGTAGATATTGACTTGCGGGTGAATATTTTGTAAGAACAGAACTGATTGAGATAGTCTAACCTCTGAAAGGAGGAATATCATGTGTAACAGAGTGATTCTTCTGATTTGTTTTGTTGTAATTCTGAGTCTCGGCGGCGATGTCTTGGCCAAGGATCTGAATCCACCGGACTTTGCCGGCGGAAACCAAACGGGTGTGATCATTTGGGGATTTGATGAAGACAGCGACCAGCCCACAGGTTTTAGATACCTTCCCCGATCAAGAGACGAAAAAGAAGGAAACAGATTTGGCTTCCGCTACTACGATGACAGTTGGGAATGGCAAGAGGGGGGCTACCTGGCCATGGTGGGTGTTGAGGAAAGTCTCGTTATGCCCCTGCCTGCCGGCGATGGCGCCAACAGTAACTGCCACATCGGCTCGTTCAACGGCAAGGTGTATCAACCTGAGACGCCGAAAAAGCTCCGTTTCAACCACGGCGGCCGTTACTACGCAGCACAGACTTTCAGAGACACGTCTGGCAGAGCGCCTCGCCGCATTCAAATGGCGCTTCATATCTCTCAACCATCTCTGTATTCACTCTGTATTCACGGCCGACGTATTGGTTTGCACCAGCCGGGCTGAGCACCTTCATATTCTTGCTGTCCCATTCGATAGGTTCGCCGGCCTGGAGAGCGATGTTTCCCAGCAGGACCATCTCTGTTAGAGCCGAAGAATACTCGAAACAGTAACAGGGTTGTTCACCTCTCTTACAGGCCTCCACCCATATGTGTTCGTGGTTACCCAGCCAGTCGTGCTCCCAGGATCCGGCCAGTCGATCCACATTCTTGGGGGGCTTGAACAATTTCCATCTCGATTCAGACAGAAGCATGGGTATGTCGTCGTCGGGATCGTTGACGTTTACTACGTCCCCGCACATTAGTGTCCCTTTGTCGCTGACGAATATGGCGCCGTTGGCATCCAGTTCCCTGTTGGGCGGCATGCCTTCCGGCTTGGCAGGCCTCCTGCCGCCATCGTACCAGTGCACGGTTAATTCCGGTCTGTCTGCGGAAGCCGGGAAGATATAGCGTATGTGTGAAGAGTTCGGCCACGCCTGGCCGCTCAATCCTGTTGACTCGGCCTCTACTCGAAAGCGGTCGATCTTGTCAAGTTCCAGTATCCAGAACGGAGCGTCCATCACGTGACAGCCCATTGCGCCCAGAGCGCCCGTGCCGAAATCTCGCCAGCCGCGCCAGTTAAACGGATGGTAGCCCGGATTGTACGCCCTTTCGGGCGCGGGCCCCAGCCAAAGATCCCAGTTTAGTGTTTCGGGTGCCGGTTTGCCCGGCAGCCGGACAGACATTCCCTGTGGCCAGGTCGGTCTTCTTGTCCAGCAGTGGACCTCCCTGACAGTCCCTACTGCTCCGGCCCTTATCCAGCCTCGGGTCTTTCTGATGACCGGACTCGAATGTCTCTGGTTGCCCATTTGGGCGGTTACACTGGTTTCGCCGGCGATTTCGGACAGTCGGCGAGCCTCCCTGACATTATGGGCAAGAGGCATCTGGGTGTAGACGTGCTTTTTCCTTCGCATAGCCTCGGCCGTGATCACGGCGTGGCTACGATTACAGCATCAATTTCTTCGACCTTGTCAAGCATCCTGCGATAATCTTTGAATCTCTTTGCTTTTGGAAATCGCTTGAACGGCACGGATGCCCGTTTCCAGTCCACATCGCAGAGTGCCACCACGTTTTCAGGAAAGTCCAGCCTCGGATTGCCGAGGTTCTTGGTTCCGATACAGTTCTCAAGTGTGGTGTAACCCATAGACCCCAGGCCCACACAGGCGATATTCATTTTATCTATGGGCGATTTGGTGCCTCTTCCCATCGAAATGTTCGGCAAAAAAATGGGCGCGGCTGTCGTGGCAGCACCGATTAAGAAATTCCGCCGGTCGATCTCTTTTGTGTGACTGCTATCTATTGTGTATTCCATATTTACTCCGGTCTACTACTATTCGCCGTTGAAGCTACTTGGCGAGCGTCACGAGAAGTTCTCCGCCCTTTTTGTCTCCTATACACATCAGGTAACCGTCCTTTGTGGATAAATAAAGATTACCATACGCAGCGATTAGCCCATCGAAGGCGGGAAGCCTGGAGAGACCGTATTCCTTCAGCTTTTCTCCGCTTTCAGCCGAGACAACCCAAAGCTTGGCGCCTTTCTTGCCTTCGAATGCAGCCATAGGATCATCTTTTGGCACCACATCCGGATTCAAGGTCCCGTCTGCGGCCGTGGGAGTAAAAACCGCCGCCAGGCGCCATCGATCACGGCGAGCTGCTCGTGCATGATAACAAAGCAGTGTATGCAGTAAGAGTCCACAAATCTCGAGGGCACGGAGGATACATTGGACCGGAAACAAGTCGGAAGAAACCGATAAGTGACGAACAAATTTGCCGCAAACATAAGCCCATGAGAAGTGACCTGGCACGCCCAAGGTTGCCTGTTTCACGGAACTTCAAAACATTCCAAAGCCACAGCGACATTCTGTCACTGTTTGCGCGATATAGAATCCGGTTCTGCCAGAGTTGGTCCGAATGAAAGGATCCGCCAGCTCCATAGTCTAAGGACTTTTAGTGTTTGTTTACCAAGAGATTTTGCGATTATAGATTAACCGCTTGGTTGACAAAAATAACTCGCCTGGCCGGTCAGCCGGGAATTCGCTTATCTCGTAACTTCAATGTATGCTTCTTCGTAAGACCATCGAGCATCATCGTCACCAGGGTACTGCTCATGCAATAATCCTTGACACCTATACCTTTGCCCGAAACGGAATCGTAATGTTCGTTGATTCCGTTCTCGATTGCGTTGGCGATGGTTCTGTCACAGATGTCAGCGGCGAGATCTACGTGCCCGTAGGCGGCCAGCCCGCCGGCGATTTGGTAGTTGGTGGGAGGCCACACGTCACCCCGCCAGAAGCCGCTGGATTTCCATCGCGGATCCGTGCGATCGACCGTCGGAACCGGAAGCGGCGTCTGCCAGTGAGGGGAGGCCAGCGCCTCGGCCATGCGCCGGGCCATCTTTCCGGTGGGAACGCCCGCGGCCAGTGGAATCCAGCTTCCGATGGTTGCGACTCGGATCTTCTCAAGCGTGTCGCGTTTGACCGAGAGGAACGTTCCGGCCTCCTGGTCCCACATGTGGTCGCGCATTGCTTTGACTGCCTTTTCGATCCGACGTTTTCGACGCGATGCCATATTGTGGTCCCCGACGATTTCTGCCAGCCGGGCGAGGCTCCGTTCGCCCATGATGAGGTATGACGTGTTACCCGTCACACAGATGTCGCCATACCAGGCAGCTTCATTGGGACCTTTGCGCGAGGGATGAGCCACCAGCTTGAGGTCATCCATATTGCATTCATAGTCGAACGTTTCCCATCGCGCATGCTGCAGTTTCCCGCTGTATGAACCCACTGTCACCAGTCCAATATTGGTCACATCCCGCTCACGCCAGTACCAGTCGTGAAACCGTTCGAGCCGGCCCAGACACTGTTTGAGAAGCTGCTCGTCGCCGTTACGATGATAAACGCGCTCAACTCCCCAGGCCAGGATCGGTATCTGCGAAAATTGTCGAACCTCTTGCGGTGCGGTCTTGATCGCGACGGTAATCATGTCCTGCGCGTAGTCGGGCATCCTGCTGTTCCAGCGATCCTGGAAGTCCCAGTAATTTTGAAAGATGTCCCGGATCAGCTTTTTCTTGCCGGGCAGAATGCTCAACAGATCCACCACGAACATCGAGTCCCAGATCCACTGGCCCTTATAATAAGGCCCGCCGGGCCATATCCAGTTGCGCTTAAGCGGCTCGGTTGGCAGAAGGATTTTGTCGAGGATGCACTTGCGAAACACATCCTCAGTCAGCTTGAGCGTCTCTTCCCTGGTCGATTGGAAATGGGAGCGAATGTCGGCCGAGGCGGCGTCGGAAAACACCCGGCCGCTCGGGGCCGGGTCGTCTTTGGCGAATGCCAGATCGTCGAACCAGAGCGGAAGCATCATTCCGCTGCCGGCGATTTTGAGGAATTGACGTCGTCTCATTGGGTATCTCCGGGAAGTAGTCTTCTGAGCAGTTTGTTATCGATCTCTGCCCCGGGAGCAAATTTTTGAGAACCAGTATATTGTAACAGGCTGTGCAACAGCTGGCGGACTTCCGGTTTATCCTGATGGCCGAGCAGGTCAATTGAACAGATGAGAATCTTGCCTTTGCCGACCTTTGTCTCGGCTATGAGACCAAGCTTGTGGTTGGTGACGAAATTATCGATCACCTGAACCGTGGGGCGGTAATCCTCCGGCGTATCGTCGAACATGATCGGCCGGGCGTTTTTCACCAGATGCCACCACTGCCAGTTGCTGTGAAACTCCGTGGGGAAGTTGGCAAGGGCCGGGGTGTTCGGATCGCAGAGGATGCCCAGGGTGCCCGGAGGTGGTTTTTGACCCCGCTTGCGCGCCGCTGCGGCGAACATCGGCGACCAGAACTCAGTCTGGAATTGACCCTCGACGCTATGAGGCAGTTTGTCCAGTTCCGGAATCAACAGCACTTTGCCCCCGGCGGCCAGATGTTTCTGCGTTTCGGCCGCGGCAAAGCGGCGCGCAAGCAGAACGCCATCGGGCACGGAGGTGTCAACCTTCGCCGGATAGACCCAGATCGGGTAATGGTTGCGATACTCCGTCCGGTCGATAGAGATCGTGATCATCAGTTTCTGCGGAGCGGCGATGCGGGCCAACGGAAACGCGAACATATCGACATCGAAAACATTGCCCTGCTCGATAGTCGTGCGAACGAATGCGTCGCCGGCAATCTTGTGGTGCCGGTTGTCGGTTACGGTCCATGTGACTTTGGCGTCGGGGATATCCGCCGGGCCGTAGTGGGCCACCTGCACGCGTCCGATGAACATTTCATCCGTTGTCCAGGTGTACTTTTTCATGCGCAGCAGGGGAACCGTTTCGCAACAATACTCCCGCCGTTCGGACGGTTCTATGATTCCCTTCGACTCCATGAAGACGTTGAGCATTCCCACCAGTGCCGTGCCCTGGCCGGGGAAGTCCTGGATGTCGAGCAGGTGAAAGCCGCCCATATCCGGCGTCCGGAGTACTGCTTCAATATCTTCGCGCTTGCAAATGGCCGACAGCGCCCCCGACGCGCGTACGAAATCATGGGCTTGGTCCAGCATGCCGGCTTCGCCGAGTCGCTCACGGGCGATCTCGTAGTTTCGTCCTCGCGTGACCCCGGTGAACCTTGGGATATCGCGAAAGTCGGGCGAAACCTGAAATTCAGCGATCTCGTGGCTTATCAACGGCACGGGCACTCCGCTGATCGAATCGCTGTAATCTACCATCGTGGAAGGCGGCCGGAACTCGATATGCGCACCGAGAAAGTCGCCCTGAAAAAAAGCTCCGCGCAGCGGCATGGTTTTACCGGTCTTGCAGGTCACCCAGAAATCATCGCCCTCGGCAAGACTTGGATTCCAGTGCATATTGTTCGATCCCTGGGCGTAGAGACGGCGCGGGTCGGTCTGCTTGAAGTGCGCGACCAACTCATACATGGCTTTTCTTCGGCCCAGTTCGTTGCCGAGAGTGTACATGACGAACGAGGGGTGATTGCCAAAGTGCTTGAAGATCAGTTCACTTTCGCGCTTTCCGTAATCGTAGAGCGAGACTTCAGTTTCGGAGCTTTCCATATCAAGCCGGTCAATGTTGTAATATGCCGCCTCTTCGCTTTCAGATGCGTTGAAGCCGCTGCGTTTGTTCGGAAACTCCGGCTGAAAATAGATGCCCAATTCGTCGGCCGCTTCAAACGCCGCTTTTGGCGGGCACCACGAGTGAAAGCGAACATGGTTGAGGCCCCAATCCTTGAGGATCGACAACACGCGCCGCCAGCCGGCCTTGTCCATCGGTGGGTAGCCGGTAAGCGGATAGAAACAGCAATCGATCCGCCCACGCAGAAAAACCCGTCGGTCATTGATCATCAGGCGGTTACGGTCCGCCGTGAAATCACGCATGCCGAAGTTGACCGATCGCCGATCACGGAATTGCTCGTCGCCTGTTTTTGCTTCAAGGCTCAAGGTCAACTGAAGCATTGCCGGTTGGAATTCGTCCCAAAGCGACACATTTGTGCCTGGTTCATAGATGAACTCGATGATATTTTCCTGCCCATTCGCCTTGACCTTGACAGATTGGGTCTGGAATGTCGTAGGTTCGTCAACGTTGTAGCTCTTGCAGTCTACTGTGATTTGTCCTGATGCCGTTTTGCCAGTTACATTTCCGATTACCGCGCGAATCCGGGCTTTCTTTTCTTTTGCGTTCGGATAGACCTGTATGTCATCGAGCCAGACCGGGGCCGTTGCGCGAAGCTCGATCCTGCCGATGATGCCGTTCCAGTTGGTCTGAGTTCGTTCATCAACCGCATGGGCCGGGCCGACGGGCGGCAGTTTGGCGTTATCGACAAGTATCGTGATCGTATGTTCGCCCGGCGTCATTGCTTCGGTCACGTCGAAAACCTGGGGAGCACTGAGTGTGTCTTCCCAGCCGCAAAAAGTCTCGTCCACCCAAACTCGAGTGTGCTTGGTCCGCTCCAAAAACAGCGTAATTCGCTTGCCTTTCCAGGCTTCGGGAATCGTCACTCGGCGCTGATACCAAGCCGGCCCCTTCCAATACCACACCCGCGAGAGCCTGTCGACGCGTTGTTCGTCCTTTTTGATGCCCTTGTGGTTCTCATCAGTCGTTCCGGGCAGTTGGACGGTATCGTCAAACTCCCGGGCAAACCATTTTTCTGTTACGCCAGCATCATCGGCATCGAGTCGGAATTTCCAGGTTCCTGCCAATGAGAGCGTTGTCTCGCTTGCCAAAACAGCATGAACGTGGCCCACGACTATTGCCAGAAGCAGAAGCAGTTGTTTGAATTTCTTTTTCATAACTTATGTCTTTGACTGTGCGTGTCTTTAATCATTTTCTGTCTTGATGGTCGGCCGTCCGGAAAGTACATATCTATAATGTCCTGCAGGGCTGCCTCGGCGGCTATACCGTGAGATTCTTCGTACTTTGGCAGCCATGTGTAATACCAACCCTCGCCATAGAGGGGGTTTCTTCCTTTGCGAATACCTCTGGGATTGACAATCTTGGCATGTAAAGCAAACTCGGCATTGTTCATCGGAATGAGAGTTTTGTAATGGACCAGCCGGTCGTAGATCAATGGCGAAGGTTTGACAACCTCCTTTTCCATTGCTTTTTTTAGGGCACCATTGTCTTCAGGGTGAATTCCCCAGAAGTGAATTAAAGGTCTGAGATCTGCGCCTGCCGTTCTGGACATCCTCAAGATACGGCTGTCCGTTGGATCGGTGTTGCGGGGATATTCAATTCCCTTAAGGTAATCTAAATTCACTGAACGCCAGAAATCCTCTAAGGCTTTCCAGTCAAAGAGTTTGACAATTTCTACATATTTGCCGTAGCCGCGGTGCTGGTATCTGACTTCATTGCGCGGGCTGTTGGAAATGTCCATCGGCTTTCCATTTCGGAAATTCTCGGTGACCATCCACATGATAGCCGCCTGATCCAGCGAGACATACGGTTTGCTGAACGATCTGCCGAACGCCGTATCGAGGTCGACGCCGAAGCCTTTGTTCAGTACTGCAACATATGGCAGGTTGACCACCGCTTCAACTTCTCCCCGGAATTTTGTGAATAATTGAGCATGGCCCAATTCGTGAAAGATTGTCTGGCCGGCAGACTGCGGGCCTTTGAGCAACCAATGGTCGCTATGGCCGTTTTCCTGTTTGTTCGGATTATAGCGAAAATTCGACTGGGGATATCCGGGAAAATTGGCGCTGCCTCTGAAGATAACGTCAACTTGTAGATAAAGCACGGTCTTGGGGCGTATCAGCGGCTTACCAAAGAGTTCGGAAACAATATCCATTGATTTGTCCCAGTCCCGCATCAGAGTAACAGGATCGTCGTAATTGTAAATCCATTTGGTGGGCACCTGCATCATGAATTTATCGGATTCGAAGTCCGCCCAGGGACCGGGATGATGACGTTCGATCTTTTGCCACTGCTCGAGCGTCGTCTTGTCGAAGCTTCTGGCAGAGAAAAAAGGAGAACGCACGGCATTCTTTATCCTGATTTTCACAATCCCCGCATCCGCCAGGTACGGCACTTCAATATAAATCCCCCCGCCCAAAGGATTGGCGACAGCAGTTTGAATCTTTTCGATAGGATAGACAATCGACACGCGGTCCAGTCTGGCAATTCTGGGCTTCTTTCTTAAATCCCATGAATGCGCTCCAACGCGAATACCAAATCCTTTGGCAACTATCGACTCAGGAACCGTCACTTCGGCGATACTTCCCGGCGCCAGGTAAAAACCCGTCGGACGCCGGGCCGGCTTTTCGTTATCCATGACTGGAATCCCCCAACAGGCCGGTTGTGAGGCGTTTATCCTTACCTCGTGTTCGACAGAAGGGTCAATCGGCGCATCAACCGCTCCGGGGAAATAGGCGGAAGTCTTAAATGCAGCTCCATCGAGAATCTCTCTGAACTTCTTAAGATTTCCGGGCGTGAAAGCATAATCGATCAAGCCCTGCTGAACGGCAAACATCGCACGGTCAAGCTCAAGCCCTCCGGCCGGCTTTCTCGGAAATACGCCCTGCGTATTTTCGTTCATAAATAGTGGTCCCACTGTGGTTTCGTAGGACTCCACCAGATCGAGCGGTTCGCTGATTATTTCGGATGTCTGTCCGATCTGGTCGATGTTCTTTCGGATGATCTCAGTTTGCTGATTTATCTGATCTGCGCTCAAGATCGATGTTTCATTAATATGTTCCGCGAGCCGGCGCATCGCTGTGGAAAGATCGGTGCGCGAGGAGGATCCAGCCTGCGCAAACGAAATCGGCAGCAATGCAACTGTAAGACTAAAGAGCAAACAATAATTTCTTCGCATAGTAGAATTTCCTAAAAGCTTATTGTTTTACAGATTTGGGATTTAACACATGGTGCAGTTAGTTGTCCTTGTTGACCAACAAGTCCGCCATCGCCCAGCCGAGCAAATTGCCGACGTCCATGTAGGTTTCAGCATTATGATTGTAGTGATAACCGGCGCCGCTTGGAGAAATGGTCTTGTCTCGCCAGAAATCACGGGCTTCAACGGTCCTGACGTTGCCTTTAAACTCCGGATACTTGCCCTTTTCGCCGCTGACGGCAAGCTGGGCATTGGCAACCGTCAGGCCGGGGCCTTTCAAATCCCATCCGCCGAACGCAATAGTGGCAAGCACGAACTTTGCATCGGGCGCGTTGAAGTCCTTGCGAAGGGTCTTTATCAGGTGCACGAGGTTCTGTTGGTAGCGGCTTGCATGAGCCGGGTTCTGATCCGAATGGCACTTCCATAAGTATTAACTTCCGTTGAGCAAACGTTTTCTGGCAAT
>CAZRBG010000014.1:0-94258 GCA_964598225.1 uncultured Pirellulales bacterium
TTATTACGCCAGACCATATACAAATCGGGAAGTTATTTCATGCACGATCCTAAGGATGAACGGACTTGAGGCAAAGACCATGACTCTCAAGCTGCGTTATGGCGATTTCCGGACGATCACTCGCAGCAGGACTTTTGACGAACCCACCGACGTTACCGGCACGCTCTGGCAGCACGCCAGAAAGGCATTTCTAAAGTGGCATAAGAAATCGGCAGGAGCGTTGAGACTACTTGGCTTCGGCGTCTCCGGCCTTAAAAAAACCGGTACCGGGCAGGGCCAATTGTTCTCGGAACCGGACCGGGAAAGACAAAAGAGACTCGATAAAACCTTCGACAGAATCAGAGGCAAATTCGGCCCCGATGCGCTGAGGAGGGGAAAATAGCGGGGCCTGAACCAAGTAAATCAGTACAGGCCCCGAATCAGTACACGTCTTCGTTGCTAACCGTTCATCGTCTCTATGCGGCTCACCGATACAACCTGATGTCGTCGAAGTATACTATGCCCGTGCCGGGAACGAGGCCTTCCGCGAAGGCAAATCCCGGCAATCCTACGACAACAAACGCGTCGTCAAAGTTGCCGCGAAACACAGGGGAGTCCGGAGTCGCATCTTTGACTTGATCGAAATTTTCACCCAGATACATGTCGTGCGAGACCGAGAAATCCCCGGGCTGCCAGGAAAGATTCACCCACGTGGCCTTAACCAGGACGGCGTTTTCCGGAATTTAACAGTATGCCGTTTTCCATAGATCGTTTTTGTAATTGTCCGTCAAGAGCGTGTTCAGGCCTTCAATTCCTTTATTATGGCAAAAACTTACGGATTCATACAGGTTCTGTCACGGATATTCTGTAGTTTTCCGAAGCATATTAGCTGATCGCCCGGCAGGATTTTCGTGTCGGCCGGCGGATTCGGCATCGTTCGGTGATCTCTGGTGATCGCCAGAACGGTAACATCGTGGCGCCTCAACTGCGATTCAGACAGCGTTTTGTTGAGAACCGGGCTGCCCGCGCTAATCTCTATTTTACTGACGCCATAGCCACCGGTGGCGAGAAGAAGCTCCTCGAACGATGCGGTCGTGAAAAACTCTCTTCTTATCACCTTTTTTCTCAGAGAATTGGTCAAGTGCCTTCGGAACTTTTGATTTTTGAAGATAGTCCATAACGCAAGAGTTGCCAGTACGATTACCAGCAGATTAATCCAGGGAAGTAAGTCCTCCGGGACAGAGACCGGAAGGATCAACTCTATAAGTTTCTTCTCCAGGATTTGCTGCGGCCGCAGCGAATTGGCGAACGTCGCGATCAGGACGACTAATCCCGCGTTACCGAGCACCATCAGCACCGAGGCGATCTTACGTCTTTGCCGGTCTGACGTGATCAATTCCGCCTCCCGGGTGGTGAAGCCGGTCCCGGTGAAGCAGGACAGCGACTGGAATTTGGCCAGCGACCACTCGAGCCCGGTCAACTGAAAGGCTATGGCCCCTATTCTGACAACAATAAAGGAGACAACAATGACTATGATAAACAGCATCCAGCTCATTTTTGGATACCCTCAAACTGATGTCCTGAGTGCAGCCGCACGTCTTACAGCCATTTTTTCTTTTTGAAATATACGATCATGCCCGCGGCTATCGCAAGCATAACCAACAATACCGCAGGGTAACCCCATCGCCACTCAAGCTCGGGCATGTACTTGAAATTCATACCGTATACACCCGCAACGAAGGTAAGAGGTATGAATATTGTTGCGATGATGGTTAGCACTTTCATCACCGCGTTCATTCTGTTGCTAACGCTCGATAGATACAGGTCCAGCATGCTCGCAACAATATCTCTGTACGACTCCACCGTGTCAATAACCTGTATCGTGTGGTCGTACACGTCCCTGAGGTATATCTCAGTCGATTCGGCAACCAACTCCGAATCGCTCCTTTGCATGTTACTTATAAGCTCCCTAAGAGGCCATGTGGACTTGCGCAGGGATATCATCTCTCGTTTCAACAAATGAATCTGCCGTAGAATTCTCTCGTTCGGTTCGCCGACAAGCTCTTCTTCGAGAGACTCTATTTTCTCGCCCATTGTTTCGAGTACGGAAAAATAGCCGTCTACTACCGCATCCAGCAGTGAGTAAGCCAGATAGTCCGGCCCCATCTTCCTGATGCGTCCTTTGGCTTTTCTTATCCTCTCTCTGACAGGCTCGAATACATCGCCGATATTCTCCTGGAACGAAATCACAAAGTTCCGCCCGAGAATAATGCTTACCTGTTCCGACTGCACAAGCTGCCCGTTTTCTACACACCTGAGCATCTTGAGAACCGTGAATATATGACTTTCGTAATCCTCGAACTTTGGGCGTTGAGTTGTGTTGAGGACGTCTTCGAGAATAAGCGGATGCAGGCCGAAATGTCGGCCTATGCTCTCGATAACATCGACCTCATGGATGCCGTCAACGTTGATCCAGCTCACGGTCTTCGTATCCCTTAAGGGAAAGCACTCGTCTATGCCGGAAGCCTGCTTCTCCTGAAAGCTCCCTTCGTCATAGTCGAGGTATGTTACTCTCACGTTTTCAACCTTCTTGTCCCCTATGTACACAAGAGTTCCCGGCGGCAAACCCGCCTTCCAGGAATGTCTCTGCGCTCTCTTCGGCCTCTCGGCTTTAGATTTCATTATCTTGTCCCCAGGTAATTTTCGAGCTTTGATGCCGGCATCTGCTTTGGCCCAATTAAAGTGTGTAACTGCTGAGACATCATGTCTGTTTTGACGATTTGTCCGCCTTGGCAGGTTTTCGCAGAACGTGGCTTGCCGTGATAAGCCCTACCACAAAACCCGCCATGAAAGTCAATATCAGAAGTAAAACACGCGGCATGGTTATCGTGGTGAACAGAATTTTTGTTTTAACACTCTCGGTATTCTGTAAAAATACGATAAGCGCAAGCAAAGTAACTACTGCTATAATGATGATTTTAGCTTTCTTCATGGTCGTTATCCTTTCTTAATTATTGAGAATGATTGTTCGTTAGTCGCCGTTTTTCTCATCCGAAGCGACCATCCGTGTTATATTTCTAATTGCGGCAAGTTGAAAACTTATCATCTGTCTCAGCGGCCCTATCGCTGCCAACGGACCGACGATCATATTTGATGCGCCGAGTCTGATGGCAAAGGCGATAAGAAAAGCTCCCCCCGTGAGTATACCCATTGCCTGAGATGCGATTCCATCGCCGACTATATTCTTATGGCCGGCCTCTATCTGCCGGTCTGTCAGGCTCTCTTCCGTTTTGAGCCACATTCGATTCGATCTCCCCAACAGTATTGAACCTTGAAAAAACATTCAGCAATGGTATTCGGCTGTTTTTTGCTTGTCAACATTCCTTCAGCTTATTCGGGTGAGGCAACGGCGGAGCAATAAGAAGCAAAAACGGCCATGAACACAATGGTGAACATGGCCGCTGGTGCAGAGTCAAAGGGAACTTACCAAGATCAGTTCTTCTTGAGGGTCAGGCTGACTTCGGTGCGGACTATCGTCTCAAGGTTCGGATCGGTCGTAATTGCTTTAATAAAGTCAGGATCCGCCATTCGGGGATTGATGTTGTGTCCTATAACGAGACCGCCCGGACGGATGAGCGGCATAAGCTTTTTGAGATAGTCGATGTAGCCTTGTTTGTCCGCGTCTAAGAAGAGAATGTCGATAGGGTCTTTCAGTTGCTTCACAGTTTTGTGGGCGTCGCCTTCTATGATGGTGATTATATCGGCCATGCCGGCTCGCTTGAAATTCGCCCGTGCCGTCGCGGCTCGCCCGGGATCGATCTCGAACGTAGTCAGCTTGCCGCCGGTCTCTTGCAGAGCGAGACCGAACCATAATGCTGAGTAGCCCGTCGATGTGCCGATCTCGACGACGTTTTTGGCGTTCATGGTTTCGGCGAGGAGTCGGAGAAGACGGCCATCCTCCGGTGGGACGTTTCTATAGCGCTGGTTTTCGAGAATATCATCCAGAATGCCGAGAACCTTCTTTTCGTTCTCATCCTTTGGTACGGGCGGCTTTTCGAGCTGAGAATCGCTTTGTCCGCGTCTGCGGAACGGGCGTTGAGCAAATGAGTCTGTAAACACGATCGCGGCGATTACTATAACTATCATGCTTACTATGATAGTTGAGGGGGCAGCTTTCTTCATTTTTGTCTCTCCTTAGTTCAGGATTCCTTTCTTTCCTTCGAGCAGTGTCTTGATTCGCTGTTTGATATTTTCGTCCTTGATGTCTTTCTTCTTGGCTTCCTCAATTTCAGCCCTGCTTTTATTGATGTAGTTCTTCAATCGCTCGAGTCTTTTGAGCAGGCGTTCGTAAGCCATCCGCCTTCGAATCACGATCAGGTCGTACCTGTCGCTTAAGACCTTCTCCAATTGTGCGACCATCCTTTGCTTGTCATTTTGGTTTGTGGTTTGTTTGATTTTGCCTATCAGATAATCTCTTTTGTCTTGTAGTTTTAAGTCCTCAAGAAGCACCCTTGCTTCTTCAGGATGGCGTCTGCTCTCGTCGAAAACTCGTCTGTATTTCTCGTATGCCCAGTCGTATTTCCTCGAGTAAAGATCGGGGTCCCTGCTCTTGATCTTCTCCAATTCCTCGGCCAACTGAGGGACATTTTCTTCGAGCCAGTCTTTGAATGCCGCTCGTCTTTCCTGCCTTTTACCTTCGATCCATCTCTCTACACGCTCGCCGACTATTCTATCGTATTCTTCCCTCGCGTGTTTCTTTAACTCCTCCCTGAATTTCTTCGGATATTTTTCCCTCAGCTCTGCAATCTCTTCGGCCTTCTTCGGATCGCTTTCCTTCACTGTCTTCAAAAGGCGATCTATTTCTTCATCGGTAAGTTCGAAAGTTCCAGGCCGTCTTCGCTCTCTCGGCTCATCTTCTGCGAAGATGGTCTTGTCCTCTTTCTTCTTCTCATGCTTCTGGTCGGCCCGGCACGGCAGCAAGGCGCTTGTTGCCACTATCGCCGCCGCCCAAAGCAGAAAAATGCTGCGAAATTTCTCCATCTGTATTTATTCCTTCCAGAAATCGTTGCTGACAACGATTAGTTCTATTTCCATCTCTTCTATGGACTCGACGCTGCTGCCTCCCTCATCGGGCGATTCCAGAGTCATCACTTCGTTTTCAATTTGCTCGATCTGAGCGTTGAAGGCGGCCAGGTTCTCGTCATCAACTGCAATATTATTGCTTTCCCATATTGCTGCTGGGATTATCCCTGCGACCCGGCCCGGTCTTTTGGGTTTTTGCGGGCTGTCGTTGATCAATGTTGTACCAATTGCGGCTACAATGATAATTGCAGCGGCAGCGGCGGCCTTTTTGTAACTACGCCACCTGGTAATTTGAACCTGTCGGGCCGGCAGCCGCGTCGCAATTTCCGCTTTGATGTTGGTAATGAGCTCATGAGCGGGCTCAGGGGCGGGATTGTCATGGAATATCCGCTCGCCTTCTTGAATATCCTGCAGTACGTTCCCGGCCTGTTCGCCGTGGTAAAGCTTTTCGATCAGTTCGGCCAGATTTTCCCTGTTTCTGTCATTCATGCCATTATCCCTCCATCAGTACTCGAAGTTTTTTTAGCCCCCGGTGTGTCTTTGCCAAAGTGGTCCCAATCGGCTCGGACCGCATCTGCGCTATTTCCTTGAAGCTTAACTGTCCATAGAAACGCAACATTATCAACTCCTTCGTGTCTTTATCCAGTTTACCAAGTTGTCTCTGCAACTTGTCAAATTGCTCGCCCTCAGATTGCTTTTCCGTGCCCACTTCGGATTCAAGCTGATTCTTTTGGGTTTCGAGCAGTTTTTTCTGTCTTTGCTTACTCCTTAAATGGTCATGAAAAATATTTGACGCAATCTTGAACAGCCACCCCTCGAACGATCCCCCTTTATACGAACCGATCTTCTCCACCAATTTGACAAATAGCTCACTTAAAAGCTCATCGCTGACGTCGCTGTTGCCGGTCAGTCGATAGAAATAACCATAACACCGGCCCGAATACATGTCAACGACTTGCGAGAAACACCGAGAATCACCTCGCCGGCAGCCGGCCACTATCCGAGCTAAGTTATCGCTCTTTGTCATACTCAAGCGTTTTCTTCAACATTAAAGACGAAAAACAATCTTGGTTTATTGCATTAATCCGAAAAATGGGTCACGTTTAGCGCTACAGTGGCCCGAGTGCGTGCTTTTTCGCTTTTTTGCGAAAACAAAGACGCCGATCCGCTACTCCCGCTTGGGATTATAGGTCCTCAAAGCAGATCTGGTGGTTTGAGACTCCCAGGCTAATGCACCGGCACCGCCAGAGCAGGATCAGAAACCGTTTTCCAACTCATCCTCATCTTCCTCGGGATCGAGCTTCCAGCTTTCGGTTTCGTCCAGCTCGTTGATCTCTCTTTGCATGTATTTAATGATTTTGTCCTGCAAAGGGGCAAGTTTTCCCTGCCAATCGAGCATGCCCTGGTGGCTTGCCAGAAGCATGTCCAGCCGAATCAACTGCCATTTGGCCAGACATTCGGGTTCCTTGATGGTGGCAAACGGATCGCACGTGAAGTTCCGTCTCCCGTCCGGGCCAATCTGGCAGAACTCACAATCTTTACACTGAATCATCTTTTCGCCCCTATTTTTCAATAACAGACGACCTTTCTGTTAAAGGATGGCCGCCCGCTCGAACCTCGGATTATTTCCTTATCCGAAGTTCTGTTTTTATTTTTTTCACTTTACGATCAATTTATGGTAACATAATCCTGTTGTGCTTAAAAGTTCTTTGCGATAAAGATTCTGAATTGCTCGGAGAAATGAATGGCAAAACCAAGACGAAGGCGCAAAGTGGGCAGCAAAAAGAGGCGCGCCCGCTGGAAAATTCGCAATAAAGTTAGCTGATTTTTGGTTATACGTCGTGCGTATTTAAGTATCGCGCGGCAAGTGCGCGATGTTCAATGCCAAACGTGCCCTGTGTGCGGTCGACGGATGCGCAGTACGACAAATGAAGCATTTCAAAGTAAACTTCAAGCCGGACGATAAACAAGTTTCAATTCACCAGGGCGCCACTATCGCCGAAGCAGCGGGCCAGGCCGGCATAACTCTGAATGGGGTCTGCGGCGGCAAGGGGATTTGCCGAAAATGCCAGGTGTGCTTAGAGCCCGACAATCGCAAAGTCCTCGCCTGCCAGTACCGCGTCGAAAACGATCTGACCGTGATGATTCCGCCCGAATCGAGGTTATTCGAGCAGCGAATCCTCGCCGAAGGTCGCGAAAGCGGACCTGCGATAATTCCGGACATACACCAAGACTACTCTCAGGTGTCCAGCGGCGCAATATTAGGTGTGGCGGTCGATCTCGGCACGACAACCATCGTAGCCAAGCTTATTGATATGACTACAGGAAAAAGGCTTGCTACCGAGGCCTCTCTCAATCCGCAGACGCGGTTCGGCGACGACGTCGTCAGCAGGATCGCATACGCTGAAAATGAAGATAAGACCGCCGAGTTACACTCAGCCGTAGTTGACTGCCTGAACGAGCTGATTGAAAAGCTCTGCCGCAGTAACAATTGCGATGCCGAGCAGATTTTCGAGGTGTGTATCGTTGGCAATACGACTATGAACCACATCTTTCTCGAATTGCCCACGGCTCAACTGGGACAAGCGCCGTACAGGGCTTTTTCACTCGATGCTCACGACCTTCCCCCAGCCGGTCCGACCTTGAACATGAATCATGCGGGTAATATACATACCGTCGAGAATGTCGCCGGTTTTGTAGGCTCTGATACAGTTGCAGTGGCGCTGGCTACCGATATTGGTTCGTCCGATAGGATGACACTTATCATTGATGTGGGCACAAACGGAGAGCTTGTCATGGGTACGAAGGACAAGCTCTACGCCGCGAGCTGCGCCGCCGGGCCGGCTTTCGAGGGAGCGAGGATAAGCCAGGGCAGCGGGGCGATTGCCGGAGCGATAGAAACCGTCGTCGTCAACGAAGACGATATCGGTCTGGACGTGATAGGGGGCGCCGCGCCTCGCTCGATATGCGGGTCAGGACTGATTGACGCCGTGGCGGTTCTGCTCGAATTGGGCGTAATCGAGCGGACCGGACGCTTTGTTGAAAAGACAAAACTGAGCGAAAAGCTGTCTCCGGCTATATCACCTCGAATCGTCGAACACAATGGTCAACCGGCATTTCGACTTACGCCGCAACGGAGCGCAAATGGCCGGCCGGTCTTGCTCACGCAGAAAGACATTCGTGAGACGCAGCTTGCAAAAGCCGCCATTCGGGCCGGAATCAGGCTCCTGCAAAAGAAAATCGGTCTCGCTGATTCCGAGATCGCGCAGGTGCTTTTGGCCGGTGCTTTCGGCAATTATATTCGTACTGATAGCGCCCAACGGATAGGCTTGCTGCCGCCGGTAGAGCCTGAGAAAATCAATTTCGTGGGCAACGCCGCTTCTGCCGGGGCAAGGATGATCCTCATCAGCCGGGATTGCCGAGAGCAGGCCGGCAAATTGGCCCGAAAAATCGAATACGTCGAGATCGCCCACCAGCCGGACTTCCACGATGTTTTTGCCGATTCGTTGCTGTTTCAAGCATAGGATGTCATTCGTGCGAAGGCAGGAATCCATTGGTTCACGAGCTTCTGGATTCCTGCCTTCGCAGGAGTGACAATGAAAGACGGGTTCGGAATGGACAAATGAACGAGACCAAAGTTCTTTTGCAAGCTTATTATGAGATCCTGTATGAGCGGATGGAAGCGCAAAAGAAGCGACTGATCGGCGCGGTCGACGAGCTGCTTGCCGGGGAGGTAGGTAGACAGGCTTACGAGGGCTTCGACGAGGAGAAATTCGCTGCATACAGAGAAGCTTGCCTGGCGTTCGTGGATGAGCGGATCGAGGCTTACAACCCGACCGGGCTTCAATATCTGTACGACCGCGAGGTGGCCAAAGGTGCATTCAAGCTTGAATTACAGCTTAACTGGTACGACAGCAGGGCCGAGTTCGACTCTCTGGTAAGGCAGGCCCGCAGCAAATCCGCCAATATGAGCGATGAAAACGTTCACAAGCTGGCCGCGGAATTGCTCGAGCAGATGGGGGCTTTCCCGGATAAGAGCATAATCGCCGGCTACGAGGCTCAACCCGGATTACAAAAGCTGCCGGATTATATTGTAGCCCGGTCAATTGAGCGGGTCATAGTGCGAGATGGCTGAACCACTTACCGCCGGAGTTTCTGGAATATTATGCCGCCGACGATGAAGACGGCACCGATGACGGTCGCCGGCAGGATCCGCTCGCCGATGACGAAGTGTATCACGATGAATGAGAGAAACGGGACGAGGTAGATCAGACTGGTTACGCTGGCGGTGCTCCTGGCGAGCTTGAGCGCTTTGAGCCAGATGAGGAAGGTTATACCCATCTCGAACAGGCCGACGTAGATCATCCCGGCAGCACCTTTTAGCGTCGGAACCTGAAATTCGCCGAGGGCCAGCATCAATAATAATACGCAGATCGAGGCAAACGTAAAGTTCAGAAAAAGTGCCACAACATCGTCCCGCTTGTCTCTGATGTTATATATCCAATACAGCGCCCACGGAATAGAACTGCCGGTAGCAAGTGCGACGCCGAGTGGCTCATTGAGCTTGAAATCCCGTACGTGCCCTTCGGTCGAGATAACCAAAACGCCGAAAAAGCTGATAAGAATTGCCACAATGTCTCGCCCGCGGACTTTCTGTTTGAGCAGGGGAACCGACAGCAACACGAGCACGAGCGGCCACACGAAGTTCAGCGGCTGAGCCTGCTGAGCCGGGAGAATCGAATACGCCTTGAAAAGAACCGTATAATACAGAAAAGGGCTGAGAAACCCGAGAAATGCCGAGCGAATAAGACCATCTTTTGAAGTGAATCGCAGCAGATGGACCTTCCGTGAGAAAAGCAGATTGAGAAACAAAACTACACTGGACGTCAGTGACGCCCCGAACAAAAGCGGCAGGACAGGGACGCCGAAGCGGTCGAGACATATCTTGAACGCCGACGCAGAAGTTGACCAGAATACGATAGCCAGAAAAGCAAAAAGATAAGCCTTGCTTTGTTTTTCCATGCGTTCGGTTTCACAACGGCAGATCGCGTCGGGACCAGATTATGCCGCCGATGACGGTGGAGATCACAAGCAGTGACAGCAGGACGAACATATCGCCGACGGGCCAGCTCTGTGTTTTGAATATCTTAGGGCCGTCAACGTAGTTGAAAATGCTCCAGGGCGCCGTCCATTCCATCTGCGGCCACCAGTCGGAGATGATCGAGATAAAATATTCCACCACCAGAAAGGCGACCGTCAGCGATACGGCAAGTCCGCGACGAAAACAAGCAGCGGCCAGCAGCGCAATACCGCCGACGGCGCTGGCGAGCATTCCGCCTACGATGGCTATTTTGAAAAAGAAGTATAGCGGAACCTCCTGGTAGAAGTCGTATATCATGGTTGCGACGATGGTGCCTGAAAACATCACCAGCACCAGTGCATACATGCCCACGACGGTGATAAGGCCGGCGCAGATGTAAACGTGCAGCTTTGCCGTTTGCCGGCTCAGTATCAGCTCCATGGTCCCTTTCTGGATTTCACCGGCGAGCAGGGCGGTCGGGACGCCGACGGCAAAAAGCATGTACAGCAGCAGAACAAGCGGATCCTGATAACCGATTGCGATCAGCCCGGCGATGTTGCCCACGCTCAGAATTTCGCCCCCCATGAAGGCCTTGATAAAAGAAGGAAGCATTTTGATATATTGAAGCAGGGCCTGCACGCGTTGGTTGTCGTGAACGATGCCGCAAACGGCTATCTGAAAGAGAAATATCATAGCCGCGATCAGAAACCATATCGGCAGGATGCGAAACGTCCAGAATCTCAGCAACGCAAACGGAAAAGGAGGGCGGTTTTTCTCATCCATTTTCGGCCTCCCGTTTATAATATTGAATGAAAGCGTCTTCGAGCGAGGTCTCCGGCGTAGCGATTCGGTCCACGGGGAACCGGGAGAGCCACTTGAGCACGGCATCGGCCGGGCCGAGATAGGCGACTTCGAGCGATTCGGCATTTTGGTGAATCACTCGTATGCCGTCGAGGCTGTCGGTCGGAACCGAGGGTATCCCGGCGTTATCGGCGAACCAGACCTTCAGGTGTCTTTCGCCCTGCTGGACGATCTGTGATATCGGCGCCAGTTCGACGAGATGCCCCTGCCGCAGGATGGCAGCGCGTCGGCAGACGGCGGCAACTTCACTGAGATCGTGGGAGGACAGTAAAACGGTGGCGCCTGCGTCGGCAGCCTCGCGGATCAGTTCCAGCACGGTTTGGCGAATGAGCGGATCGAGGCCTATTGTGGGCTCGTCCAGTATCAGCAGGTCCGGTGAGTGCTGAAAGGCGTAAACGATGCCGACTTTCTGCCGATTGCCCTTCGACAGTGCGCCAACCTTTCGATTCAGATCGAGGTCCAATCTCCCGCTTAGCTCCTCGCGCCGTCTTTTCAAGTCGTCTCCCCCGCCCAAAGCCGCCAGTACCCGCAGCGACTTTCGGGCCGTGCGTCTGGGCCAGATTTGAAAATCGCCTGGCAGGTAGCCGATGCGGCGGTGCTGTGTCGCTCGGCCGTGCACGACCCGGCTACCCAACACGCTGCACCAGCCGCTCGTCGGCCTGAGCAGGCCCATCATGCAGCGTATAGTCGTGGTCTTGCCGGAACCGTTAGGGCCGAGATAGCCGAATACCTCGCCTTGCTCGACGTCGAAAGACAAATCCTCGACCCCGACGGCTCTGCCGTATCGTTTGGTCAATCTCTTAACTTCAATTGCTTTCATAGAAACCTGTCACCTTCAATATCGAAGACATTTTCGCTATAGGCACACCCTCTGTCCAGCAAAAATCCAGGCAGTTGCCACATCAGTAATTTGCAGGACTGAAATAGGAGATTCCCTTATTGCTTCCCTTGCGGGAACATGGAAAATTAGTAGACGTGAAATTAAACGCAGTTTTGTTGAAAGACTATGAAAGAAGATAGTGAAACCGACAGGAGCAAAGTCGATAATACTCAGATAGCTGCTACGCTGGAGCGAACGGCCGATCTTCTGGAAGCGCAGGACGAGAATGTTTACAGAGTCCGAAGTTACCGAAGTGCGGCCGACACGATTCGCAACCTTGACAAGTCTGTCACAAAGCTGCTCGGCAAAGACGGCGATGAGGCCATCCGAAGCCTGCCGGGAGTGGGTGAGAAGCTTGCCGGTTCGATCAAGGAGATCGCAACAACAGGGCGGCTGGGTCTTACGGAGCGTCTTGAAAGTGAACTGTCGCCCGGCAAGCTCTTCACGGAGGTGCCGGGAATCGGAGAAGCTCTCGCCCGACGGATTCACGACGAGCTCGGGATCGCCACTTTAGAGGAGCTGGAAGTAGCCGCTCACGATGGCCGCCTCGAACAGAATGTAGAGGGCGTCGGTTCGGAAAAGGCCGAAGGCATACGCACCGCTCTTTCCGGCATGCTAAGTCGTTCTTCACAGCGACGTATGAAGCAGCGGGTCAACGAGTCTGGCGAGCAGGATGGGGAGCCTTCGGTTGAATTACTTCTCGATATCGATAAAACTTATCGCCGCAAGGCAGAGCAAGGCAAGTTAAGGAAAATCGCCCCGAAACGCTTCAATCCCGAAGGTGAGCAATGGCTTCCCCTAATGAAGACGAAACGGGACCGCTGGCAGTTCACGGCGCTGTTCTCCAACACGGCTCGCGCTCACGAAAGGGACAAGACGCATGATTGGGTCGTGATCTATTACGAGAAAGAGGGGCGTCAAAGACAGTGTACGGTGGTAACGTCAGAACGCGGCAGGCTCAAGGGAAAACGCATAATACGCGGCAGAGAACGCCAATGCCGGCAATATTACAACACCTGATGTTGAAAGTCGGCGATTTTCATTTTTCTGTTAACGCTGTCTTTTTCGTAAATTTTCCGCTGTAAAATCTCTGGCACGTCTGTGTCAGTGTTGTTAGGATGTGACCGGCCCGGGCGGTTCAAAGGTTTTGAGGTCTCGGGGAATGTAATATGTGTGTTGCGTCTGAATTTCATGGATAAGCTGAGAATATTATTGACAAGGATGTAAACAATGGAGAAGGCGATTGCTATTATGGCGGCGGGAATTGGGAGCCGCTACGGCGGGATCAAGCAGATGGAGCCCGTCGGGCCAAGCGGCGAGTTCATTATCGACTACGCGGTGTTCGACGCTATAAGAGCGGGATTCAACAAGGTCATTTTTATAATAAGACACGATATCGAGACGGAGTTCAAAAAAACGATCGGCAGCAGAATAGAAGAAAGAATCGACGTGGCTTACACCTATCAGGAACTCGACGATCTGCCGGAGGGCACCCAATACGATCCGAACCGCACGAAGCCCTGGGGCACAGTTCATGCCGCACTGATGTGCGACGGCATGCTAAAAGCTCCGTTCGCAATTATAAATGCGGATGACTATTACGGCATTGACGCATACGAGACGCTGTCCAAATACCTGGATTCGATGGTTTCTGAGAAGACAGAAGCTTGCATGGTGGGATTCATGCTCTCGAATACCCTGTCCAAGCACGGCACAGTAACCCGCGGCATCTGCAAATCGAAAGAAAACGGCATACTGGACAGCCTCGTCGAGACGCGCGGCATCGGCATCGAAAATGGCAGAATCTGTTATGAAGATTCGGGTGGGAAGAAGGTCGAGCTGAGCGGAGACGAGCTGGTCTCCATGAATATGTGGGGCTTTACGCCGGAAATATTCGCGATGTTCCACGAGTTGTTCGGACAGTTCCTGCAGGCACATTCACAGGAACTGAAATCAGAGTACGTCATACCGACGGCGGTCAACACACTCGTCGAGCAGGGAAGGATATCTGTCAAAGTCCTCAGCACAACAAGCAACTGGTTTGGCATGACAAATCCGGAGGACAAGGACGATGTTGTCTCACAAGTCCGAGAGCTGGTGAATTCCGGCAAGTACCCGAAAAATCTCTGGAAATAAGAATTGTCCCTCGCGGCAGGGGAGTCCCAGGCTGTAGGGTGGGGCTTGCCCCACCAAATGAGCGGCCAGATGGTGGGCCAGGCCCCACTCTACGGACTTGCTCTCGAGATTGCTTCGCCTTCGCCGATCAGCTTTATATTGGGCTGCGGGGGCCTGGACATTCCGTGACCGAGGAAGAAACTCGGGTGTGGCGGTTTGTTGTAGACCACGTTCTGCCAGGCTATTGCCAGCCGATACTGCGGATCGTGCATCAGCGTGTAAATGCGGTGCTCGGTCGGGATTGTTGTGGTGTAGAGTCGCAGGGACGTACCGTCCGGAGCCGTCATCAGGATTTCCTCTCGCCAGTCGCCCAGAATATCGCCCATGATGTTGGGGCCTCGTGTGCCGCCGCGAGCGTCCGGCGAGAAGATTGTCCGCTCTGTCCCTTTTTGCCAGTCCCATTTGGTGATACCCGACCTGCCGATCAGCTCGCGCAGCAAGTCGCCGTCCCACCAGATCGCAAAGCCATTCGACCTGGGGGCGAGACTGATCTCGTTGCCGTTACAGTCGCGCAGACCTCCCGGTCCGCCCCACGCTTCGTAGCCGCGATGACGAGGATCGATGTCTGCCGCCAGGCCCCTGCCAACGTCTATGCCCCGGGCGAGAGTCCAGAGCGGCTCGCCGGTGCGCGCGTCGCGCATGGCCGCGCCGGGAGACTTGAACCGGGTGGTATAGCCCTCGTTTTCGTGAATTGTGAAGACCTCGAGACCGGGCCGGTTGGGGTACATATCGCTGATGTGCATCGCGTCGCCATGCCGCCAGCCGGTGGAGTAGAAACCCTTGCCGTTGTCATCGACAACCATTGCGTGGTAGACGATCTCGTCCTTGCCGTCGTCATCAACATCGGCTACCGAAAGCGAATGGCCGCCCATGCCCGAGTAGGGCGATGCATCATCGAAAGGCGGATAGCTGATGCCGGAATCGAAAATCCATCGCTTTGTCAGCACCTCATCGCGCCAATCCCACGCGGCCATTACGATTCGGCCGTAGACGCCGCGGCACATCACCACGCTCGGGCGTTCACCGTCGAGATAGGCGACGCAGGCCAGAAACCGGTCGCAGCGGTTGCCGTAGTTGTCGTTGCCGCCGTTTCCGCCGATGCCTCCCCACCCATCGATAGGGTCGCGGCCGGGAATGTAATCCACCGTTTTTAATGCCGCTCCGGTCTGCCCGTCGAAGATGGTGAAGTATTCCGGGCCCTCGAAGACTCGTCCGCGACTCCGGTCATCTTCCTTGTGGATACGCCAGTCCTTATCTTTATCGCCAAGGGCGCGCCCGGTTCCGTCGATTGTGCCGTCAGCGGTCTTACAGGCCATCTCACCTTTGCCGTCGCCGTCCAGGTCATAGACCATGAACTGGGTGTAATGTTCGCCCTCGCGGATGTTGATGCCCAGATTGATCCGCCATAAATGCGTTCCGTCCATCTCATAAGCGTCGAGGATGGGTGTACCGGTGATGCCGGGATGTGCATTATCCCTGGCGCGCGATACCTGGTGCAGAACGATTTCATATTCGCCATCACCGTCGAGATCGGCGATTGATGCATCACCGGCTCGGTATTCGGGGATCGCCTCGATCGGGATTTCGAGATAGTCCTTTT
The DNA here is from genome assembly GCA_964598225.1 of uncultured Pirellulales bacterium. Classification (GTDB taxonomy): domain Bacteria; phylum Planctomycetota; class Phycisphaerae; order Sedimentisphaerales; family Anaerobacaceae; genus SG8-4. The sequence goes on from CAZRBG010000014.1 coordinate 15,658, forward strand.
CCCATGCGATAGCGGGTTTCGAGGGTTCCAGTTCCTTACCATCAAGTATCGGCCGGACGAAATAGCGGAGCGTCCGGTTAGTATGGACGTTGCGGTCAACGTAATTCGTCGAGTCTGATATCGGCTCATCATTGACCCGTTCGGCTTCGCTCAGAGATGGCTCTAAGCTTGTCGAAGGGGCAGGGCTCTTGAACGGCTTATCTGCGCCGATGGTTCGGTATAGATTGAAGGTGATTCTTTCCGGATCGGTTCCGAACAATCGCCAACCGACGTAGACGCTGCCGTCGCCTTGCTTTACGGCCACGATTCCACGACTGAGATTTTCCATCTGACGTTTTGCCTGTACCGGTGTAGCAAAACAGAAAATTGCGGCAAGAAGCACGCGGAATGGGTTGCCCATCCTGCAGATCGGGTGTGTTACATTGAATTTTGTTCGGATTTGAAGTTTCATTATAGTCCTTGGTTGGATGTAGTCTTTGTGTTTTCACTGGGATTTAGTATAATTCGACAGGACCAATGAGTCCAGTGAAGGTTTATTGCCGGCATATGATTGCGACCAAAGGAAAGCTCAAATGAAAACACAATCACTAATTCGTTTCGCTTCGATAATAATATGTGCTTTGTTCTCCGTAAGGAGTCCACAGGGCGGCGTGTTGGGTGCCGCAGGGCGCGGCACGCAGCACTCAGCACGAAGTAATCTCGCCGTCGTGGCCGAACCATCCTGCTCCTATGTTTCCGGAGACACATCCCTGGCCGCGCTCAACAATGAGAACGAACCTTCAAGCTCGCGAGACAGACCGAGCAGAGCGTACGGCAACTGGCCTCGAAAGGCGACGCAATGGGTCCAGTACGACTGGAGCCGACCCATCAGCACGAACAGGATTGACCTGTACTGGTGGGACGACAACAGGGGCGTCCGCTTGCCGAAAGCCTGTCGACTGCTGTACTGGGACGGCGAGGATTTTGTGCCGGTCAGAAATTCGTCGGGTCTCGGTGTTGAAGGTGACAAATTCAATACGACGACCTTCGACGAAATACGAACCTCCAGGCTGAGACTTGAAATCGATTCGACCGGCACTTACTCGACCGGGATCCTCGAATGGAAGGTCTACGATTCCGGCAAATCGCCCGATTTTCCGCCGCGGGTCGAGGCCGGTGTCGACCGCGTTGTCATATTTGCAGGCAAGACCTACCTCAACGGCCGGATCGAGACTCTGGACAATAGTCAGACAACGGCGTTCTGGAGTAAGGTTTCGGGGCCCGGAACCGTAGATTTTTCAGACGCCCATGCGCCGGTAACAACTGCAAGGTTCTCGGAGTTGGGCGATTATGTTCTGAAACTGACTGCCGGCAGACAACCTTTGCGTGCATCATCCAGCGTTAAAGTCAAAGTCAAACCCGCGCCTCCCGCAAGGCAGCTCGATTCGATTTACACCAGGGACTATGTGATAGACAATCCGCTTTGGGAAAGCAGGGCGAAGGCGCTGATTGTGAACTGGATTCCGCACTGCATTCGCAAGATCTCCGATCCGAATCTCAAACACGGCGGTATCAATAATTTTATCGACGCCGCCAAAAAACTGGCCGGAAAGCCTCACGACAGGCATAGAGGCTATGTCTTCTCCAACGCCTGGGTTTACAATACGATTGAGGCTATGTGCGTCGCTCTTATGGTCGATCCGCAGGACGATCGCGAGATTATCGATGCTCACGATTTTATGAAAGAGACTCTGTCCGATTGGATCCCCAAGGTGCTGGCCGCTCAGGAGCCGGACGGTTACATTCAAACGGCATTCACGCTGAATGACTGGCAGCGCTGGTCCCCGAGGCACAGGGGTGCTCATGAGGGATACGTTGCCGGTTATTTCCTGGATGCCGCCGTTGCCCATCATCTGCTCACGGACGGAAAAGACATGCGGTTGTATAATGCAGCGAAAAGGCTGGCTGATTGCTGGGATGGTCATTTAGGTCCGCCGCCGAAGAAAAAATGGTATGACGGCCACCAGGCGATGGAGATCGGCCTGGTGAGGTTCGGACGATACGTCAACGACGTCGAGGGCGCGGCCAAAGGAAAGAAATATATCAATCTGGCCAAGTTCCTGCTGGACTGCCGCAAAGGCGGCAGCGAGTACGACCAGAGCCATGTCCCGGTAGTGAGGCAATATGAAGCGGTTGGCCATGCCGTGCGTGCAGTCTACTCATACGCAGGCATGGCCGACGTTGCTATGGAAACCGGTGACACCGACTACCACAGCGCCGTAATGTCGCTCTGGGACAACATCGTCAACCGCAAGTACTACGTTACCGGGGGCGTCGGCAGCGGCGAGACGTCGGAGGGCTTCGGGCCCGATTACTCCCTCCGCCATAACGCCTACTGCGAATCCTGCTCGAGTTGCGGTGAGATTTTCTTCCAGCATAAGCTGAATCTGACTTATCACGACGCCAAATATGCCGACCTCTATGAAGAGACGCTTTATAACGCGCTGCTGGGTTCTGTCGATCTGGAGGGCAAGCACTTCTACTACCAGAATCCGCTCGATTCGCGACGCCGGCGCTACGACTGGCACGTATGTCCATGCTGCGTGGGTAATATCCCGAGAACACTGCTGATGCTGCCGACCTGGACCTACGCCAAAAGCGACGACGGCATATACGTGAATCTGTTCATCGGAAGCACTATGACAATCGAGGACGTAGCCGGAACCGACGTCGAAATGGTCCAGGATACGGATTATCCCTGGAGCGCCGACGTTTCCATCACCGTCAATCCGAAGGAAATCAGGGCTTTCAGCATCAGAATTCGCACGCCTGATCGTGACGTCAGCGAACTCTACACAGCCTCGCCCGACTGTGACGGCATCACCTCGATCTCCGTCAACGGATCGCAGGTCAGCCCTGCGGTTGAGAAAGGGTATGCCGTAATAACCAGAAAATGGAAAGCCGGCGATACTATTGAGTTCAACCTGCCGATGAGGATTCAGAGGGTAAAGGGCAGCGATAAAATCGCAGCTACGAAAGGGCAGGTAGCCCTGCGTTACGGTCCGCTGATCTATAACTTCGAGAAGGTTGACCAAAATATTGATAATATTCTCACGCCCGAAGCCGCACTGACGGCTGAGTTCAATGAAGACCTTCTCGGCGGCGTGATGGTAATAAAAGGGACCTGGTCCGACGGCTCCAAATTAACTGCAATCCCGAACTACGCACGCAACAATCGTGATTTTGTAACCGGCGGTGATCGCGGCCGCGGTCCCGTTATGTCTTCCGTTTGGCTGAACGGTCAATAATAGTCTGAATTAAAGGAACCATGAGAAAACTGTTAATCTTGAGCGCGGTCAATCTGTTGATGCTGTATACAGTCGTGGGCCGGACCGCCCGAAGCGAACAAAACTTGATTGCTAATCCGCGTAGTGGCCAAGCCGCAGCAGGCGGCTCGGGCAAAGTCTTTATCGATGACATCAGGCTATATCGGTAGTCCTGTGGACTCTCCCGGCGAGAGGGATCCCTTGCGGGACTTACGGAGAATGATGGACTATGGACGAGAGGATGAGAGACAAGATGCAAGCCGTCCTTCGTCCTGCGTCCTTCTTATGATTGGTGAATCTTGTCGAGGGGATACCCATGCTACGGCTTGCCTGCGAAACAGGTCAGCTTGCCGCCTTGTGCCGACAGATAGATTCGACCGTTTGCCGCCGCCATTCCGTCGAAGACGGGAGCGGAAGACAAGTCATACGCGGCCAGCTTTCTGCCGTCCGTTGTGGAAAAGATAATGAGCTTGCCGCCTTGCTTGATACAGGCAACGCCGTCAGGAACCAAGACCCGTATGACTTCTTCCATCTTGACAGCGCCGAGATTCTCGGAAATGAGAAGGTTAACGATATTATCGGCAAACGGCAACATTTCGCCGTCGAGTTGGTCCACCCAGACACTTTCGGAAAGTCCGGCTTCGAGAACCCTTCGTCTTGCGCTTGCGACCTTAGCTCTATCGGAATGAGAGCCATATAAGAAACATCCCTCGTTCGCTCGCAAATCGACCGCAGACTGACCGTCCTCGCAGCCGATTTGAACGATAAGGCCGCCGGTTACTCCCGTGCCGTCCAGGATTTCGGAAATAGTCTCCGGTTGTGCTGTTCGTCCGGCGCCAGGCAGCAACGCGGCTGACAGAATTGCTATCCACTCTAATTTATTCCGAATCATTTACAGCTCTCCAAAATACAGATGTGCAGATGTGAATCGCATTTGTAGGGTCCATTATAATGGAAACATCCGATGCTTACCAGGGGAACGATGCGAATTGAGTTTTTCACAAATCCCGGCTTGACAGTTTGTAGTCGAGAAGCTATTTTCATTGGTCGTATATGTGACACGGGGGTTTTCCCGGTCGGGCGAAGGAACGAGGTGCCGGTTAAGGTGCGATGGCTTAGCCATCTTGTGTAAACAAATGGATTTACCCGTTATAGAAACGCCGGTTTTTCCGAGATGGGTATGGATAGAGGAGATTACCTACTCCCATATCCCTATCGCTACGCTTATCACGGCTTTCATGTTGCTGGCGCCGCTGTTTGAGTACATCGGTTACCGAAAGAGCAAATCAAACCCGCTGGAAGGGGGACGCTGGGAAAGACTCAGCAAGAGCTTTATCTGGTTTGCGTTGATCCTTTTTTCGCCGGGCGCCGCACTTGGAACGGGCATCCCGATGTTTATCATCGGAACCTATCCCGAGTTCTGGTCGCGCTGGGCCAATCTTTTCTTCTGGCCGCTGATGGCGCAGTTCATGTTCTTTCTGGCCGAGGTGTTCTTCCTGTTCTTCCTGTACTATCTCACGTGGGACCGCTGGGCCGAGAGGAAGAAGCTTCATATCTCGATGGGAATCTGCGCTGCGGCTTTCGGCTACCTGGTGCAGATAGTGTGGGACTCGCTCGGCTCGTACATGCTTACCCCGGGCGGGGTGGCTCTTCCCGGCGTGGACCAGCCGGTCGGCTGGTCGCCCGCGGCCATGCTCAACCCGAGCTTTCCGTTCCTGCTCTCTCACCGCACGTTCGGCAACTTCAGCTATGTCATGCTCCTGACGGGCGGCGTATTCGCTCTTCGCCACATGGGGCAGAAGCGAAAAGATCCGAACAGCGAAAACACCGCCTATTTCGGCTGGGCTTCCGGCACGTGTTTTACGATCGGTCTTCTCGCGTTCTTTGCTATGCCGCCGATCGGGTGGTTTTACGCCCGTGTGCTCCAAAGAGAAGCGCCGGTGGCATTCATGGCTATCATGGGCGGACACTCTGCGCTGTATATCACGATCAAGATGTCTCTGGTCGCCTTCTTTTTATTTATCGGCGGGGCATACGTGGTCAAACGCTACGGCCAACACAAAGCTATCGCTTTAGGGATGACGGCCGGGTTGCTGGTGGTGTTCCTGGTGATACTTGTGCATCCGCCGTTAGACTGGCTGGGCGGCAGCGCCCTGATCTGGCGCGGGGTGACCGCTGCTGTTATCCTGGGCTTCATTCGATGGGTTTGGGCGGCTCGCGGCAAGGGCGATACGTCCGGCCGCAGGTGGCAGTGGGCGAAGTTTGTGGCGGGGCTGTGCGCGTTTTTCGCATTTGCGCTGGGCGGATTCGTCCGGGAGCACAGCAAGAGCCCCGATACCGTCTATGGCGAGATAGCCAAGCCCGAGAAGACGGACATCGAAGCCGATCGTTATCTGGTCTACGATAAATGGCTAAAGCCGCACGATAAGATGCCGGTCGATCTCGACCGGGATCGCGCCGAGGACTGGCGAGCTCGCGTCGAGCAGGCCCGCAGTGAGGGGGCGGTAGACCTGACGGATGAAGAAGCAGACAGAATCGTCGATTATCTGGAGGCTAACTACCCATGATGCTACTGGCGGAGACAAACCCGTTCCTCCAGTTCCCCGGCGGCGCTAAGTTCTGCATAGGATTCCTGGCGCTGTTCCACACGGCGGTCGCCTCGCTGGCGATAGGCTTCGCATTTGTGGTTACGCTGCTGCAGATCATCGGTTACAAGGGCAAGGACAATCGTTACGACCTTCTGGCCAAGCGCGTCCAGTTGTGGCACGTGTGTATCTACAACATCGGCACGATCAACGCCATCGGGCTGGTCTTTGCCCTGAGCGGATTGTTTCCCCAATTCTGGTCTCAGATATTCGTACATTTTTTCTGGACGATGATTCTGGAGGAGCTGTTGTTCTTCATGCTGGCGACAACACTGACGTTTCACTATTTTTTCTGGGATCACATGTGGGGCCACAAGAAGCTCCATATTTTCATGGGCGCTCTGCTGACCCCGATGTTCTTTCTGCAATTCTTTCTCATTAACGGCATGGGTTCGTATATGCTCACGCCCGGATTTGCCGAGGGGCAGGTTACTCAGTGGTCCGGCACCGCCGCCATTCTGGGCTGGGACAAGCTGGCGTTCTACAATCCGTCCTTCCTGATGCTGACGCTTCATCGGACGACGGCCAATTTTGCCTACGGCGGATTTTTCGTTGCCGGCGTCTGCGGTATATGGCTCTACCGGGCAAAAAGCGAAAAGATCAAGGTCTGGTTCGAGAGCGGCGGGCGGCTGGTCTTCAGTGCCGCGTTCGCCAGTCTTCTTACGCTGCCGATCATCGGTTTCTTCTATGCATGGGTTCTCAAGTACCACGGCAAGGAGGCGTACGATAATCTCATGATCGGCAGGGGCGACGTGGTCGCCGGCGGCATCGACTGGTGGTGGACCAAACAGCTCATCGTGCCCGCCATGATCGGCATGGGTCTGATCTTCAGCCGCAGTGCGTCGAAGAAGGAAGAGCAGTTTGCCATCCCGAAACCGAGCGTGTACACCACGATTGCGATCATCTTTTTGGTGTTCTACCTCGGCATGGCAATTCAGATGACCTGGCTTTTCTTCGTTGGTTCGCTTGCCGCGGCCGTCGTGGGCGGATTGCTGGCCAAGCACATGCTTAACTTTCACGGCGGCTCGGGCCGGGCTGTTTTTGTGCTGATGGGGATTCTTTCATTTCTGACCGTGTGCCTCGGAGGCTACGTCAGAGAAGCGTCGCGGCCCAGATTCGAAAGCCCGTCCGGGGAACAAGTCGCGGGAGCTAACCGCATTTCGCCGCACGACGAACTGTATCATCCCCAGGAGCGCGGCACAGGCCTCGGCATCCGGATGGTCAGGCACAAACCTGCTTACGTGGAGGAAATGCCGGCGCGTGCCGACCGGCCAGAGATCGAAGCCGAGACGCCGGCTGATCTGGTCTCGTATAAGTGCATATCGTGCCACACGCTCGAGCGGATCCGAGTCTACGAAGAGGACGACTGGGACCGCGTAGTGGGACGCATGCGCGCATACGGATTGCGGCTGACCGACGAGGAAGCACACAAGATAATAGACTATCTCGCTGCAAACAATGAACAAGGAGATTTTGGATCAACGCCGTGAAGGATAACAGAATGAGCGAGCAGAGCGAAAATCCAACTGTCGAAGATGGCGGAGATCAGGTCCCGGACCCTCGCGAGGCCGAGTTGGACGTATATCCCTTGCAGGAGAGATCGGAGGACCCACGCTGGGCCGTCGGTGTGGTCTGGACGTGGGTGAGCATAGCGATATTTCTGATGATTTTCATCATCACTCTTTTTATACTGGGATTGTGGTATGATTAATAGCTCTCCCGGAGCTGAAAGGGATTGATACACATGTCGGTGAGCCGCATCGCTTTGTTCCTTGTAAAACTATTTCTCATGATCGTCGTCACCGCAATGATCATGTTTCAAATCCCCGAGCTTCGATATGACTTCGGCCCTGAAGAGCCGGTGAAGATCGAGTCGATAGAAGATTTAACGCTTGAGCGGTTCGGCTATTCTACTTTTGCATCGGTTCGGGGAACAGTGGACCTGGCTACGAAGACGCAAGTTTCAAAGTACGGTGTGCTTTTTAATTACTTCCTCCTGGAAGAATATGGTCCCAAACTTGTCGTGCGCACATCGGAAGAAGTGGACGGGAAATGGCGGGAGATTGAATTACACCTCGGCCGCTTGCGCCCATACGAACGTATGCCGTTCGATCGCACCGTGGGCGCTACGTTTCGGCAAGTCCACGATATCGAGATTCCTGAAGATGCGTTTTCGCTCGCACGTGACGACGTGCCGCATCCCGGCGGCTGGACAGTAGGCGCCGTGGTCTTTGCGAGTGTCTTGTGGTGTGTGTTGTTCTACTCCTTCTTCGTTCACGGCCGCATAGTCGCCGCACGCAAAGCAAGAGCAAAAGAAGAGAACTTTACATCAGAGGGCTAAGAGCTTGCCGGGCGCATTATCCCGGCACGGATCGTCCGCCCATCATGAAAAGCCAGAACGCCCCGGCGATCAGCCATGTGACGACTGCCCCGACGCTGATGACGATGCCCAGCCACCGGGCCGAGGGCCGAAAGTTCGTATAGAACCGGACGAACGCGATCTTCAGCAGGAGAAGTGCAAAGACCGTAACTCCCAGAAAGGCGTGGTAAAAGCGAGGTCCGTCGAATTGCCAGCCGTCCTCGTATCTGCTGAGCCGTCCGAGCAGATCGGCGCCCACGATCATGGGCCATAGCCAGTACACGAGGAAGATATACCCGCCCACGCGATGCATTGTGAGCACGAGTTTGGGATTCTTCTTTTTACCTTTGCGTCCGTATACGTACATTGCCGTGACGAACTCGAACAGAGCAAGCACGACCAGTCCGATCGTGACGAAAGTCTTGGTTTTTACGCTGATGCCTTCCATGTGGTTGCAGACTCCATTAATCGTTCCTTCATGAGCCTCACATTATCGACCGCTATGTTCGCTCCGTCAAGCTTTTCCGGTTTTTTGTTCGACTCCCCCGGCAATCCATCTAACCGCGGACGTGCATGCTATCGTTGTCAGAATGAGCAAAGCGAAGATGAGCTGGGTGCTGGATTGTGATGCCGATTTGGCAGTCTGCCTCGTGAGTGCCGCCGGCAGCCGGGCGATGGGATTAAAGGCCGCGGTAGCTGCCAGCCACGACAACCTTTCGGGAATGGGTGTTATTCCTGACAGGAAAGCGAGCAGGCCGCAAGCCATCGCTCCGAATAAATGGACCTCCCCGTTGCTGCGCGCCAGCCGGCCTGTAGCTATGCCGAACATAGTCACCAAAACCAGAGAGCTGCAGAGCAGCCCGCAAAGCGCAATCAGAGCCGCTGGGGTCATGCTTTGTCCGTTGACGAGCACAAAGCCCGCGACCACAACCGAAACTGGAGCGAGTCGGGTCAAGGCTGAGGCAAGAATGAGGTCCAGCCAGAGTACCACTCTCGATGTAGGCAGCAGCATCAGCCTGGTCAGGCGAGAATCCGATCGCAGGTTTGCGTGACTCACTGCGGCTCCGAAAAAGCTCGTGAAGAGAATTACCATCACCATGCCCGCGGCCTGCACACGGGCGGGCATTGCGACAAAAACGAAGGGCATAGCCAGCAGGGCGCTGATGCAAACACGCAGGATTACGCGCCGTCTGTCTGCAAATGCAGACGCTAACTGAAGGCGGAAAACATTGCCGGGCATCATGGCTTCACTTCCTGTTGAAACGCGCGGTTTTTTAGCGCTTCGTGCAGTGTGATTGAGTGTATTTCCATTGAACGCACCCTGCCTCCGGATGAGTTGATCCAGCCGAGCAGCTTGAGCGGAAGTTCGGGATCGCCATCGATTTCTGCCGCGATGCGGTTGCCTTCGCAGCAAAACGCCTCGACCCCCTTGATAGTTGGACTGTCGCTGAAGCCGGATTCTTCGAGCAGAATTTCGACACGATTCTTCTCGCTTACTGAGCTGATAAGCTCTGCAACGGTGCCGCTTGCCGCAATTCTTCCATCCGTCAGTAAGATCACATCCGTTGCCGCTTTCGCAAGCCAATCAGCGTCGTTATCGGCGATCCAGGTTGTCTTGCCTCGCTCACATCGGTCCCGCAGCAACTTCACCAACCGCTCCAGGAAAGCGACGTCGACACCCGCGGATGGCTCGTCGAGGATCAGAAGTTCGGGATCGCGGACCATTGCCTCTATGATGCTCAGTTTTCGTCGCATGCCGAAGGAATAGACGCTCACGGGCTCGTCCGCCTGAGTCATCAAACCGGCATCGCAGAGCAACTCATCAACTCGCCGTGTAAGATTATCTCCGGCCAAACCATATTGCTTTGCAAAGAAACCCAGATTTTGCCGCCCTGAAAGCGTATCCCAATGGGCCGGCTGATCGAGCGCCACCCCGCACTGGCGGCGTACTTCAGCCGGTCTGGGAAATGCCGGCGTCCCCAGCACAGACAGAGTTCCTTGCTTGATCCGATCAAGTCCGGCTATAAGACGAGTCAATGTGGTCTTACCGGAGCCGTTAGCTCCGAGCACGCCGAAACAGGTACCGGCTTCCACCGACAAAGATATGCCGTTTACACCTCGCCCGTTGGGATAGCGACGAAATACATCTTGCGCAGTGATGGCTTTCATAACAAGCTACTCGAATTGAAAATGCGTCGCACGGGTCACGCGCACTTCGCCGTCCGGCTCGGTGGCGACAATATCATAGATTATGATGTTGTCTCCGGCCCGGCAGGTTTTGTCCATGAGTTTGCCTTTGGCGATGTGGCGATGGAACGGCGGCGCGAGCGGCTTGCGATTGCGCAGGGTGATAGATTCGGCTTCCGGTGCGACGCTCATTCATCGGCCCTCCGCGGCCCCATGCCGAACTGGGCGGCAACGTCATCGAAATCACTAACCGAGACGCGGCGGCCGCCCGACTGGCGAACGGCGTTCTCGACCGCGCGCTTAGCCATGCTCCGCGCAAATGAAGGTACGCGCTGCAGGCGGACCTCGGCATCGGAATCCCACGCCGGCGATTCAGCCGGTTGGTTGATTTCCTCAATCCGGCCGACCGATTTCGGCTCTGATCTTTCCTCGGTAATTCCGCCTACGAGCAGGACGTTTGCCGAGGTGGTGCGCAGCAGTGCTTCGGAGTTGGAACCAAGACGAGAGCAAGGCTCGCGGTGGTTGCCGTGCCGGCTGACAACTATCAAATCGGCGCCGCAATCCGCCGCCTGGCGATTCAGCGCATCGTACGCCTTACCGGTCACGAGGGAGGTTGTGACGGCAACGCCGTTATTGTTGATGCTGCTCTTGGCATCTCGCAGAAATTCGGAGTAGAGTTTTCCGAGACCGTCATTGATGATGTCGTCATGCAAGGCCTCCTGGCCGGCCAGTCCAACTTGTTGCTGACGTTCGGGGGAGAGGGATTGTCCTACGGCGCTGAACACGTGCGTATGAAAATCGGGGTCGTACGCTGCGACCAAACGAACAGATTTGTCCATTTTGCGGCCGATGTCAACCGCTTTATCGACCGCGTTCAGAGCTGCGACGCTGCCATCAACCCCGATCAGCGCCGGCCCGTCGCCCGGCGCTCGGCGAGCGATGAGTACGTCGCAGGGGGAATTGTGGAGAACTCGCGTTGTTGTGCCGCCTAACATGCCGTTGCCAATCGCACCGAGGCCTTCGGCGCCAAGGCAGATGAGATCGCATCGTCGCGTCCGAGCGATCTGGAGGATTCCTGTATAGCTGCGGCCCTCCATCGCAACAGACCGTATGGTAATTGCGGCCCGCCGAGCGGAAGCCAGGAAATCCTCGACGTATCCCGCCGACAGCGCCAAAAATCCCTCGCGCATCAATCTATCGTGAGCCGTGCGCAAATCGGTCCGGGTCTGCTGCTCCTGGTACTTTTCGGGCAAGCCCGGTTCCATATCGGTAAATCGCCGTCGATGGATGTCCACGCCGTATATGTGGCAGGCGATGACGTGGCTGCCCCCGGCGGCCGCCAGGGCCAGAGCCATTTGCCCCGCGTGCCGAGACGCATCAGAACCATCCAGCGCGACGAGAATCTGATCGTACATCACAGGACTCCTTTCGCAACAACTTAAATGTCGGCGAGAACGGAAATACCGGCATCATGACAATAGCTAAGCAATAGCGACCGGAAATTGCAAGTTTAAACTGGCTCTGCTCGATGGATTCGGTTAGAATTCTCTTGAAGGAAGTTTGTTTATGCGGTTAGAGTATAATTCCGTATGATCTTCATTCGGCGTTCGGAGTGCTTTGCAGCCCGGAGACCGCCGAACGCAGCACGGAGAACGAACATGGAGTTCAGGACCGAACACGATACGATGGGCGAAGTGAAGGTGCCTGAAGAGGCCTACTACGGCGCCCAGACGGCGCGATCGCTGATTAACTTCGCTATCGGCACGGAAAAAATCCCCGTTGAAGTCATTCGAGCGTTCGGGACTCTCAAAAAAGCCGCCGCGATAGTCAACCGCGAACTCGGATTGCTCGCCGATGACAAGACGGATTTAATCGTTCAAGCTTGCAACGAAGTTATCGACGGAAAGCTCGACGAGCATTTCCCGCTGAGCGTCTGGCAGACCGGCAGCGGTACACAGACGAATATGAACGTCAACGAAGTAGTAGCGAACCGTGCTATCGAAATCGCCGGCGGCGTGCCCGGCAGCAAAACACCCGTCCATCCAAACGACGATGTGAACAAGTCCCAATCTTCCAACGACACGTTCCCGACGGCTATGCACATAGCCTCGGCTACGGCTATAACAGGTGAGCTGCTTCCGACTGTAGATAGGTTGGCCGAACTGTTTTGGGACAAGAGCAGGCAATTCGCCGACATTGTCAAGATTGGCCGGACGCACCTGATGGATGCGGTTCCCCTGACTCTGGGACAGGAATTCTCTGGGTATGCTACGCAGCTTCAGCGCGGTCGAGACCGCGTTGCGCTTTGTCTGCCGCGCATTTATGAACTTGCTCTCGGCGGGACCGCTGTCGGCACCGGACTCAACACGCACCCGGAATTCGCGGCGCGGGCGGCAGGGAAAATCGCCGAACTGACGAAGCTGTCATTCGTCTCGGCGACGAACAAGTTCGAGGCTCTTGCCGCGCACGACGCGATGGTGGAAACCAGCGGAGCGCTCAAGACGCTTGCGGCATCCTTGAACAAAATCGCCAATGACATCCGCTGGCTGGCGTCAGGGCCGCGCTGCGGCATAGGCGAAATCAGCCTGCCGGCCAACGAGCCCGGCAGCTCGATCATGCCGGGCAAGGTCAATCCGACTCAATGTGAGGCGATGACGATGATAGCCGCACAAGTGATGGGCAACGATACGACGACAGCGTTTGCCGGGGCCTCGGGGAATTTCGAGCTGAATGTTTACAAGCCGGTCATAATCTATAATCTGCTGCAATCGATTCGGCTCCTCAGTGACGGCTGCCGGAGCTTCGGTGAAAAGTGCGTCGCCGGCATTGAGGCTAACGAACAAGTGATACGCGCATACGTGAAGAATTCATTAATGCTGGTGACTGCACTCAATCCGCATATAGGATACGACAAGGCGGCGCAAATCGCCAAAGAGGCACACGCACGGGGGACAACTCTGAAGGAAGCCGCAGTGTCGTCAGGCATATTGAGCGCCGAAGAATTCGACCGACTGGTCGTTCCGGATAAAATGACCGGCCCGGGCTGACAGGTATGGTGGGGCTTGCTCCACCATTAGCGCTCGGTGGGGCAAGCCCCACCATACAAACTACAAATTTAAGTTCTAACGGGAGAAGGAAGTGTGGTTATGAAAGACACTATCACTGAACAGATACTAAGCGCGCACTTAGTTAAGGGCAAAATCGAGGAAGGAGCCGAGATCGGCCTGAAGATCGACCAGACACTGACCCAGGATGCGACAGGGACGATGGTATACCTCGAGTTCGAATCGCTCGGAATTCCCAGGGTAAAGCCTGAAGTCGCCGTAAGCTACGTCGATCACAACATCATTCAGACCGACTCGCGCAACGCCGACGATCACAGATTCCTTCAATCGTGCGCCGCCAAGTTCGGCGTCATTTTCTCACCGCCTGGCAATGGCGTCTCTCATCACGTGCATCGACAGCGATTCGGCATTCCCGGTCAAACTCTGCTGGGTTCAGATAGTCACACAACAACCGGCGGCTGCCTGGGAATGCTGGCCATGGGCGCAGGCGGGGTCGAAGTCGCTATGGCAATGGCGGGATATCCTTATTATATCGAGACACCTAAGGTCTGGGGCATCTACGTCGAGAACTCGTTCGAGCCGTATGTTTCCGGCAAGGACCTGATACTCCATCTCCTGGGGAAATATTCCTGTAAGGCCGGCACCGGCAAGGTCATGGAATTCTTCGGTCCGGGCGTCAAGAACATGGACATGGCGGCGCGCGCGACCATCGCGAACATGTCCGTAGATATGGGATTCACCGCTGCTGTCTTTCCTTCCGACGAGGAAACGAAACTGTTTCTCAGGCAGAATGGGCGCGAGGACGCTTGGCGCGAGTTGAAAGCCGGGTCGAATCCCGAGTGGAGCGAGCTAACCGAGATCGATCTCAGTAAGATCGAGCCTGTGGTTGCGTGCCCGTCTAATCCGGACAACGTCAAGCGGGCCGCCGATCTGCAGGATATCGACGTCCACCAGGTCATCGTTGGCTCGTCGTGTAACGGCAGCTATCGCGATTTTATGGTCGCCGCAAAGATCATGGAGGGCAAGACCAGACACCCTAACGTCAGCTTCGAAATAAACACCGGCAGCCGGCAGACCCTCGACAATGTCCTGGAAGCCGGGGGCATCACTGCTCTCGTAGAGGCCGGGGCGCGAGTTCATGAATCCGGCTGTCTCGGCTGCATTGGCATGGGACAGGCCCCGGCTACGGGAACCGTCTCGCTGCGAACTTTCCCCCGTAATTTCAAAGGCCGGAGCGGCACGAAAGACGATCAGGTATACCTCTGCTCGCCGGAAACTGCGGCGGCGTCTGCACTTGCCGGCAAGATTACCGATCCACGCACTCTCGGAAATGCTCCGGAAATAAAGTACCCCAGCAAGTTCAAGTCCAGAAGCGACTGGTTCGTCGAGCCGCCTCAGGATTCGTCGAAGGTGGAGGTCGTTAGAGGACCCAACATCAAACCCATGCCGGATTTCCCGCCGTTGCCGGATACGCTTGAGGCCTCCGTTTTAATCAAGGTCGAGGACAACATCAGCACCGACATCATCATGCCCGCCGGCAGCAGAGTCTTGCCTTATCGCAGCAATATCCCGGCGATAAGTGATTTTGTCTTCGAGATTATCGACCCTGAGTTCCCTGCACGTGCAAAGGCACAGGGAGGCGGTGTAGTGGTTGGCGGTGAGAATTACGGCCAGGGTTCATCTCGTGAGCACGCGGCTCTGGCGCCAAGGTATCTTGGAGTATGTGCCAAACTCACAAAAAGTTTCGCCCGGATTCACAAAGCAAACCTGGTCAACTTCGGGATTGTGCCGTTGTGTTTTGCAAATCCAGCGGATTACAACGGGGTTAAACAGGGCGACAGAATCTCCATACCGGGGATAAAACAGGCCGTTGCTGAGGGTTCTGAGAATATTCGGGTTCTGGTCGAGAGTAAGGAGATTATGACTAAATTGGAAATCTCAGATCGTCAACGGGGCATCCTGCTGGCGGGCGGCATTCTGAATCTCGCGAAGCAGAAGAAATAGCCATAAGTACGAAAGGGTATCATGGCAAAGGCATTGAAACATGAATTTGACGCTGTGATCGTCGGCTCGGGAGGTGCAGGACTGTATGCCGCGCTCGAAGCCAGCCGGGCAAAAGGAGCGAACAGGACCGCGGTTATCTCGAAATTGCTGCCGATCCGGAGTCATACCGGTGCTGCTCAGGGCGGAATCGGCGCAGCTCTGGGCAACCTCGAAGAGGACAAGCCCGAGTGGCATGCGTTCGACACAGTCAAAGGCGGCGACTATCTGGTCGATCAGAAAGCCGCGGCAATTCTGGCCGACGATGCGGTGCAGGCCGTGTACGATCTTGAGAACCGAGGCCTGCCGTTTAGCCGAACGCCGGAGGGCAAAATCGATCAGAGACGCTTCGGCGGCCATACTCGAAATTTCGGCGAGGCGGCCGTCCGCCGGGCGTGTTACGCCGCAGACCGTACCGGCCACATGATACTTCAGACGCTGTACCAGCAATGTATTAAGAACGAAGTCGCCTTCTTCGACGAATTTCATCTTGTGGACATACTGATCGAAGATCACAAGTGTAAGGGCGTCGTTGCTCTGGAGTTGGCCACGGGCGACCTGCATGTTTTCGGGTCCAAGGCCGTTATGATCGCGACCGGCGGTTTCGGACGGATGTATCGCACCACGTCGAATGCGTACGCCAATACCGGCGACGGTCTGGCAGTTCTCGCCCGGCGGGGAGTTCCGCTCGAGGACATGGAATTCTTCCAGTTCCACCCGACCGGCATTCGCGGCATGGGAATACTAATCACAGAAGGCGTTCGCGGCGAGGGAGGAATTCTCAGAAACCGCAACGGCGATCGCTTCATGGAAGAATACGCTCCAACCCTGCTTGATCTCGCCCCGCGAGACATGATCGCAAGGGCAATGCTGACAGAGATTCGCCAGGGCCGGGGAATACTCGGCGAGGGGACAATAGATGACTACCTTCTGCTCGACGCGACGCATCTTGGCAAGGAAGTTCTCGATAAGAAATTGCCCGACATAAGCGATTTCTGCCGGACTTACCTCAGTCTGGACCCGGCGGAAAAGCCGATACCCGTACAGCCCACAGCGCACTACGGCATGGGCGGGATTCCAACCGACCTCGACGGACGGGTAGTCGCCGACGGTCGGTGCGGGATGTACGAGGGCCTGTACGCCGCCGGTGAATGCGCCTGCGTTTCCGTACACGGCGCCAACCGCTTGGGGACAAACAGCCTGGTCGATCTGATCGTGTTCGGCAGACGCGCCGGGCTACACATGTTGGAATTCGTCAACCAGGCGGATTCGGCCAAAGTCTCACCGGATGCCTCGGATTGGGCTGAAGAGTTGATGAGCGGGCTGAGCAAGCAAAAGGGCAGCGAGCAGGCCGAGAGGATCCGCTCGTCAATGAAGACTATGATGATGGATTCGGTCGGAATCTACCGGCGCGGCGATGAGATGAACGGGGCCCTGCAAAGGCTCCGGGAACTGCGCCGGGCAACAGAACACGTGCCCGTTGGTGATGCGAGCAAAGCATATAATACCGATCTGTTGGATTTACTCGAGCTTCAGAATCTGCTCGACCTGGCGATTGTAACGGCGGCATCTGCGAATGACCGCAAGGAAAGCCGCGGCGCACACGCGCGCGAGGATTTTCCGGAGCGTGATGATGATAATTATCTCAAGCACACACTCGCCCGGCTCGAAGACGACTCGGTGCGAATTGACGCCAAAGAAGTGGATTTATCTATCTGGAAGCCCAAGCCGAGAAAGTATTAGTCGGAGTTATCTATGAATATAACATTAAGAATAAGCCGTTACAATCCTGAGACAGACGAAGGGCCGGGGTTTCAGGATTTCGAGATAACCGCCGAGCCGACCGACCGGCTTCTGGATTCGCTGATGTACATCAAGCGGAACGTGGACGGGACGCTGTCTTTTCGCAAGAGCTGCGCTCACGGCGTGTGCGGTTCGGATGCGATGACTATCAACGGCGTAGAGCGGCTTGCGTGCAAGACCCTCGTGAGAGAAGTAGCCGAAGATGACGGCGACGTGGTGACTATTGAACCTCTGAGGTTTCTGCCCGTGCAGCGCGATCTGATGGTCGATTATACGCGCTTCTTCGAGTTCTATCGTGTGGTCAAGCCGTTTCTTATCCCTGCCAGGAAAGCCGGGCGCGCCGAAATTATCCAAATGCCGGATGAGCGGAAAAAATTCGACGACCCGACCAAGTGCATTCTCTGCGCGTGCTGCCATTCGTCCTGTCCGGTTGTGAGGGAAAAGGACCCCGATTTCGTCGGGCCAGCGGCGGTCGTGCAGGCGGCTCGATTCGTATTCGACAGCAGGGATGAAGGAATAGGCCCGCGACTGGACGTGCTCGATGATCCGCATGGTGTCTGGCCGTGCGAGAATCATCTGCAGTGCACGCGCGTATGTCCTCGCGGCATCAAAGTTACGAAGAATATAAATTTGACCAAACGTCGGATCAAAGCATTTAAGGAGCAGAACGATTAAGTTACATGAGTATCAAGCTCGTGGGTTGTTCGAGCAGTACGGCATTCCCGTGCCAAAAGGCGAACCGGCTTGCACCGCCGAGGAAGCCGGCAAAGCCGCCGCCGGTCTGGGCGGCAGCGCAGTAATCAAGGGGCAGGTTCTGACCGGCGGTCGCGGCAAGGCTGGAGCGATCAAGGGGGTATCATCGCAGGATGAAGCCGAATCTGCTGCCGAGCAGATTCTTGGGATGTCCGTCAAGGATTTTCCCGTTAAAAAAGTTCTGGTGGCCGAACGGCTGGAAATCGAAGCGGAGTACTACTTTGCAATTACGGTGGATCGCAAAAGCAAACAAGTTATCCTCATAATAAGTGCCGCCGGCGGGATGGATATCGAAGAGATCGCCGAGCGAGAACCGGAAAAGATCAGGCGATTTACACTGTCTTCGAACAGTGAGGATTCTCTGGAAAAGTGGCTCGAAGAATCATTTGAGGAAAGGGCGTTGCTGGATCAGGCCGTGAAAATCGTGCAAAGCATGAATCGAATGTTTCGCGAGAAGGATTGCTCGCTGGTTGAGGTCAATCCGCTTGGAGTGACCGGAGATGGCCGGTTGATCGCCGCCGACGCAAAAATTGTCCTCGACGATAACGGCGTGCCGCAGCATCCCGAACTGGCCGAATTGCGAAATCCCGAAGAATATACGGCCGACGAAATCGAAGCAAGAGAGGCGGGATTGAGTTTTGTCAGCCTCTCGGGCGAGATAGGCTGCATGGTCAACGGCGCCGGTCTGGCGATGGCGACGATGGACTGTATCAAACTCGCCGGCGGAAGCCCTGCCAACTTTCTCGACGTTGGCGGAAGTTCCAGTCCACAAAAGGTACTCGACGCGATGCGTATCCTGCTGCGAAACGAACAGCTCAAAGTTATCCTGGTCAATATTTTCGGGGGAATCACCCGCTGCGACGACGTGGCGCAGGGAATACTTTGGGCTCGCGATCAACTCGACATCAGCCTTCCGATAGTCATCAGATTGATCGGCACCAATGGAGAAAAGGGCCGTAACATGCTCAGCGAAGCCGGCCTGGTCGCGACTCGGCGGATGAACGACGCTATAGAGCAGGCGGTAGCCTCTGCGAAGGGAGGGTGGCGCTTATGAGCATTCTCGTCGACGAACAGACGAGGGTTGTCGTGCAGGGAATAACCGGGCGAGACGGCTCGTTTCATGCCGCGTCGATGCTTGAGTACGGCACGAAGGTGGTCGCTGGTGTCACACCCGGCAAGGGCGGACGCAGAGTGGGCGAAATACCCGTCTTCAATACGGTCGCAGAAGCCGTGGAAAAGACCGGCGCTCAATGCTCGGTCATTTTTGTTCCGGCTGTTTTTGCTCCCGACGCGGTTCGTGAAGCGGCCGACAGCGGAATATCTCTGGTCGTCTGTATCACCGAGGGCATTGCGATTCTGAGAATGGTCGATTTGCATCACGAGCTTAAAGAAAAGAAGGTGTGCCTGATCGGGCCCAACTGTCCCGGCGTAATCTCGCCCGGCAAATGCAAGGTCGGGATCATGCCCGGACAGATTCACAAGACCGGCGGCGTCGGAGTGATTTCGCGCAGCGGGACCCTGACGTATGAGGTTGTCTATGATCTCACCGAGAATAATCTTGGCCAGTCAACCTGTATCGGTATCGGCGGAGACCCAATCGTCGGCACAGGATACGTCGAGCTGCTGGAGATGTTCGAGATGGATGAGCGGACCGATGCGATTGTCCTCATCGGCGAGATAGGAGGCGAGGCCGAAGAAGAGGCTGCCGAATTCGTAAAGACGTCCATGAGCAAGAAAGTCGTCGCATTCATATCCGGGCGTACGGCACCCCCGGGTAAACGAATGGGCCACGCGGGCGCGATTATTTCCGGCGGCAAGGGCGGTGCCGAAGAAAAGGTCGAGGCGCTTAAGGATGCAGGCGTTGTCGTCGTCGACAGGCCCGATCAAATCCCGGATGCCATCTGAAAGGGCACGCCCTCTGAAGGCCGGAGGAGGTTTTCCATTGACGCGCGAGCGGGCCACTGGTAGGATTCTTATCAGGAATGAGAAACTTTTTGTGGAAGGTTCGAACGCCAATCCGATCGGGCGGAATTTTGCAGAAGATGGAAAATTTGTCCTACATTGAAAAGTTATACAGCGAGTGGGAAAGAAATCCCTCTGCGGTCGGGCCGGCGTGGAGCGATTATTTTCGCCGGGCTGCGATGCCGGACGGTGCGCGAGTTCAGGTGGAGCGCGAAGCGCCCGGGAGCGACATGGCTTACAGGCAAAGTCGCGTCGACAGCATGCTCTGGGCTTATCGTGACATAGGTTACCTGTACGCGCGTCTGAATCCGCTGGGTGATGACGGCAAGCCCAATCACGATTATCTCCACCGGCAAGATGGTGTTGCCTATGAGCAGTTGACGCTCGAACAGTTCGGTATTTCCCCGAGCGATCTCGATACGGTTTTCTCCGCCGGCAGGTTTATGAAGCCGTCTCCGGCACCGTTGCGGGACATTATCGAGGCTTTTCGCGAGACTTACTGCGGATCGATCGGTGTGGAATTCCTCCACATTCAGGATAAGAACATACGACGCTGGCTCATCGAAAAGATGGAGACCACGCGGAACCGGCCTTCACTCGACTCGAACCAGAAGGGAATCATACTCGAAGACCTGCTCAGAACCGAGGCGCTTGAGCGTACGCTGCACCAGTTTTACGTGGGGCAGAAGCGGTTCTCGCTCGAAGGCTCCGAGGCGATCATACCGGGATTGCATTTTCTGGTGGACAGCGCCTCGCGATACGACATCGAGGATTTTGTGATCGGCACTACGCACCGGGGGCGGCTGTCGATTCTCAATACTATCCTCCACATGACGCCGGAAGAACTGTTTTCGACCTTCGAGGAACATTTCGCCCCCGGCATGTACGGCGGCAGCGGAGACGTCAAGTACCATATCGGCTACGAAACCGACCATATTCTCGATGACGGCGGAACCGCTCATATCAGCATGTGCGCAAATGCCAGTCACTTAGAGTCGATTGACGCCGTGGTTCTGGGCAAAGCTCGCGCACTACAGGACAGGAAGAAAGACCATCAGAGAAAGAGCGTCCTGCCCGTTCTTCTGCACGGCGACGCGGCGTTCAGCGGGCAGGGAGTTGTTGCCGAGATTCTTAACCTCTCGCGTCTGAAAGGTTATGCGACCGGCGGAACCATTCACATTGTAATAAACAATCAAATAGGTTTTACCACCTCGGCACGAGACGCTCGCTCCTCCCTTTTTCCGACGGACGTTGCTAAAGCTCTTCCTATACCCATCTTTCACGTCAACGGCGACGATCCGGAGGCCCTTGTGTATGTGGCGGATTTGGCGCTGCAGTTCAGGCAGACTTTCGGTAGCGACTGCGTTATTGATGTTTTCTGTTATCGTAAATACGGGCACAACGAGGCGGATGAACCGTCCTTTACCCAGCCTTACATGTACAGGCTTATCAAAGACCACCCCGGCGTCGGGGCTGTTTACGGGCGACAATTAGCCCAGACAGGTGTCATTAGCCAGCAGGAACAAGACTCGATAACTCAGAAGCACGTCGAGGCGCTTAAGAAGGCGTCAAAACACGAGAAAGCCGAGCCGGTTAGAAACATCAACACCAGCCAGGGACCCGAGTGGGATGAAATTGAGCAGGAATACTCGGACGAACCGGTGGATACCGGCGTCGAAGAAGCCGGGTTGCAGGACTTGGGTCGGCAGATCATGGAAGTGCCGGAAGGATTTCACGTTCATCCTACTTTGAATCGAATTCTTTCGCGCAAGAAAAAGACGTTCGCGGAGAAATCTCTGATTGACTGGTCGTTGGCCGAGGCTCTGGCGTTCGGGTCGCTGTTGCGGGAGGGCATCCTCGTGCGGATCAGTGGTGAGGACTCGGTTCGCGGCACGTTTTCCCAGAGGCATTTGACATGGTGGGACGTCGAGAGTGACCATCCCCGCCCTTACACTCCATTGGAAGCGCTCGATTCCGGGCGGACTTATCTGGCTGCGTACGACAGCCCCCTTTCCGAATACTCCATAATGGGTTTCGAGTACGGCTACTCGTTAGTCAGTCCCAATGCTCTTGTCATATGGGAGGCGCAGTTCGGTGATTTTGCTAACGGAGGGCAGGTCATTATTGATAATTACGTCGTATCGGCAGAGAGTAAATGGAACAGGTCGAGCGGCCTGGTGCTCCTGCTGCCCCACGGCAGCGAAGGCCAGGGACCAGACCATTCCAGCGGGCATCTGGAAAGATTCCTGGAGCTGGCCGCATGCGACAATATCCAGGTTTGCAACGTCACAACGCCGGCCCAATATTTCCATGTGCTCAGGCGGCAAATAAAGATGAGCTGCCGCAAGCCGCTGATAATAATGACGCCGAAAAGCCTCTTGCGACATCCGAAAGTCATCTCCGGTGTTACAGATCTGGCGGATGGCGGCTTTCAGTATGTGCTGGACGACTCCTTCGATCCGGAGAGTGCCGAGCGCCTGCTGCTGTGTTCGGGTAAGATTTATTACGAACTGCTTGCACGGCGCGACGAGACCGAACGCAACGACACGGCGATTGTTCGGCTGGAGTTTCTATACCCTTTCCCGGGTCGGGCAATCGGGGAGTGCCTTGAAAAATACTCGAAAGCGAAGGAAATCGCGTGGGTTCAGGAAGAGCATAAGAATTACGGCGCGTGGGCTTACATTCGCGAGCGATTCTCCCTGCATTTTCCGAAGATCGAGCTTCGGTACATCGGCAGAGGAGAGAGCGCAACCAGTGCGACCGGGTTGTACAGACAGTTTAAAGAGCAGCAGAAAAAGCTGATAGAGGAAGCGCTATGAAAGAAGAGATTAAAGTTCCGTCGGTCGGTGAATCGATCACTTCCGGTGTCATAGTCGGCTGGCGCAAGCAAAACGGCGATTCCGTCAAGGATGGCGAGATACTTTTCGATCTGGAAACTGACAAGGCGGTTCTCGAGATTCCATCGCCGGGTTCCGGCGTGCTTGAGATCAAGGTCGCCGAAGGGACCGAGGTAGAGATCGGACAGACAGTTGCAATGCTGGGTGAGGCAGAAGCTAAGACTGAAGAAGAACCTTCGACAAAGGGAGAACCCGAAGCCGCCGTTCCGGAGGAACAAGAAGGCAAGTCTGAGGCTCTCTCACCGGCGGTAAGACGAATCGTTGCCGAGCACAACCTCGACACCGGCGCCATTGAAGGGACCGGAAAAGACGGCCGGATTACCAAAGAAGACGCTCTTCGTGCCGCCGAACAACAGAAAGAGCCGGAAAAATCCGCCGGGGAAGCCCCGCCGGCAAAGTCTGCGGCTCCACCGCCGCCTCAAGCTACGGAAACTGCAAAGAAGCCTCCCGCTCAAAGTCAACCTGCTGTGCCGGCTGGCAGGCCGCCGTCTGTGGCGTCTGCTCCTGCCGCGGTTGCAGGCCAGGATGTCGGTGAGCGTCGCAGCGAGCGCGTGCCCATGTCCCGAATTCGAAGAAGAACGGCCGAGCGACTGGTCCAGGCAACGCAGAGTTCGGCATATCTTACGACGTTCAATGAAATCGATATGCAAAAGGTCATCGATATCAGGACCCAATACAAGGCTCAGTTTGAAAAGGAGCACGGAATCAAGATCGGTTTCATGTCGTTCTTCGTCAAAGCGTGCTGTCAGGCGCTCAAGGAATTTGCCTGTGTCAATACCGAGATCGACGGCGCCGACATCATTTACAAATATTTCTACGATATCGGTGTGGCAATCTCGATAGAAGAGGGATTGATCGTTCCGAATATTCGCGGTGCCGATAAACTTCACTTTGCCGAAATAGAGACGATGATTGCGTCGCTGGCACAGCGCGCCGGCGAAAAAAAGCTCGTGCCGGACGAGCTGACCGGTGGAACATTCACGATCACGAACGGCGGCATCTTCGGATCGCTTCTTTCCACACCGATCCCGGCATATCCTCAGACGGCGATTCTCGGCATGCACGCGATCAAGAAAAGGCCGGTAGCTATCGACGACCAGATCGTGATTCGACCGATGATGTACGTGGCCTTAACGTATGACCATCAGGTGATCGACGGACGGGACGCAGTTGGATTTTTAGCAAGGATCAAAGAGTTTATCGAGCAGCCTGACATGCTGCTGTTGGAGCTGTAATAGGCGAAAATATGGGTAATGATACAGAGTATAATATAGTCATAATCGGATCCGGACCGGGCGGTTACGTTGCCGCCCTGAGAGCCTCGCAACTGGGACTTAATACCGCGCTGGTGGAGAAGTGCGACACATTCGGAGGGACGTGTCTAAACGTCGGATGCATACCCTCCAAGGCTTTGCTCGAATCGAGCCATCGATATGCCGAGACCAGGGAAAGCGCCGGCAGACACGGGATCATCGTTGATGGAGTTCATCTCGACCTTTCGGCAATGATGGCCCGAAAGAATAAGGTCGTGAGCGGCCTTACCGGCGGTGTCGCTTCATTGCTGAAGTCGAACAAGGTGACCACGTTCAAGGGAAACGGATCGTTCGAGTCATCGCACGAGGTTAAAGTTGAGGCCGATGGACAAACAGTCCAGGTCATAAAGGCTGAAAATATCATTATTGCAACCGGCAGCGCGCCCGCAACTTTGCCGAATCTTACTTTCGATCATGACCTGATAGTTGATTCCACCGATGCTTTAGAATTCGGCGCAGTCCCTGACGAGCTGGTTGTCGTCGGAGGCGGCGCGGTCGGTTTGGAGCTGGCCAGTGTCTGGGCCAGACTCGGTTCGAGCGTCACTGTCGTCGAGCTAATGGAGCAATTACTGCCGGGCTGCGATAAGCAGATCAGCCAATTGCTGGAACGCATCCTCTCCAGGCAGGGCGTCAAAATCATGACCGGGTCCGCTGTTGAGAAATGTGAGCTATCAAACGGCAAGGGCAAAGCGACGGTGAAAACTCCGGACGATTCCACTGTAGAGTTGGGTGCGGACAAGATTCTCGTTGCAGCCGGCAGGCGACCGTATACCTCCGGCCTCGGACTAGAAGATATCGGCGTTGCTGCGGATGAAAAGAGTGGACGTGTATCTGTTGATGAAAGATTCATGACCGACATCGAGGGCGTATACGCCATCGGTGATGTAATCGGAAGGCCGATGCTCGCGCATAAGGCCGAAGCCGAGGGCGTAGCTGCCGTTGAGATAATCGCCGGCAAGCCCGGGCAGGTCAACTACGATGCCATAGCGAGCGTGGTGTATACCTGGCCCGAAGTGGCCGTTGTGGGCAAGACCGAGGATCAATTAAACGAGGCGCAAGTCGAGTTCGATGCCGGTATCTTCCATTTCCGAGCGAACGGACGGGCCCTGGCGGCGGACAGCAGCGACGGTTTCGTGAAGATTCTGGCCGAGAAAGGAACCGATCGGGTTCGGGGAGTGCATATGATCGGACCGAACACATCCGAGCTTATCGCAGAGGCCGTTGAGGCGATTGAGTTTGGCGGTAGCGCCGAGGACATAGCCCGAACGGTGCACTCTCATCCGACTCTGTCGGAAGCGGTTATGGAAGCGGCACTTGCTGTGGGCAACCGGTCAATCCACTCGGCGCCGAAGAAACGCTGAAACAAAAGGAACGCGAGGACGTATGTTTAGGTAAATACTTAAGTTCGGTATGAAAAAGATGAAAAAGGCAAGAAGGAGAAAATCGTGAGTGAAACAGAATACGCAAAAGGGCTGGAAGGCGTGATCGCCGCCGAGTCGGAAATTTGTCAGATCGACGGAGCGAACGGAAAGCTCTACTATCGCGGATACTCCATAGAAGATTTGGCGCAACATTCGTCTTTCGAGGAGGTTACATATCTTCTGCTCTATGAAAAGCTTCCTTCGAAGCAGGAGTTGGAAGACTTTTCAGGTCGGATGCGCCAAAGCCGCGATTTGTCACCGCCCATTCGGAACATGATTCGCGATTTTCCCCCGCTTGGTTCGCCGATGGAACTGCTGCAATCGGTCATATCTTACCTGAGCAGCTCTGTCGAGCACAAAATTCAACACTCGGACAAGTGCAATTGCCGCCGGACTCTGCATCAGATCGCTCAGATGGCGACCGTCATTGCCACTTACCAGCGCTTCTGCGACGGCAAGGATTACGTCGAATCGCGTCCCGATCTTTCGCAGGGGGCGAATTTTCTCTATCAGCTTCGCGGTGAAGAACCGTCGCCCGGGGAAGGCCGAATCCTCGATACGTGCCTGCTGCTGCACGCAGAGCACGGCTTCAATGCTTCGACGTTTACCGCTCGTGTAGTTGCCTCCACCTATTCGACCTGTTATTGCAGTATCTCAGCGGCAATAGGGGCTCTTGCCGGTTTTCTGCACGGTGGTGCAAATGAGCGTGTCATGAACATGGTCGATGACATCGGGTCGAAGGGTAATGTTGATCCCTGGCTCGACAAAGCACTCAACGAACATCGTAAAGTAATGGGTATGGGGCACCGGGTCTACAAAGCGAAAGACCCTCGTGCTATCGTGATGGAAAAGATGCTTGAGGACCTTGCCCGCGAGAAAGGCGAGCTTGAGCTTTTCGAGCTACTCAAGGAAATTGAGGATGGATTCCGCACCCGTATGGAGAAAAAGGGCAAGCCTATATACCCGAATGTGGACTTCTTCTCCGGTGCGGTCTATACCATGCTCGGCATACCCCGGAATCTGTTCACACCCATGTTCGCGGCGGCGCGAAGCGCCGGCTGGCTCGCTCACGTTCTCGAACAGCGAAAGGACAACAGACTGTTTCGGCCGAAGGCTTTGTTTGACGGACCTGCCCCGAGAGCGTATGTACCTCTGGAAAAGCGATAGGGCGACCAATCCCGATTGGATTATTGTAATTGCTTCGTACAGCGGCAGTAATCCAAAATTAGCTTCGTAACTGACAAGACTGGAATTGTTTTCGCTCGTGACCGGATTTCTCCGCTCGCTTCGCTCGGTCGAAATGACAGGAGGGGCTAAGCGCGGTGCTAATGTTTGAACTCGGAGACCAACTGAGTGACCGAATCCTTGGCGTCGCCGAAGAGCATCCTGGTGTTGTCCTTGAAGAAGAGCGGATTGTCCACGCCTGCAAATCCCGGATTCAGTGATCTTTTCAGCACTATGCACGTTCGCGAACGATCTACGTCGATAACTGGCATGCCCCAGAGCGGGCTGTTCTGATCTTCTCGGGCCGCGGGGTTAACGACGTCGTTTGCACCGATAACAACGGCGACGTCCACAATCTCGATCGTCGGATTCACATCCTGGGGTTCTACGAGTTGCTCGTAAGGGACATTCGCCTCGGCCAGCAGCACGTTCATGTGTCCCGGCATTCGTCCTGCCACCGGGTGTATGCAATACTTCACTTCCGCGCCATTTTCGATAAGAAGATCTCCAAGCTCTCTGACTACGTGCTGGGCCTGAGCGACGGCCATGCCGTAACCCGGTATGAAAACGACGTTTCGCGCTGCTTCAAGAATCAGGTATGCATCTTCAACGCCTACAGGTTTTGCCTCGCCCTGATAAGCGGCGCCCTTAGCCGACGTCGTAGAACCGAAGCCGCTGAATAGGACATTCGCCAGCGAACGATTCATCGCTTTGCACATAATGTTGGTCAGGATAATGCCGGAGGCTCCGACCAGTGAGCCGGATACGATCAAGACATTATTGTTGATGACGAATCCGGCGGCGCATGCCGCCAGGCCCGAGTAACTGTTGAGCAGGCAAATGACCACCGGCATGTCGGCCCCGCCGATACAGATTGTGCTGAGCACGCCAAGTACCAACGCCATCACCGCGACGCCAAGCAGAGCGAGGTAAACTATAATGACTCCGGCGTCTTCAACTTCTCCGAGTTTCTGCGTGCAAAAGAATATTCCCAGGGCCAGGATCGATATGAGAATAATGGAATTGTAGGCGTTTTGACCTTTGTATAGTGTGGGTTTTCCCGAAATCACACCGGAAAGCTTTCCATACGCAACCAGACTGCCGGAGAACGTTACGCCGCCGATCAGTACGGTAAGAAGCATTGTTATCATGGTGAAGAGCCGGGTCTCATCGGCCCCGGCCCATCTGCCGTGAAACTCCGCCCAGCCCACCAGCAAACTGGCCGTGCCGCCGAAGCCGTTGAACAATCCCACCATCTGAGGCATCGACGTCATCTTCACCAGTCGCGCCGCCAGAATGCCGATGGTGGCGCCGATAGCGGCGCCGGCAATGATCCATGCCCATCTGATCTCCGCCATAGCCGACAGCGCCGTCACTACGGCGATCAGCATCCCGATGGCCGAGACCATGTTCCCCTTCCTCGCCGTTGACGGCGAGCTGAGCATTTTCAGGCCGAACACGAAGAAAATCGACGCTGCGATATAACAGATGCCTCTGATGATTTCGGGGTTCACGACTTTCCTCCCCGCTTGTTCTTACCCTTGAACATTTTGAGCATTCGATCGGTGACAAGATATCCGCCCACGACGTTGATTGTGGCGAATGTCACAGCCAGAGTCCCGAGCACGGTCACGGCGATCTCGCTATCCGTTCGTCCCGTTGCGATCAGGGCTCCGACAATGGTTATCCCGGAGATCGCATTGGAACCGGACATCAGCGGCGTATGCAACTGTGACGGAACTTTCCTTATCAGCTCGACGCCGAGCAGCATCGCTAACACGAAAATGAAGAACAGAAGCGGCATCATTTCCGGATTTAAGTCCATGGCCGATCTCCTTTAGCCTGCGGCGTTCTTAAGCGCCTCGTTTACAATTTCGCCGTCGTGGGTGACAAGGCAGCCCTGCATGATCTCGTCATCTCGGTCGAGTTTGAAGCTTTTAGCTTCTTTGTCCCAGAAATGCTCGAGGAAATTGTACATGTTACTCGAAAACACCTGGCTCGCGGCGACGGGAACCTCACGCTCTATTTCGGGCTTTCCTATGACTGTAACACCTTTTCGCTCGATCTTCTTGCCCGGTTCCGAAGCCTCCACGTTGCCGCCTGTCTCGACAGCCAGATCGATCACGACGCTGCCGGGCTTCATGCCGTCTAACATGTCGTTAGTTACAATCAAAGGCGCCTTCCTGCCGAAGACTTTTGCCGTCGTGATGACAACGTCAGATTGGGCGCACATTTTTGCCATCGCAAGGCGCTGCTTTTCGATCTGAACGTCGGTCAACTGTTTGGCGTATCCGTCTTTGGTCTTACCCGTTTCGCCAAGATCCACTTTGAGAGGTTTCGCACCCAGCGAAAGAATTTGCTCCCGGGCTTCCGGGCGAACGTCGAAAGCGTCGACTCGGGCGCCCAAACGCTTGGCTGTTGCTATCGCCTGCAGGCCCGCTACTCCCGCGCCTATTATGAAAACGCGTGCCGGAGCAATGGTGCCTGCCGCCGTCATCATCATGGGGAGAATCTTTTTCAGACGCTTAGCCGCCATGATTACAGCGACGTAGCCGGCGAGGTTGGCCTGAGAACTAAGAACGTCCATCTTCTGAGCAATGGTTGTGCGAGGGATCATCTCGAGGCTGATCCCGCTGACCTTGCCGGCGGCGAATTGTTTGACTAATTCGACGTTATTGAAAGGATCCATGTAGCTAATATGGATACATCCCTCGGCGAGGTGCGGAATATCTTCGGCGCCGGGCGCGCTTATGCGCAGGATTATCTCCGCCTCCGAGAGCGACGCCTCTCGATCACCCGACATCTGGATACCTGCTTCTTCGTATGCATCGTCCAGGATGTCTATGGATTTTCCGATTCCGCTCTGAACCTCGACGTCTGCGCCGAGACTTACCAGCCTGGCGGCATCTGTCGGTAGTAACGGGATTCTTGTTTCCGCAGCGTCGAGTTCTCTGGGAACGAATAGTTTCATTTTTTTTTATTCTCTTTTCCGGCAACTTGATTTTTACAGTTATCAAGCCCAACATCCTTCTCGACCGGAGATAGTACGGCGGGGATTACCACATGTCAAGGGCAATCGAGACGGTTATTGCTCTTTTCTGGACGAGTGAATTTTGGTACACTTGCTCGAAATTGACCATTAAGGAGCCTGAACAGATGAGAATGTCAGAAACCAAAAACATCCGCTTGCCGATCCGCTCGATTTTTGTGTCTTTCATTATTCTGCTTGTCATCACATTGCAGGCGGCAGGGGATATTACCTGGAGGCAGATAAAAGAACGTTCCGGAGTGCAGGGAGGGCTTATCGTTCACCTGGGTTGCGGCAGGGGTGAATTGACTGCAACATTAGGAAATGGCGAGAGTTACATCGTACACGGACTCGATACGGACGCTGAAATGGTTGCGCAAGCCCGGAAACATATCAAGGTTGGGGATCGTTACGGGACGGTTTCGGTTGATGTTTTCGACGGAAGAAATTTGCCTTATATTGATAATCTCGTCAATCTGGTCGTATCGGATGACCTCGGCGATGTTCGCATGAAGGAAATCATGCGGGTGCTCGCTCCAGGCGGCGTTGCGTACGTCAAAGGCGAGGCCAACTGGAGCAAAAGAGTCAAACCCCGGCCCGAGGATATCGACGAGTGGACTCATTATCTGCACGACGCCGCCGGAAACGCAGTGGCGGACGACACTGTGGTCGGACCTCCCCGTCGTATGCAATGGGTGGGCAGCCCGCGATGGGGCAGGCACCACGACCACATGTCCAGCGTCAGTGCCGTCGTAACGTCCGGAGGCCGGCTGTTTTACATTGTGGACGAGGCGCCGCGATTTTCGATTCTTATCAAGCCGCAGTGGAAACTGGTTGCCCGAGATGCCTTCAACGGCACCATTCTGTGGAAACGCTCTATCGAGACGTGGTACGACCACTTACATCGACTCAAGAGCGGCCCGGCGGAACTGCCCCGGCGCCTTGTTGCAATAGACGATCGCGTGTACGTAACTCTGGGTCTGGATGCTCCCATAAGCGTGCTCGATGCGGCCACCGGCCGGACGATTCACACTTATAAGAACACTGCCCGTACCGAGGAAATTCTCATCTCCGACGGCATAATCCTCGCGCGCATCGGCGGGGAATCAGCGCCATCTGCGACGGGCAAATCTAAACGTGAAGATCTTAGGGAAACCTCGAAGGAGTTAAACGACAGACTGATTGCCCTGAACGCAGAATCGGGTGGTGTGCTGTGGACGGGCGAGCACCGCGTAGTCAAGCTTGCTTTCGCTATGAATGAAAATCGAGTTGTTATGCTGAGCGGGGACCGCCTACTATGCCTGGACAAGAAAAGCGGCGATCAGATTTGGCGTTCCGAACCGGTAGCCCGCGCCGAAAAATGGCCCGTTCGATCCGGACCGACGCTTGTTTTGTACGACGACGTCGTGCTTCTGGCTGGCGGCGAACTCGCCGCCGAGGGCAATCGATCCTGGAAGGTCGATCAGAACGATACTTTGACCGCTTTGTCGATTAAGGACGGCAGGATATTATGGAAAGCGCCTCATCCTCTCTCCGGCTATGCGTCTGCCGAGGACCTCCTTGTGGCAGGCGACACCGTCTGGATCGGCGAGACAACGAGCGGCCACGCGGTTGGAAAATTTCTCGGGCGAGACGTTCGCACAGGCGAGATTGTGAGCGAATTCAATCCGGACGTGGACACATACTGGTTTCACCATCGCTGTTACCGCGGCAAGGCTACAGAACGATTTTTGCTTATGTCGCGAACGGGCGTTGAGTTCATCGATTTCGAGAAAGAGCACTGGGATATCAATCACTGGGTCCGCGGCGCCTGCCTCTATGGTGTGATGCCGGCAAACGGACTTCTATACGCTCCCCAAAATCCCTGTGCCTGTGCCCCCGAAGCAAAGCAATATGGTTTGAACGCACTTGCGCCGGCTAAAGGCCCGCGCACAACGGCCTCAGCAGCCCGAAAGGAGCGCCTCCAAAAAGGCCCTGCTTACAATCAAATTGATAACAGTCAATCGACAACAGTCAATCCCAACGACTGGCCGACGTATCGTCATGACAACGCCCGAAGCGGCAGAACGAATAAATCGGTTCCGGCGGCCCTTAACTCCTCCTGGAAGACCGAAGTCGGCGGCAATCTTACAAGTCCCGTCATAGCGGGGGGGAAGGTATTGTTTGCATCGAAAGATTCGCATACGGTGTACGCACTTGATTCTGAGTCGGGCCATATTCTCTGGAGCTATACTGCCGGAGCGAGAGTGGACTCACCGCCCACTATTTTCCGCTCAATGGTGCTGTTCGGCTCGGCTGATGGTTATGTCTACAACCTCCGGGCGTCCGACGGCGCGCTGATCTGGCGTTACCGAGCGGCTCCGATGGACCAAAGGCTGATGTGGTTCGAGCAGTTGGAATCCGTCTGGCCCGTACACGGCAGCGTCCTGGTCCAGGACGACGTCGTTTATTTCGTGGCGGGTCGCTCGGCTTTTCTCGATGACGGCATGCGTTTGATCCGGCTCGATCCCGCTACGGGACGACTGCTATCGGAGACAGTGCTCGATGAGCGGGACCGTGCAACGGGGAAGATGATTCAAGACTATATCAGACAGCACAATATGCCCGTTTCATTGCCGGATGTTCTGTCCTGCGACGGTCGGCTGGTCTATATGCGCTCGCAGCCGTTCGATCTGACCGGCAAGAGGCTGCCGCTTAAAGCTTTGCCGTATGAAGGTAATCCCCAGAGATATTCGATACCTGTAACGCAGCAGCCGGAACACGCCCACTTATTCTGCCCGACCGGATTTCTGGACGATAGTTGGTGGCATCGAACGTATTGGGTATACGGCAGCCGTTTCCTCGGTGGCTGGGCCGGATACTCTCGGGCGGGAAAGGTCGTTCCCGCTGGTAAGATTCTCGTCTTCGACGAAGACAACGTTTACGGCTACGGGCGAAAGCCTCAATACTACCGCTGGACAACACCGATTGAACATCACCTATTCTCGGGGGCGAAGAATGCTGCCGACGTCGAACAGGCAGAAGGCAAGAAGAAAAGAAATCCAAGGAGAGGCTTCAAGGTGTTTCACCACTGGACGAAAGAAATACCTTTGTTCGTCCGAGCAATGGTGATGGCTGACCAAACACTGTTCATTGCAGGCCCGGCGGATATTGTCGACGAAAATGAAATCAGAAGGCACCTCGGCAGCGATGAAGCCCAACGGCGGCTACAAGAGCAGGTCGAAGCATACGTCGGCAAGAAAGGCGCGATGCTCCGGGCGGTCTCGGCGGCGGATGGCCAAACGCAGGCTGAGCTTCGACTGGACGAACTGCCGGTTTTCGACGGTATGGCCGCTGCTTATGGCCGATTGTACATGACTACAGTTGACGGCAACGTCGTATGTATGGGAAAAGCCAAATGATCGGACGGTTTTCGGCAGGAAAATTGACGACAGTTTTGCTGATCGTCGGATTTCTCGCACTTCCGAGTCAATCGCGAGTTTCTGTCCGTATCTCTGATGACGATTTGCTTGAAGAGATTTCCGAGGCTGCGTTCCTGTTCTTCGTCAAAGAGGCCGACCCGGAATCCGGACTCGTGCGCGATAAGACCGGCGTTGAATTTTGCAGCATTGCCTCGGTTGGTTTTGGCCTCGCCGCGATGCCTATAGCCGCCGAACGCGAGTGGCTGAGCCATCAGGAAGCCGAATCGCGTGTACTACGCGCGTTGAGGACTCTCGCGAGTTCGTCGGCGCATCATCACGGAGTCTTCTGCCACTATATCGATCTTCACACTGGCGAAGCAACCAGACTTGGCTACGAGCAGGTAGCTTCGACGATAGATACGGCACTGCTTATGGCCGGCGCGATAACGGCGGGTCGGTATTTCTCGGGAGAGTGTGGAAAGTTGGCGGAGGATCTGTTTTCTCGCGTTAACTGGCGGCGATTTGTAAATCCCGACAAATGCCAGGTTTATATGGCGTGGCAGCCGGAGCACTTCGATAATACGAACGGACCCGGGCGATTCAGGAAAGCCACCTGGAACTGGTACACCGACGAAGCTCTGCTGATTTGCCTGCTGGGCCTGTCGGCGCCGAACGAACGGTATCGTTTGCCTACTAATTGCCTGATCAAGTGGAAGCGCCCTCGGGGGCGCTACGGCAATGGCGAGCAATTTATCTACACCTGGCCCGGCACGTTCTTCACGTACACATTTGCTCACTGCTTCTACGATTTTCGCAATACGGGCCGGGATGCTCAGGGTGTCGACTGGTTCGAGAATACCCGCCGGGCAGCGGCAGCCAACCGCGAGTGGTGCAGAGATAACGCGACTCGCTTCAGAACATACGGGCGCGATCGCTGGGGCATAACCGCCTGCAGCGGGCCCGGCAACAGATACATCGTTCCGGGCCATCAGCCCCGAGGTGCGAAGGGCAACGCCCCAGCGGGCGGGACTCTGGCGCCGTACGGAGCGGCTATGGCTCTGCCGTTTTTGAGAGACGATGCGATAGCTGCGCTGCGACACATGCGAAATCTTAACGTCGATGGCCGACCAATCTGGCGCGATCCCGAGCAGGGCGGTTACGGCCTGCCGGACGCATTCAATATCGACGAAGACTGGATCTCAGACCGCACCTTCGGCATCGCTCACGGCCCCATGATCTTAATGATAGAAAACGCTCGAAGCGGCCTCGTCTGGAAGTTATTCATGTCAAATAAACACATTCAGGCCGGCATCAGCAGAGCCGGTTTCGCCGGTAAATAGGGTGGGGCTTACCCCACCGAAAGTCGAGCGCGATGGTTGGGATTTTGTTCACTTCCAATTAGTTCTGGTTTACCTGACCGGATATGGCGGCAGCGGCGGTATTTCTTTCTCCTTTGTTTCCAGTTCCTCGAGAATTACCTCGATTGCCTTGTTCAACTGCTGGTCGATGCCGGCGTATTCTTTGGCGGGGTCGTTATCGACGTAGATGTCCGGTTCGACGCCGTAGCCTTCGATGATCCACTTCTTGCCTTCGACGTCGTAGCGCGAAAATTCAGGCTTGTTGAGAAATCCGCCGTCCAGCAGCGGCAGCGTTCCACGAATGCCGACAACCCCGCCCCAGGTGCGCTTGCCGACCACTTTGCCGAGATTGTGTTTCTTGAAGCGATAGGTGAACAGATCGCCGTCCGAGGCGCTGAATTCATCTGCCAGGCAGACCATCGGCCCGTAGATCATCGCCGACGGATCGGTGTGCGGCGCGGTGTTTCTGGCGAA
The DNA here is from genome assembly GCA_964598225.1 of uncultured Pirellulales bacterium. GTDB lineage: Bacteria > Planctomycetota > Phycisphaerae > Sedimentisphaerales > Anaerobacaceae > SG8-4. Next base: position 50,893 of record CAZRBG010000014.1, read on the forward strand.
GTCGACCATGACGATTTCCCGCCGCAGCCTTTCGATTAACATGGGCGAAACGTTGCCGCCGCCGTTTCCGCGGACGTCGATGATCAAGGCCTTCTTGCGAATCTGAGGGTAGAAATACTTGACGAACTCGTTCAGGCCTCTGCGGCCCATATCCGGCACGTGAATATAGCCGACCTTGCCGTCGGTTGCTTCGCTGACTTTCTCGATATTTGTCTGTACCCAGTCGTAATAGTACAGATCGGTTTCACTGGACGTCGGCACTACCACGACCTCGCGTGCTCCCTTGCGGGTGGGCGTGGAATTGAGTTTGAGAGTCACCTGCTTGCCCGCCTTGTTGACCAGCAGTTCATAGATGTTATTTACATCGTCGGTCGATTTGCCGTTTACGGCGAGAATGTAATCGCCTTCCTTGGCGTCGACCCCGATCTCAGTAAGCGGCGAGCGGATATTTTTGGTCCAGTTCTGGCCGGGCAGGATTTGCTCGATCCTGTAGTATCCCGATTTCGAATCGTGTACTACCCCCGCTCCGAGAAGCCCCAGTTGTATTCTCTTTGGCTTGGGGTATTCTCCCCCGCCGACGTAGGTGTGGCCGACGTTCAGCTCGCCGATCATTTCGCCGATGACGTAAGTCAGATCGGCCCGGTGATTCACGTAGTCAACGAGCGGCTCGTAACGCTCGCGCATCTCAGGCCAGTCGACGCCGTGCATGTTGGGGACGTAGAAGAACTCACGCATCTGACGCCAGCATTCATTGAAGATCTGTGTCCACTGCTTTCTCTTGTTCAGATGGACTTCCATGCCGGAAAGATCCAGCGTCTCTTTCATCGAAATTTTCGACTTGGGCAGGTCGATGATTGCGTACTTGCCGCCGGAGGCGACCAGCATTTTCTCATGATCGGCCGATATTTCGTAGCCGCCTATATCACCAAGACCGGTCTCTTCCTGCTCCTTCAGGTCATACACAAACAAGCCGCTGTTGTTGCCTTTGCTGGTCCTTCGTATATAATATAGACTGTCGCCGACGGAGTTCAGGTTCCGGTAATTACCTACTGCCGTCGGCAGTACGACCACTCGATCCTTTATGCCGTCTATGTCGACTTTGATTCGCTGTTTCTTCTTCTTTGCGGCTTTCTCCGGCTTTTCTTTTGTATCGTTAGGCTCGCTCCCTTCGGCATCCTTCTTTTTCTTTGTTTTATTCTCGATCTCTACTTCAACTTCGTCGCTTTTCGGCTTGAAGGGCGAGTCCGTGCTTTTTGCCAGCGTCAGAAGATATATCCGAGACATGTCCTGGTAAGCGTGATTCCATTCGGTCCTGCTGTAGATCGGATTGAAGTCCCGGTCGGAAACGAAGAATACGAACTTGCCGTCAGAGCTGAAAACAGGTCGCGATGCCGAGTACCAGCCCTCTGTTAGCTCATAAGACTCCTTCTCTTTGAGCGAGTAAAGATATATCTTGTTCATCATCTCGACTTCGGATTTGGCGTAGACAATCCACCTGCTGTCCGGCGACCACGCGTAATTCCTGAATTCCCAACTGTCGGATTTGTCCACCTCGGTAATCCTGCCGCTGCTTACATTGACGAATCGCAGGCGAAGCATCTTGTCGGCCCAGAGAATCTTTTTGCTGTCGGGCGACCATTTGATTTGATACTTGTATGTCTCGGCGTTATTTGTGACCTGCCTTTCCCGGCCGCGGCCAGCCTGTGGAATGATATGAATCTCGTCCTCACCCGAGGCGTCGGAGATATGCGCGATCCACTTGCCGTTAGGCGACCATTTGGAGTTGCGTTCGTGAATGCCGGACGATTCGGTAAGATTGCGGGTTGGGCCGTGTTGGGCCGGGATTGTGAAAACATCTCCTCTTGCGCCGAATAAGGCGCGATTGCCGTCGGGGGCTATCTCATAGTTGGTTACGTTGTCGGAGACACTTACGATTTCGCTCCTGCCGCCGTTAAGATCTTCCTGAATACGGACGACCACTTTCTCACAGTTTTCGGTCTCAATATCGAAGCGATAAATATAGCCGCCGTTCTCGAAAACGATGGCATTTCTCCCCAGCGAAGGAAACTTGATGTCGAAGTCGGTGAAGTTGGTGAGCTTTTCGGTCTGTTTGGAATCGAGATCGTAGACGAACAGATTCATCCGCTTGTTCTCATCCCGGTCGGAGAGGAAGAATATCTTATCGTCGGCCCACATCGGGATTATGTCCTGAGCGGGGTCGTCTGTGATGTTCTCGACTCTCTTTGTCTTGAAGTCGTAAATCCAGATATCATCCGCCATGCCCCCACGGTAACGTTTCCACGTGCGGAATTCGCGGAATATTCGATTGTAGGCGAGCTTCTTGTCGTTCGGCGAGAAAGAGCAGAAGCCTCCGCGAGGAAGCGGCAGCTCATCGGCGAGCCCTCCCGACTTGGGCACGGCATAAAGCCGGCCGTTGAAGCTGTTGAAAGATTTCATCCGCGAGCGGAAGATTATACTCTTGCCGTCGTTCTTCCAGGTCATCACGATGTTGTTCGGTCCCATTCGGTCGGATACATCATCCCGACCTAAGGTTGCCGTGTGCGTCAGGCGCTGGGGCACGCCGCCGCCCGCCGGCATGCGATAGACCTCGGTGTTGCCGTCGTATTGACCGGTGAAGGCGATATGCTTTCCATCCGGAGAGAAGCGGGCGAACATTTCAAAGCCTTTGTGGTTTGTAAGCTTTCGGGCCACACCGCCGGTTGAGTCCACACTGTATAAATCGCCCGCATACGTGAAGACTATTTGGTCCTTGTGAATTGCCGGAAATCGCAGCAATCGTGCTTCCTCTTTGGCCGGCGCAGAACCGGCAATCAAAACAACAGCGAAAAACAATGTGAGCAAGCGTTTCATACGAAGGCCTTTCAAATGTGTGGAAGATATGTTCTCAACAATCAAAGCATATTGTAGACTTATTGTATCCCCTGAACGTTAATGGTGCAAGAGGGCATTGACTCCGACGCGCATAAACACTATGCTCATCCTGCATATTTCGTATTGCCTCGCGAATACGTCGCAATGAGCAATACGCGCATAACAGTCGCGCGACCCTCGGTGGGCAAGTCCCACCCTACTGACTGGCTCACGAATACACAAATGAAAGGGCAATAAAATGGACAAGATGAATCGACGGCAATTTGTGAAGATTATGGGACTGTCAACGCTCGCGGCGTCAATGCCATCCGGCGCTTTTGCGCGACGATCGCGGGCCAAGCCGAACATTCTTTTCATCATGGCGGACGACCATACGAGCCAGGCTATCGGGTGTTACGGTCTCAGGCTAAGCGAGTACGCGCATACGAAGAACATCGACCGCATCGCGACAGAAGGGGCGCTTCTGAAAAACTGCTTCTGCACGAATTCCATCTGTGTACCGAGCCGGGCCAGTATCCTCACGGGTCAGTACAGCCACGTCAATGGCGCCACCACCCTTCGCGGCAAGCTCAACCCGGATGCCGACAACGTAGCCAAAAACCTTCAGCTCGCAGGTTACGAAACGGCCCTCATCGGCAAGTGGCATTTGAAAAATCAGCCCGCCGGTTTCGACTATTATAATGTGCTTCGCGGTCAGGGCAGGTATCACAATCCCATCCTGTACGAGTCGGAAAAGAATTGGAAGAAGGGGGGGCAAAAGTACGAGGGCCATTCGACGGACGTTATAGCCGATCTCTCGCTCGATTGGCTCAGAAACCGAGAGGAGCCGGACAAGCCTTTCTGCCTTATGTGCCATTTCAAGGCCGTTCACGAGCCTTTCTACAGTCACGAACGGTACCGCGACTTATACAAGGATACGGAATTTCCCGAGCCGGAGGATTTGTTCTGGCCTGAAAGTCCGAAGAACAAGCGTTTCGAGGGTTGGCCGCTGGAGATTCTTGCCGAACGGTTCATGAAGAGACCCAACAGATATTCACCGCCGCCGCTGAAGGTGGAAAGCGAAGATCCTAAAGCCGTTCGCAAGGCAACGTATCAGAAATTCATGCGGGATTTCTTAAGTGCGGTCGCCGGAATCGATGACAATGTTGGCCGACTGCTCGCATATCTGGACGAAACCGGGCAGAGCCGGGACACCATCGTCATCTACACGGCGGACCAGGGATATTTTCTCGGCGAGCACAACATGTTCGACAAGCGGTTCATGCTGGAAGAATCGCTTCGCATGCCGTTCGTTGTTCGCTACCCGAGGGAGATCGAGCCGGGGACGGTTCTGGAGGACATCATCCTGAATGTGGATTTTGCCGAACTGTTTCTGGATTACGCGGAAGCGGATATTCCCGATAAGATGCAGGGGCGGAGCTTCCGGCAGAATTTGGTCGGCAAAACGCCCGACGATTGGCGCGACGCCATGTACTATCATTATTGGACGCATCAACCGCCGCGGCCCAGTCATTACGGCATAAGAACACGGCGCTACAAACTGATCTACTATTACGGCCTCATTCGAATAGGCAGAAAGCCTGAGGAATGCTGGGAGCTCTATGATCTGGAGAACGATCCTCAGGAGCATTTCAACGTGTACGACAAACCCGAGCACACAGAGACAATCGCGAACCTGAAGCGTCGGCTCCGAGAGTTGCGCCGCGAGTACGGGGACACAAAAGATCCGCTAAACGCGTAAACCAGTGTTTCGGTGTGTAGTCGCCCCGTAGGGTGGGCACCGCCCAGCAATCGCGTTTCGGTGTGCAGTGCACACCCTATCGTGTCGCGGGCATCCCCTCGGCAAACTCGGGGCAGGCTCCGCCCGCGCTTCGAGGGCGAGACGCCCTCGACACAATCCGGTGTGCCGTGCACATGCTACAGCGTCCAACCTTCGCGGTATTCTCGCCGGATGAACTTGTCGGCTTCAGGGCATCCGACGGCTTTCAGGTTCTTTGCGTCCCACTCGATCTTCGTGCCGGTGCGCAGGGCTACGTTGCACAGCAGCGCAGCCTCGGTCAGCGGGCCGGAGTAATCGAAGTTGCACGTTGTTTCTCCGCCGGTTTTGCAGGCTTCGACCCATTCGCGATGGTGGCCGATCGAGTTGGGGATGAACGGATCGGGCGGCGTGAAGTCGCCGAATTTCTCTTCGGGCAGCAACTGATGCCTGTTGTAGTCGGCGATCAGCATCCCTTCCGAGCCGATAAACAGCACGGCACTATTCCATCTCGGCACATTCTTCTCTTTCACCAGAGCCGGGTAGCCGCCGCCGTTGTACCAGGTTAATGCGACCGGAGGCAGTTCGCCGCGGGCGGCATACTCCTGGCGAGCTATAGTCCACTTTGCAGTGCTCTCCGGGTGAACCGGCCCTTCGGCCTCGACCGTGAGCGGATGCCGTAACTTCAGCGCCCAGAACGCAAGGTCGCAGTAGTGACAGAAGAAGTCGCCGAGCCGGCCGTTTGCGAAGTTCCACCAGTAGCGCCATTTGTGCGGCGCGTATTCGGGATGGTAGGGCCTGTATTCAGCCGGACCGAGCCACAGGTCCCAGTCGAGCGTCTCCGGCACCGGTGGACGCCCGGCCGGGGCATCGGGCTGCGACATGTCCGTCGGTATCGGCGGACCGTTGAAATTAGCGCCCAGCCATACGTGAACATCGCGCACCTCGCCGATTGCGCCCGTCTGTACAAGCTCGACCGCGCGGCGGTAATTGTTGCGGGCGTGAATCTGTGTCCCTATCTGAGTGACAAGATTATTCGCTTTGGCGACCTGCGTCATCACCCTGGCTTCGTACACACTGTGAGTCAGAGGTTTCTCGCAATAACAGTGTTTACCCATCTTCATCGCCATCACCCCGGGCGGAGCGTGCGTGTGGTCCGGCGTGCCGATGACGACCGCGTCGATCTTGTTGTGTATCTTGTCTAGCATCCTGCGGAAGTCTTTGAATTTCCGGGCCTTCGGGAATTTCTCGAAACTTTTTGCCGCACGAGCCTCGTCTACATCGCACAACGCGACGATATTCTCGCCGGAAACACCGTTTACGTCGGCGGCGCCGCGCCCCCCGACGCCGATAGCGGCGATGTTCAGCTTCTCGTTGGCCTGGGTTGTGTACGCCGAGCGACTGTCGGACAAAATGATCAGGCCCGAACCGCTCAGGACCGCACTTCGCAGAAGATCGCGACGTGTTAATTTCTCATGCATTTGTTCTTACTCCTTACTGTCTTCGTTCAGACGATCCGGGCTTCGAATTTACATAGTTGACAGAAATCCTTCATTTCGTGCTTGTAGTCGCCGTAGAAGAATATCTGATGGAAGCCGGGGAAGCTGAGCACTTCCTGGTTGCCGTCGAATTTGACTTTGACCGAAACGACGCATCCGCCGGATGGCGGCACATTTATATTCTCAAGGACCGTGCCGGCCGAGATCAAGACCTGCGAAGCAGCGGTTCCGTCAGCCTTGCCCGGTAGCAGGTCGATGCTGGTTACTCGCTGGCCCTTGCGCCAGAGCGTTCGCGGCACTGCATCACGATTGCCGTGATGGTGCAATAAGTCGAACGGTTCGGGATTGGAATCAAAGCCGTTGAGCTTCGTCGGGCAGGAACAATGAGCGCCGATGATCGAATCGTCGGCGGTGTCGGCCACGGGATCCTGCTGAAAGCCGGGCCTGTCGAACAGATACTGTGTAATAACATGCGAAGCCACTGCACCATAGTCGGCCTCGCACGCGGCAGGTATGCCGTCGTCGTTCATCCGAGACCAGGCAATGCAGGGTAAGCTCACATCGATGTTGCCCAGCGCGCCGAGGCAGTCCATGGTGATCGCATCGGCCTGTTCGGCTTCCAGGATTTTGCCGGCCACATAGTAGCTCTTTACGCCGTTGATGACGTCCCGGCGAGTCGCACCCGTGCGAAGGCGGGCCCGCCGCATGTAGTCATCCGCCATAGCCAGGATATCTTCGCTGTCGGGGGTATCGTTGTAATATTTGATAAAAGTATTCGCCGGCACTACCTGTAGCGTGATTCCAGTATCGGCGAGATGAGATTCCGAACGACGGTTGCCCCTTAACACAACGCAGCGCGTCCGGTGCATCTTTGCCTTGGCGCAAAGCATCTTCATGCCGTAAGCCGCCTGACTATAGTCATCCGTCGAGTAGATCACGCAGCCGGGCGTATCGGCGAGGTGGATTGTGTTGGTCGTGAACGAACTTCCGAGCGGAGAATATATGATCGATGGAATTTCACTCTGAGCGACTTTTCGGGCGCTCGGCCAGGAGTGTTCCTGACGATCCAGCATGACAAGTATCATCCCGTCAACGTTTGCCGCTTTGGCCTGAGCAAGCCAGGTTTCGGCTTCACCGAGACTGTGAAGCGGATCATTGCGGATATCCAGTTTTGCCCCGAGATTTTCAGCCGTTGCGGTCATTTTGTCTGTGTACATCTTCTTAGCGGCCTCGCCGTCATAGACCGCTCCGGGCCAGCGCATGCCGTACTCGCCTTTTCGCCGCACGAAAGCCGCGTTAATAGTCGGGACGTATTTCGCCGCCGGGCCGCACGCCTTTATGGGATTATTCGTTATCATAGGCTCGTTCATCAGCGTGCCACAGCCCTGCAGCAGCACAGAACCAGCCACGACCGAGGCCGAGCTGCGTATGAATTGCCTGCGGTTTAAGGTACGGTCGCAATTACATTTCAGCGGGCATCTTCCGGGACTCATCGTTATCTCCTTTGCATGTAGGGGATTAGAGAGTGTCATTTAGAGTCACGGTAGGGTGGGGCTTGCCCCGCCTTTTCGCGGCTCTTGGTGGGGCAAGCCCCATCCTACGAAGTAATTCACGATAGTTATTATTTGATGTTAACACCACGCTGTCGAAGATACTGCTTAAGCTCGCCTATGTCAATGATGCCGAAGTGAAATACCGAAGCTGCGAGCAGAATCGTTGCCCCGGCCTCGACGGCTTCGTAGAAATGTTCCATTTTTCCGGCCCCCCCTGAGGCGACTATTTCTGCCGAACAGGCTTCGGCCATTGCTTTGATGACCGGCAGATCGAACCCGGTCTGAGCGCCGTCTCCGGCTTTGCTGGTCGGAAGTATCACCTGGACTCCGAAGCCATCCACTTTCTTCGCCCACTCCAGAGCGTCGCCGCCGGTAGCCGTTCGTCCGCCGTCGATGTAGACTTCGTAGCCCGAAGGCAGTGAATCGTTCACGTCCACGTCGATGGCGACTGTGACTTTCTTCGGCCCGAATTCCCCGATCATTTCTTGGACTATTTCCGGCTTGCGGTAAGCAGCGCTGCTTGTCGATATCTTGTCGGCCCCCGCCTCGAGAACTGCCGCCGCAGAATCTACATCGGAAATACCCCCGCCAACGGTAAACGGAACAGTTGCAGCATCGGCCACCTTCCTGACGACCTCGAGCATGGTCGGGCGATTTTCAACGGTCGCGGTTATATCGAGCAGGGCCAGCTCATCGGCGCCGGCTTGGCAGTAGGTCTTAGCGCATTCGACCGGGTCGCCCGCATCGCGGATATCTACGAAATGAACGCCCTTAACTACGCGTCCGTTTTGCATGTCAAGACAAGGCATAATACTCACTGGTTTGTCCATCTTTGTTTCTCCTTATTAGGTGTTTCACTAACATGAACACAGATTACCGCGCTATCCGGATCAGGAAATACCGGCGTGGTAGCTTTGCAGCGACTTGACATCCGGCTTCTTTTTTCCGATGGCGTCTATTCCCTTTGCTGCCGCAAGTGCGGCGGCAATCGTCGTGATATAGGGAACTTTATATCTGATTGCGGCCTTGCGAATGTATGAGTCATCGACCTTACTGGATTTACCTTTGGGAGTATTGATTAGAAGTTGAATGTCGCCGTTCATTACCTCATCGGCGATATGAGGCCGCTGCTCGCGCATTTTATAGGCACGCTCGGCTTCGATGCCGTGCTTAGCGAGAAATTCCTGCGTACCTTCCGTGGCCTTGATCTTGAATTTCAGCCGCTCGAAGCTGCGGGCCACCTCAACCGCGGCAGGGCCCTTGTCCCGGTCGGCTATCGTCATCAGGACGATCCCTTTTACGGGCAATGCCACCTGTGTGGCCTCCTGGGATTTGTAAAACGCCAGGCCGAAAGATCCGGCCATCCCCAGCACTTCACCGGTGGATCGCATCTCCGGGCCTAATACCGGATCGACTTCCGGATAGAAGTAGAACGGGAATACCGATTCTTTCACGCCGAAATGAGGAATGTTTTTGTGTTCGAGCTTTAGGTCTGCGAGTTTCTTTCCGAGCATCAATTGCGTGGCGATCCGTGCCATCGACAGTCCGCACACCTTGCTCACCAGCGGCACCGTGCGGCTGGCACGGGGGTTTGCTTCGAGAATGTAGACCTTATCGTCGCAGATCGCGTACTGGATGTTCATCAATCCCACGACGCCCAGTTCGATAGCGATTCTGCGTGTGTACTCGTTGATGGTGTCGATATGCTTTTGCGGAATAGTAGTGGGCGGGATAACGCACGCCGAGTCGCCCGAGTGTATACCGGCCAGCTCGATATGCTCCATGACCGCCGGAACGAAGGCGTCCGTTCCATCTGCGATGGCGTCGGCCTCGGCCTCAATCGCGTTTTCGAGGAACTTGTCGATCAGAATCGGGCGCTCCGGCGAAACATCGACGGCAGCCTGCACGTAGCGTTTGAGCATTTCTTCATCATGGACGATCTCCATTGCTCTGCCGCCGAGTACGAAAGACGGACGCACCATAAGCGGGTAACCGATTCGTTTGGCGATATCCAGTGCCTCGCCCAACGTCCTGGCCATGCCGCTTTCGGGTTGCGGGATGCCGAGCTTGCGCATTTTCTGGCGGAAACGATCGCGGTCTTCGGCCAGTTCGATTGTATCCGGCGTCGTGCCTATGATATTGACGCCGGCTTCCTCGAGTTCGGTGGCGATGTTAAGGGGCGTTTGGCCTCCGAACTGGCATATCACGCCATCGGGTTTCTCCTTCTCGTAGATGCTGAGAACGTCCTCTACCGTCAGGGGCTCGAAGTAGAGTTTGTTGGAGGTGTCATAGTCGGTGGAAACGGTCTCCGGATTACAATTAACCATTATCGACTCGATGCCCTCATCGCGCAGGGCGAATGCCGCGTGTACGCAGCAGTAGTCGAATTCGATTCCCTGGCCGATACGATTCGGCCCACCGCCGAGGACCATTATCTTGCGATTCGGCGAGATGTCGGTGACGTCAGGAGCGTTGTAAGTTGAGTAGTAGTACGCTGCATCCTCGACACCGCTGACAGGCACGGGATGCCAACCCTCGACGATATCGAGCTTCTTGCGGGCGGCCCGGATTTTGGTTTCCTTAACGCCGAGCAGTTTGGCGAGATACCGGTCGGCAAATCCATCTTTCTTGGCCTGAGTCAGCAGGTCGTCGGGCGGCAGCTTGCCTTTGTGTTTCAGGATCTTCTCCTCCAGTTCCACAAGCTCTTTAATCTGCTCGATGAACCAGGCCTTGATGTGAGTTGTTTGGTGAAGACTTTCTATGGCGGCGCCTTTTCGCAGGGCCTCGTACATGATGAACTGCCGCTCGCTGGACGGCTCGGCCAGCAGGCGCATCAAATCGTCGAGCGACTTGGTATTGTAGTCCCGGGCAAAGCCGAGACCGTATCGGCCGTCTTCCCTCGACCGAATTGACTTCTGGAACGCTTCCTTGTAGTTCTTGCCGATGCTCATAACTTCGCCTACCGCCCGCATCTGTGTGCCGAGCTTGTCCTCGAGTCCTTCGAATTTCTCGAAAGCCCACCGAGAGAACTTGACAACAACGTAGTCGCCCGACGGCGTGTATTTTTCGAGCGTTCCATCCCTCCAGTAAGGGATTTCGTCCATAGTCAGCCCGCCGGCCAGCAGCGATGAGACAAGTGCGATCGGAAAGCCTGTGGCCTTTGAAGCAAGCGCCGAAGAGCGGGAAGTTCTGGGATTGATCTCAATGACGACAACGCGACCGGTTTTAGGATCGTGGGCGAATTGTATGTTTGTGCCGCCAATGACCTGGATGGCCTCGACAATATCGTAGGAATATTTCTGCAAACGCTCCTGGAGCTTCCGGTCTATTGTGAGCATAGGAGCCGTGCAGTAGCTGTCACCCGTATGGACGCCCATTGCATCGACGTTCTCGATAAAACAAACGGTGATCATCTGATTCTTGCTGTCTCGCACGACCTCAAGCTCAAGCTCTTCCCATCCGAGCACGGATTCTTCCACCAGAATCTGGCCCACCATGCTCGCGCTAAGGCCACGCTCGGCGAGAGCGCTGAATTCTTCCATATTGTAAGCAAATCCGCCTCCGGTGCCGCCCATTGTATATGCCGGACGCACCACACACGGCAAGCCGACTTTCTCAACGGCCTTCTCGGCTTCCTCCAGGTTGTTGGCGATCAGGCTTTTGGGCATCTCGATCCCGAGCTCGTTCATGGTATCCTTGAATGCCTGGCGATCCTCGCCCCGCTTAATCGCATCGACCTGTACACCGACTACCGTGACGCCATACTTCTCGAGAACGCCGGCCCGCGCAAGCTCCGAAGATAGATTCAAGCCGCTTTGCCCGCCGAGATTGGGCAGCAGAGCATCCGGGCGTTCCTTCTTGACGATCTGGGTCATGGTCTCCAGATTCAGAGGCTCGATATAGGTTGCGTCCGCCATCCCGGGATCGGTCATGATTGTTGCCGGATTCGAGTTGACCAGCACTATCTTGTAGCCCAACTTACGCAGAGCCTTGCAGGCCTGTGTCCCGGAATAGTCGAATTCGCAGGCCTGGCCGATTATGATGGGGCCGGAGCCGATGATCATTACTTTGTCGATGTCTTTGAGTTTCGGCATTCTTTCACTCCAGAGGTATAAGTAACATAGAATCCACAAATTTCGTCAGATTAAACTGCAAGAGCGTCCGACTGTCAAACCATTCCTGTCAAAGGTTGAGCGGCAGCGAGATGGATTAGTCAAAGCAGCACAAGACTTTCCGTGAGAGCAGGTCGGCGAAAATCTGGAGTTGCCCGGCGCCGATTTCGCACACGTGAACGATGCTTTCGTACTTGCCGGCCTCAGGTCTCATTTCTGTAAGCACGTTCGGCCGGTCTAACAGCAGGTCTTTGTTGAAGACAACCGTATCCCTGTTCGGGAAAAGGGCGACGTAGAAAATATCCGTCTCAACCAGGTCCTGGAAGAAATGTGTCCCGAAGGACAGTTCCGGCATCATGGTGCTGCTCTCGTACGCCATCTCCACGAGAACGGCAACGTTACTGATCTCGTGGAATCCGACAGGTATGCCGAGACTCGGCGTTGATGTGCCCCACCTGCCGGGGCCGAACAGAATTGTCGCTTCCGAGAACCTGTCGCGGATAAGGCAGTTGAGTTTTCCCACAAGTCTGGCAATGTCGTACTTTTCCGACAGAGTCAACGCGGCATACCCTTGCGGATCGATATAGACCGCCCGGCGGATTTCCTGAGATAAGCTGCCGCCCATCGAATATCCTTCGGTCCGGAACAGGACCTTACCCGGATCGATCGACGACGGCATCTCGACGTGCGTCTGCTGCCCTCTGGTCTGGAGCGGCCTGCATTGGAGCAGGTTAATCATAGTCCTGCCGCCATCAATAAAGTTGGCCGTGAACTCGATATCGACAGGGTAGCTGTACGCGCTTTCAAGGGTCTTCAATATCTTCTGCATGCTTTGCAGGAAAGACGTTTCCGAGAACAGCTTATCAAAGGTAAGCAGCCAGTATTGATCGCTTTGCCCGCTCTGTTGCTTTACTCGTCGCGTTAACTCTGCATCTCTGACAGCGACATATTCCAGCTTAGCATCCAAACCTTTCCCCAATAATTCTTCGAATGCTACTTCGTTCAGGCTGTTTTCTTTGGTATCAAGAAGATCGACTCGATGCTGGGAGAACTTACGCACATCGTCCATTCCCGCAAGCGGTCTGGTCAGTGGCGCGTCGAGCGCGACTATCCGCGGGTAGTCGTCTTCAACCCGATTTACAGCCCGTGTGCCCAGGCCGAATACCAGCCTGAGCATTCCCGCTTTGGGGTCGAGCTCAGGGTTCCATACGAACGCGTTGTGCGACATTCCCACGCCGGCGAGGTCGGGGAAGAAATATCCGTTTTGATGCGAGCCGGAGACGCGCTGAACCAGCAGCGCCATCTGCTCATCTTCCTTGTCCAGTCCCCTTTGAAGGCGATATGTCAAGGCGTCTTCTCCCATCATGCTCGCGTACACCTGGCGCACAGCTTCCTCGAATCGATCGTACCGCTCATCTGGATCGCCTTGATTAACACAGAAAAAACTCTCGTACTTGCCGGCGAAAGCGTTGCCGAATGCGTCCTCCAGCAGGCTGCTGGAGCGCACGATAATAGGCGACTGTCCGAAGTACTCGATCATCTCACGGAACTGCTCGCGAATCTGAGGAGGGAACTTGCCGGTCAGGAGCTTCTCCCTAAGCTCGGAGGCAACCTTGAAGTAGCCCTCTCCGGACTTCTGTTCCATGCGAAGATTCCACCAGCCATTTTCCACGAGGTAGGTGTAGAACACATCCGAGCCGACATAGAATGAATCGTGCGGCTCCAGGCTGTCGCTCAGGCCGAGCGATTTGTCCGAGGAGATCACTTTGTTAGCCAGCAGCATGCCCACGGCTTTCCCGCCAATGAAGCCTGTGCCGATCATGCGCTTCCTGATAGCGAGCAGATCTTCGAGAGACAGCCTGGATTTGGCAAGCGATAGAATTCGCGTTTCACGGCCCACCATCATCGTGCACAACTCTTGGACTAAGCTCTCTTTCTGCTGCGCCGACGTGGAGGGTCTCGCGCATAGCTCCTCGGCCGATAGAAAAACCATGTCCCAATAATCCAATGCCCTCTTGGCCGGCTCGGGCCCCTTCTGAGAGAAGTAAGAAATCAACCTCGCGGCATCGACACTCGTGGTGATAGGGACGAATTTGCCGTCCTTCTGTATGTGCGGCAGGAACATCGTCGGTGAATAGCGATTCCAGACTTTCAGCGGGTGTACGTGGAAGCTTCCCTCGAAGCTATAGAGGTCCAGCAGCAACTGCGTCGTCTCGCGGATGCGAGCTATCGTCCTGTACGAGTGCTTATCCCGCAGCAGGCAGAAATAAGCTATCGTATCCAGCTCAAAGAGATACGGGCATGTAATCAGAAAGAAATTGCCGATCATCAGGTCCGTCGCCCAGGCGCTTAGAAGATCGGAGAGACAGTCGAACACATAGTAGGCCTCCTTGCCGTGATCGGTGATGATGTTATGAACTTGCGATGAAAAGGATTCAAAGCCGCTGGTTGCGTTGAGCTTATGGATAGCGACATTCGGGCCTGGCTTGACGAGAGGAGGGTCGTCGGTGAAACGCATGTATACGACTTGCCGGCCATCTTCCACCGCCTTTTCCACATAGGGATCGACAAAGCTGCGAAAGTGATCGACGCTGTCGACCTGCCAGACAACGTTGTCTCCTTTTTGCAAGCCTGTCAGTATCTTGTCGAGGCCATCAAGGCCCGTACTTGCCCAATAATACATAGTATTTAGCGAGTGCAGAGGGTACTTCTAAACAAGCCCCTGATCGAGCATGGCGTCGGCGACCTTAACGAATCCGGCGATGTTTGCACCCGTTACGAGATTGCCGGGCTGGCCGTATTCTTCCGCCGCCTCGTAACATTGCTTGTGTATAGCTATCATTATTTCGTGCAGCCGCCGGTCTACTTCTTCCCGTGTCCACGACATCCGCATCGAGTTCTGAGACATTTCGACGCCGGAGGTGGCTACCCCGCCGGCGTTTGCAGCCTTCCCCGGCCCGTAGAGAATCTTGGCGTCGAGGAAGTGCTCGACGGCCTCGGGAGTGCTCGGCATATTCGCACCCTCGGCTACGACGCGACAGCCGTTTTTTAAGAGTGTCTTGGCGCCTTCTCCGTCTATTTCGTTCTGAGTCGCGCTCGGGAATGCGCAATCGCACTTGATTCCCCACGGGCGCTCGCCCTCACGGTACTCGGCGCCGAATTTATCCGCGTACTCTTTGATACGACCGCGACGTAGGTTTTTAAGCTCGAGTACAAAAGTCAGTTTCTCATTATTTATCCCGTCGCGATCGTAGACGGTGCCTGCGGAATCGGAAAGGCTTACGACTTTGGCGCCGAGTTCGTTCAGCTTCTGTATAGTGTATTGTGCCACGTTGCCGGACCCCGAGACCGTGCAGACCTCCCCTTTCAAGTTCTCATCACGCGTCTTAAGCATTTCCTCGGCAAAATAAACGCAACCATACCCCGTGGCTTCCGGGCGAATTAGCGATCCGCCCCAACCGAGGGCTTTGCCGGTGAGCACGCCCGTGAACTCGTTGCGGAGACGCTTGTATTGACCGAATAAAAAGCCGATTTCACGGCCGCCGACACCGATATCGCCCGCGGGAACATCAGTATCGGCTCCGATGTGACGGCTGAGCTCGCTCATGAAACTCTGGCAAAATCTCATGACTTCATTGTCGCTCTTGCCCTTGGGATCGAAGTCCGAGCCGCCTTTGCCCCCGCCCATAGGTAGAGTCGTGAGGGAATTCTTGAATATCTGCTCGAAAGCAAGGAACTTCAGGATGCTGGCGCTAACGGTAGGATGAAACCTCAGTCCTCCCTTGTATGGGCCCAGCGCGCTGTTGAACTCGAATCGAAACCCGCGGTTGATTTGAACCTGGCCCCTGTCGTCAAGCCAGGGAACCCGGAACATGATCTGCCGTTCGGGCTCAACGATTCTGTCCAATATCCTGGCGTCAACATATTCGGGATGTTTTTCCAGCACCGCCCCCAACGAGTCGAACACTTCCTTTACGGCTTGATGAAACTCTGTCTCACCCGGATTGCGCCTCAGAACTTCTTCGTAAACCCCCTGAATGACGGTTTCTGCACCCATTTCGCTAAGCTCCTTTCAAACAATACTATTGGTGTTCGCTATCTTCACATTGGCAATTAATTGCCGAACGCCCCACATATCAGATGCCAATGGCAATGTCAATGCAATATTTTTGCTCGCATACCGGCAACATTGCCGTCAAAAACAGCTTATTGGCAAAAACTTATTGCTTTTTGCCGAAGGTTGCTTATACTCGACCACAAAACCGTCAGAATTGCCCGATTGTTGGCGAAATTGCCGTTTTGCGACCAAACAAAATGCAGAAAAAAATCGATAAAAGAATCGCGATTCTAAACGTCTTGAAAGACCAGACTCAACCTGTTAGTTCCTCCAGGATCGCCGAGTTGCTTTCCCTCGGAAATATCGTGTTCAGTGAGCGAACTGTACGGTTCTACCTCAAACAACTCGATTCCGAAGGTCTGACCATTCCTCGCGGCAGAAAAGGCAGGATCATAACCGAAGCCGGCCTGGCGGAGGTGAGGTCCACCACGACAAGGCAACTGCCCGGCACGCTCTCGGCCAAAATCGACCGAATGATCTACAGAATGACCTTCGACCTGCCGACCAGAAGCGGCACCGTCGTGGTCAATACGTCTCTCGTGGACCCCCGCCAACTCGCCACCTGCGTTGAGTCGATATGCAAAGTCTTCGCCAAGGGCTTCGGCATGGGCAAATTGATGACCCTCGTCGGTCCCGAAGACGCGATAGGCGAAATCCTTGTACCCGAAGGCAAGGTCGGCTTCTGCACCGTCTGCTCGATAACCATCAACGGCATCCTGCTCAAGCACGGCATTCCGATGGCCTCGCGCTTCGGCGGCCTGCTGGAGGTCAGAGAGGGCAAGGCCCGAAGATTCACCGAAATCATAGACTACAGCGGCACCAGCATCGACCCGCTCGAGATCTTCATCCGAAGCGGTATGACCAATTACCTCGGAGCGATCCAGGACGGCAACGGCCTGATCGGCGCCAGCTTCAGAGAATCGCCCGGCGAGAGCAGGCAGCGGCTGATACATATCGGCCAGCGGCTGGATGAGATCGGCCTCGGCGCGATAATGCAGATCGGCCTGCCCGAGCAGCCCCTGCTGGATATCCCCGTGCCGCCGGGCAGGGTAGGGGCCATAGTTGTCGGCGGCCTCAATCCGATAGCCGTTCTCGAAGAGGCCGAGCACAGAATCTTCTCACGCGCCCTCTCCGGCATGATGGAATACGACAGACTCTTCCGCTTTGAGGAATTCCCCCAGCGCCTCCAGAGCTACCTCTGACCCCGTGTCGCGATCGTCTCACCCCTCGATTGGCTTTGAATTGGCTTTGCTTTCCTTGACTTGACGTGGCTATAACGTCGCCCGAATACCTTGCAAATACTGGGCTTACATCAATCTTGCCTCGCCGCCAATTGGCTTTGTTTTGCAATTTTCCTTTACGCAATACGCACCACGCATCACGCAGTACGAATAGGATTGGCTTCGATTTTTCAAATTAGACGGGATAACAGGATTAAGTCAGGTGTACATCACTGGCGTATCCGGCGGATCCTGCAATCCTGTCTGAAACTATTCTCAATTCCAATTTCATTCTACAGACATTATACCATAGTATTGTTTATATTTCAAACAAAAACCTGAAAAGTAACCGGAGATGACGCGGAGAACGCGGATTTTTAGCCACAGAGGGCACAGAGAACACAGAGAAAAGTTATTAGACACAGATTTCACCGAATAACACTGATTAACACAGTTTTTAGGCTTCGACATTGGGAGCTCCTTGCTCTCCCTATGAGACGCCAAAGGCGGGCATTGGATATTCGAGTCTTACTCACTCCTGAATTCTGTGTTGTAGTTGGGTTTGTTAACTATTGGACCATATTTACGCCCATTTTGCAAGATAAAGCACAAAGACATTTAAATTAACTGCGGATACCTATGGCACAAGTTACGCAGATAACGCAGATTTTTTTCATTACAACGAAGAAAGACGTAGGGTGCGATGCATCGCACCATTACCCCGGTTGAGACAGTGACCGACGCCGATCAACACTGTTTGTGGTTCCATTTGTGTAAATTCGTGCAAATCCGTGGCTAAAGCTTGTCTGTGTAAACGCAGTTCATCCTGTCAAAACCACAGATTCTTGCCTAAATTGACAATTTTCCACTTCGACCCACTCAACTTTTTCCTTGGCTTAATCCTCAGGTGCGGGCCGTAATCGACACTTTTATCGGGCTGATGTAAAAACTCGTAAAAAATTTAAAAAATCGCAATTTTTATCGTCTACATTTTGCCTTGGTAAACGCCTTCTATACAGAGACGCAGCCCGCCGCGTCAGGAACGAGATATCGGCGAATACTTGGGGATATAAAGCCGTGCCTTTGCGAGATTCACAAGTACCGCACGAGCAGAGCCTGTCCCGATCTTGCCGGGGGGATGCCGAACTGATACAGAGGGTGGCTTATGGTGATACCGAAGCGCTCGTACGTCTATACATCAGGTTCGTTCCTGCACTGAGGCGTTTCTTTCACCAAACACGGAGCCGATCGAGAGCTATGCGGTGAATTGGTCCAGAGAGTCCTGTTTAACTTATGGACAGAACGCGCAGCCTTTGGCGCGGATACGTCGTTCGAGAAGCATCTTTTCCATATTGCCAGAAATACCCTTAACAAAGAGACCAGACGGGCCCGCCGCCATGCAGAGTTAGACCCGGAGAACCTTCCACATGCTAATGACGATTCAAACCACGCCCTGTCCGAGCCTGAAGCCAGGCTATACGCGAAAGAATTCGCTGACGCTATCGAAGGCGGAAAGTCCAGGCTCACCGACAGACAGAGACAGGCGCTGGAAGCGTATCTTGCAGGAGAAAACTGTTCACGTGAACCCCGAAAGAGCCGACTAAAGCGCGCCCTCAGAGAACTGCGAAGAAACTTAGGGGACTTTGTCGACGAATAAAGTGATTCAGACAAGGTTGACACAACACGCCCAGCCTCAAAAAAAAATCGCCGCTTCTGGCCCGTGAGGGCGACTACGAAAAAAATTTCTAAAAAATTACAAAAAAGACCGCCCCAAATCGGCCACTTGATGTGCTATTATATATAGAAGGACGTAGTTTTTTTGACAGCGCCGTTTGATGAGCATCTTTTGACAGAGCCGGCAGGGAGAACAACACACGGCGAGAAGCGAAGGTCAGGACAAGCAGCATAATCTATGTAAGCGTAACAGTGAATAAGGTAAATGTAACGTAGGTTGGGTAAATCGCCATCTACAGAGGCAGACCCATGTCGAGCGGCAAGAGAGGATTAAACTATGCAGGGGCTAAGGTACCTGATCCGCCAGGATGTGATTTAACCAAAAACGTCCGAATACATTGCTCGTAAGCGTTCACCCAAATCAC
The DNA here is from genome assembly GCA_964598225.1 of uncultured Pirellulales bacterium. Taxonomy (GTDB): domain Bacteria; phylum Planctomycetota; class Phycisphaerae; order Sedimentisphaerales; family Anaerobacaceae; genus SG8-4. Next base: position 70,141 of record CAZRBG010000014.1, read on the forward strand.
CAAAAAAAAAGGTTTGATTTTGTTAAAATAGGCAATTGCGCTTTGTCACGAGATATGTTACATGAGGTGCATGTGTGACAAGGATGTCTATATTCAAAAACTGGAAAAAGAAAACGCTGAACTAAAAAAGCGTATCAAAGAGCTAAGCGAGCGCCTTGAACAACTCGAAAGGCTTACCAAGCAGAATTCCAACAATTCTTCAAAACCACCTTCATCCGATTTCGGACGAAATAGTAACCAAAAGAGAAAAACGAAAAAGTCGTCCAGCAAGACGAAAAAAGGGCGAAAACAAGGTGCACAAAAAGGGCACGAGCCCAACCTCAAACAGCTTGTTCCGGAAGAGAATGTCACAGAGTTCAAACACATGATCCCCGAACAGTGCACCTGTGGCTGCACTGATTTGCAGACCTGCCAAGAACCTCCGATGAGGACTCAGACCTTTGATATCCCACCTATCACACCCATTGTCATTGAACATGTGCAACATTTCAGGCAATGCAAACAGTGCGGCGAAATTGTTTACGAGCCCTTGGATGACCCTATCAAACGCAATGTTTTTGCGCCGGGCGTCTTGGCGATTGTCGGCGTCCTCACGGGCATGCTCAATACCAGCAAACGTAAAGCGGTAGAAGTCGTCAATGAAGTTTTCCATGTTCCCATGAGTTTGGGTGGCTTAAGCAACTGTGAGGCCAAGATTTCCCAAGTCATGGAAGCTCCCTATAACGACTTGAAGGACTATGTGCAATCTCAAGACCAGGCCCATGCCGATGAAAGTGGTTGGCGTCGTGGTAACGGCCTCAAAGGCTGGTTGTGGGTTATGTGTTGTACCAGTGCGGCGTTCTTTATGATTCATGCCAAGCGTACGCAACAAGCCGCCAGTGAGTTGTTGGGTCATTTTTCGGGTATCCTTCATAGCGATCGTTGGAGTGGTTACAATATCTACGAGCATACCCGCCAGATCTGTTGGGCTCACCTCAAGCGAGATTTTCAAGCTATTAGCGAAGCCAAAGGCAAATTGGGTCGCATTGGTAAGCAACTGCTTGACTTGGAAGCACAGATCTTTCGAGAGTATCATCGTGCCCGTGATGGAACCATTCAATGGAAAACGTTTCGCAGCCGAATGGTGTCTCTTAGCTCTGACGTCGAAAGCCTTCTTCAGCAAGGAGCAGCCTGCAAAGGACCGCTTGGAGGCAAATGCCGGGAAATCTTGAAACACCGCGAACATCTTTGGACCTTTGTATCCTGTCGGGATGTTTCACCGACCAACAACGTAGCCGAGCAAATTGTTCGTCAAGGCGTTCTTTGGCGCAAGATGAGTTTCGGCACCCAAAGCCAGCGAGGCGCACGCTATGTCGAGCGCATACTAAGTGTGTGCGCTACGTGCCGCCTTCAAGGAAGAAGCATCATCGACTACATTCGTCAAGCATGTCATGCCCACCGCGACAATCGACCCGTGCCTACTCTGAGACCTGAATAGAGCTACACCGGGTGAACGCTTACCATTGCTCAAATGGTGCGGGATTTACGCTTATTGAGTTGCTGGTGGTAATCGCGATCATCGCGCTATTGCTTGCGCTTCTCATACCAGTGTTAGGTAGGGCCAGAGAGCTGTTTGTCTCAGCAATCTGCGACAGTTGACTTTGGCATGGATCACTTATGCCGAGGAAAACGATAGCAAGATCGTCTGGGGAGCGGCTTTCAGCAGTGCGAAAGGGGGAACTAGCATCGACACGCAGTATGGCTGGGTTGGCAGGGCCTTTCTTCTTCCGAAGAACCGTTCTGAGATTGTGGAGAACCCAGAAAAAGGTGCCCTGTGGCCTTACCTCAAGCAAATCGACATCTACCGTTGCCCCCGGGGCAGGGCCGGCCACGCAGTAACATACACCCCGGTCGCCGCTGCGTATGGCCCCCTCGTGGAGGGGACTCACTTGCCGAATGGCGCGGGGCGGCATGTGGGCAGCACAGTATTGCGATTGACCAAACTCACGGATATCATCAATCCGGCTGCGGGCCAGCGTGCGGTATTTATCGATCAGAGCTATACACCAGGTGGCGAGGATTTCCGTGTTAATTATCTCTATCCTGAATGGTATGGTGCCAGTCCCCCTCCGATACACCATGGTGACGGTGCGACGCTCTCGATGGCTGACGGACACGCCGAATACTGGAAATGGAAAGGCAGTGAGACCGTGGAAATGCCTCGTAAGCAGTTGTCAGCACGTAACGGTCTGTTCATGGAAATCCTGGAGTCGGGGGACTACGAGCCACAAACGGAAAGTGGTTTGTATGACCTGCAGAGGCTGCAAAGTGCGACCTGGGGCAGGCTTGGCTATACGTTGGAGGGCGAACCATAGCAGAGAAAATGCTGTGGGTCGGCGGGGCGTTAACTCGCCAAAGCGAATGAGTGAGAAACAGTTACCAAGCTCTCGGCGCTAAAGGACTGTGCCGACCAAAGTGAAAGGAATCTTTACATGCCTACCAAACACCATGCCCTGCGAAGTGCGCTGCTTGCAGCACTGCTGACGGCGGTTGGCGCTGCCGAGGCCCCTTCTGCCCCGCCCGAACCGAACCAACAAACCTTCGAAGCCATCCGCAAGTGCATAGTCAAATCACCTGCCCCGTGGCCGGATGAATGGAAACGGGAGTATGTAGAGACAATTCGAAGCGCGGTCAACCTGTATCAAGATGGTTCGCATTACGCATCGCGACTGGACATTTTGTGCAGAGGGTTCCCTCTCTACTGGGAGAACCTCGCGAAGGCCAACGAGAGGTCATTGTTCGAGGTGCATCGCTGCCGCACGCGTTGGTACGTCGAGCACCTTATGGGAGCGGAATTCCCCTCCGACGAAGAAAGACGGAGACTGCGCGATCAATTAACAGAAATCTGGGACTATGCGTCGGATTCGCTGTTGAAGCAGTTTCCATTTCTCGATCCCAACACGGTACGGAAGGCCACGGCAGATGAGCTGAGTACCTGCTATCGCAGGATCAATGCGCCTCTGATGCCGGTTTACCTGCGACCTATGTCCGAGGAACAGGTTGAGCGAATCAAGCAGCAATGGGACAAACTGCGTTATGCCCGCGTAGATATTTGGCGCCGGTTGAGTGGCCGTTCTCCGACCTTACGAAGTAAGTTATAGGGAATTGTTCTTGTGCATTTGTGGCGGTGTGCTGCGCATACGTTGCCGTTCGTGGCACAGCGACGGAAGCGGGGCGGTATTTTACGGGCGACATCGCCGTGCCAATACGTTTTGCCGTCACGCTTAGCCTCCGACTTTCCGCATGGAGAAATTTTCCGGTGCGGAACTCAGTCGAGTGTAAATATGTTTGTTCGCGATTATTTCTTTCAGAACGCACCTGACCTGTTCGTCGGATGCACCTTCTCTGATTAGCCGGCTGATGTGGTACTCGCGAGGACAATACAAGCACGGCTTGATTTTTCCGTCACATGTCAGGCGGAGTCTGTTGCAAGACCGACAGAATACGGTACTTCTTCCGGCGATGAAACCTATCGCTCCATTTGATTTTTTGATCTTAAAGTAGATTGCGGGGCCGTTGTTTCTTTCAATCTTTGCATTGGAAAGACGGCCGAATGTATTTTCGATGATTCTTCGAATCTCGTCAAAGGGCATGTAGACGTCCGCCGACGGCGTGTCGTTGCTTGTGGGACAATATTCGATAAACCGGACCGTCACGGGCAGGCCAACGCTCATTCCGGCGAGCGCTGCGATTTGCGAATGATTGATCCCTTTCAAAATCACGGCGTTGATTTTCACGGGTTCTAAGCCGACTTCGATGGCCTTTTCAATGCCGAGTTTGACCTGCGACATGGAATCGCATCCCGTGATTTGCTTGTAACTGCTTGCTTCCAAAGAATCTATACTGATGTTGATCCGATCCAGACCCGCGCCCTTGAGTTCGTCGGCCATCGGCCGGAGCAGCACGCCGTTTGTGGTAAGCGTGAGCTCGCCTATGCCCCTGAGGGATGCCAATTCGCCAACGAGCGAAATTATGTCTTTCCTTATTAAAGGCTCGCCACCCGTTAGTCTTACCCTGTCTATGCCGCATTCGGCAAAGATCCGCACGAGACGACGAATCTCATCGGAGGTTAGAATATTTTCTTGTCGTATGTAGTCACAATCGCGCGACGGGCGGCAATATATACACCGCAAATTGCATCGATCGGTCACGGAGATTCTCAAACAGTTGATACTCATAGTACACCCGCTATACTGCAACCAGGCAAGACAACGAACGTTCCGAAAACCCGCCGGGTATTATCAGTCATTGGATCGCCAATTCCAGAACGCCCCTCATTTGAAGGTGATACTCGCTGCACCATATCGTACAATAGAACTCGTGGGTGCCGGGCCGTTCCGGTGTGAAGCTTACTATTGCCGAATGTCCGGCTTTTATTTCGCCGGCGTCTACTTCCAAGTCTGGGATAGCGAAGCCGTGCATGACAGTGTCTACGTTTCTGATACGCAGTTTTACTTCTTCGCCGGCGGGAACATCGAGCTTGAGCCGCCGCGGCGAGAAGTTCCCTTTTTCCGGCGCCCGGGCGAGTATCTCGGCGGCAAATTGCTGCTCCCGGTGACGCTCATAAACAATGGCTGCAATAACAGGAACGACGGTACAACCGATCAGCAAGAGTATGGTTAGAATCTTCTTTGCGTTCATTAGCGTTAGCCTCCGTAAAGCCACCCGAAAGAAATCACGGCGAGAGTCAGGAATATAAGCAGCGGCACAAATCCTCGGCGAGCAGCGTTAGCATCAAGAAACGTCTGTTTTGCGAGCTTATAACCGTAATCCGCCGACAACAGGTAGCCGACGAAAAGCGTCAGGAATTGGAGCGGCACGAGCCAGCTTGTTGCAACGGGCGTCCAGGGGATATTTGCCGTACCGAAAATATCCCAGCCTCTGGCAAACGGATCCGAAATAATGTGCAGCACATACGAGCCGTTAGGCAGCAGGAACCCGAAGCTGAATGCAATCCACGCCGCAAGTCCGAGCGGGACAAGACTGTACGAAAGGTTCACAAAGGCTGCCTTCAGGCTGACATTCTTGCGACCGCTGGCAAGCTTCGACAGCAAGGCAAAAATGCCGAATATGCCCGGGATTATCAGCAGGGCGAAAGCACTATGAAGCCCGATGAAACGCAGCCAGCCCCCGAGAGTGGCGCCCCGCACCCAGTCCTTGAGCCACCCCCACGGCCCCATCATGGCAGTATAGAACATCACGGCAATCGCCAGCATGATGAAGCTCTTCCACGCCTCGTCGAGACCGCGCTTCTCATTGATCAGCAGGTCCGCGCCGGGAGGTCTGACGTTGAAAGCCATGTTGTCGAACGGGCAGGTCTTGAAGCATTCAAGACACATGCCGCAATAGGTGTTTCGCTTGAGGCTATGGGGTTCGAGCAGCCAGGGACAGCCGTAACCCTTCTTGTTGCCGGTGACGCAGGTCTTCCTTTTGTGCTTGGCGCAGACGGCGGGGTCTTTAGCCCTGATTTCGGTCAGCGCCGCGTTGGAATACAGACCCTGGAATCCGCTGACCGGACAGACATACAGACAGAAAGACCGCTTTTCGAAGACCAGGGACAGGACAATTCCGACGACGATGATCCCCCCCAGGAGAAAGAACGTCGCCAGCGGCTTGACGGTAAAAAAGCCGCTGAAGAATGTTGTCCCGAGAAACAGAAAGTTCATCAGCCACATATTGCTCAGCGCCCTGGGCCACTTCAGGTTCAGGCCGCCGAGCTTGTTGTTGACGCCGAAAATCTTCATGCGTTGCAGCCATTCCCCAAGGGACGGCAGGGGGCACATCATGCACCACGTCCTGCTGAAGACAGGCACCAGCAGCATCATCAGCAATACCCACCAGAGTATCCAGACGATCATGATGCCGAAGCTGAAATTACCCGCGGCGAAACCGTTCATTATGCCGCTCATCAGAATGACGACAAAAATCGCCATGTTGAAGAGAATCAGGACCATTGGAAACCACCGCTGCTTCAGCAACCATCGTACGCCCGGAATGGAAGCCAAATCGAAGCGCCAGTTTACAGGGATAAATCCCAGGACTTTTTCGCCGCTACTGCTCTGTTCCGACATTTTCTTCAACTCCATTATCCTTATTGGCGCTCTTGAAGACAACGCCCACCAGTACCACGAATGCTGTGCACATGACACCCACAAATATGCCGAACCGGCTGTTCGGCGTGACTTCCATGAAGCCCACCATATACGGGTGAAATTCCCCACAGGTCTCCGAGCACCTGAACGTGAATCGACCGGCCTTGTCGGCAACGAACGTGGCTTTACCGACCAATCCGGGCCTCGCCTTGAGATTGATTCCGTAACCGTCCATATACAAGCCATGAGTGACATCCAGAGACTCCAGCCGAATCGTTATGAGTTCCCCTTTCTGAACGGTTATTTCGTTCGGCGTGTAAACGAATCGCTTAGCCTCGATAGTAATCACTCTCGGCTCGACCGATTCGGCTTTTTCGCCTTCCGATGTACCCGCGCGGGCGCTGCCAATCAGAGACAAACGCGGCAAGTGCCTAGTGGTTGCAGGCCGCTCGATCTGCAGAGTTACCCATTCGCTCATGGACTTGCGCGATCCGCGATGGCCCTGATCGCCGTCCCAGACCGCGAACGATGCCGAGTGCTCGCCCCAGGCGAACTGGCTGTCCTTTTGGCGATCTCCGGTAGTCAAGGCTCTCTTAAGCACAACGTGCCACGTCCCGTCGCGCCATACGCCCCGCCCCTGAACGACCTGCGATTCTTTCGGTGTGAGCGAGCCGGCTCGCTGCGCGAGCAAATCCGAAACAGCGCTTTGGAGATTCGGATCGCTGACGGCTAAAACCTCTTCCTTCTCGAACGGATACCTGAAGTCAACGACGACATCCGGCTCTTGTTCTTCGTTATACCAGAACTCGACGTCCTTGTCCGCCCGCCAGTGCCAGATGTTCACCGGGCTGGAGAATCCCATCATTATAGACCGCAACGGCGCATTGGCGTCTATCGGAGTCGCCACGGCGCAGCCGTCGGCAAAAGAATCGATCGTGACTGAGGTATCCGCCCGGTCATCCTTCCATGTCATTTTGAAGTAGATGTTGCTGCCGTCGTGATACGCCTGTACGCTGACAGCTTCGACCAGTCCCTCGGGCCAGGGCTTTTCGGTTATCTGGTGAGCCAGCTCGAGATCGACCGACGGCACACTTTGCCAAACCTCTGCAAACACGTCGTCTTGCTGCAGCGTCAGCTTCTCGGCCCGGTACCTGACCGTCAGTGAGTGCGGTTCGATCACCTCGTAAGTTTCCGGCGAGCCGTAGCGATGTTTCCAGCCGTAATTTGCCAGCCATGCGAAAACGCCAAGCGCGATTAAAATAATGATCACAACTATAATTTTGTTACTCATCTTCGTTCTTCCTTTTCGTTCGGACGATCTCCGTATCACCGGCGAGGCCGAAATGCTCTTTTTCACGAATGACAAAACCAAGCAATCCTTCGGCGGCCTGAACGTAGAAAGGATGATTCGTATTCTCCAGTATCTTCTCCGCTATGGGCGTTGCCGCCGGTTCCAGGTGTTCTACGAAGAACTTCCTCTCGGCGTGCCGGCAAATCTCGGCCTTTTCCTTCGCCTCATCGTCGCCCGGCTCGGCACTGAGACGGCGACGTTTAAAAATCAGATAGTGCATGAAATCCATCTCGCAGCTTATCGAGTCGGGCCTGTCCAGGTCCGGCTCCACACCAAAAGCAGTGTAGAACCCCATGATGTCTGAAAGCAGGTTGGCCCTCTGGAACTCATTCTTCACCAGATGCTCGGCGCCGTATAACCATACCAGACCGGCGCGAAACAGCCTGTCATATTCGCTCACTATGCTTTGCCGCTCCTCGGCCAGGTGCGGCAGATAAGCAAAGAAACTGTCGTTTGGATAGGAAAACACAACCGCCCACGTCTTATAGGCGACCATTCGCTCGTCTTCCGCCTGCTCGTCATACCGTTGCGAGTTTGTCGTACCATTATGTAACACTGATTCTGTGAACATCTCTTTGTTTGTCATATCTCTCTCTGATAACTATGGGTTCGGTGATCGGAACTCTTACAATCGTCTTGCCCTTGTCGTCATATCCGGTGCAATGCCCGGTTTTGATATCTCCCTGAACATCGAAGCGGTGAACGATTTTGCCCGTCGATCCAAAAAGCATCAGCAGCCCGGCGAGTTTGGGATCATCTTTGGCTTTCCTGTATAGCTCAACGGCTCTCTTAGCTCCGGGTCCGAACAACTGCCTGTTGAAAGAATCCGGCACGTTGATCGGTGGAATGTAATAAACATTCGGCTGTGTACCGAACTGCGGATAGAGCGGAAGAGCTATTTTCTTTATGTGAACCAGGTAGTCGATAGGATTATCCTCCACCGGTTTGTCCCAGCGATTCTTGAATCCGAACAGCCTTATCTTGCCGATGCAGTTCTGAACGCATTGCGTCTGCTCGCCCGCTTCCGTAGCCGGATAACAGGCTATGCATTTTTCAGACTTTCCGGTCAGAGTGCGGAACATGCTCTTTTTATACGGACAGGCACGTACGCACTCTCTATAGCCCCGGCATCTTTTCTGATCGAGCAGAACCGTGCCGTCATGTTTTCGCTTGTAGATAGCCTTGCGGGGGCACCCGCCGAGACAACCAGGATAGGTGCAGTGATTGCATATCCGTGCGAGGTAGAACATCCAGGGCTGATGCGGTATCTTTATGAATTGCCCCGCCTTGACCTGCTCACTGACCTCGTCCTCACCCATGTTCGGGTGCGCAAAGTCCTCCCCCCTCGGAATGTATCCCAGGATGGTTTCGCCATATTCCGCCGTCTCGAAGATGGTTTTGCCGGTATATGTGTCGCCGTCCCAGGTCTGCGGGCCGAGCTTCTCCAGCAGCTTAACGTCCCAGCCGAGGGGATAGAAGCCCCAGGGTTTGCTTTCGACGTTGTTCCACCACATGTACTCCTGGCCTTTGCCGGACGTCCAGGCGTTCTTACACGCGACGGTACAGGTCTGACACGCAATGCACTTGTTGGTGTCGAAAACCCATGTCGCCTGCTTTTCGGGGAGGCTCTCCGGATATATGTACTGCATTTTCCTTTTAAGCTGCCAGTTATAAACTTTGTGGCTCATACGATATATTCTCCCTTCAGGAACGCCTTCATGGCATCGCTTTCGTATGTGGGCCTCAGTCCCATTCTTGCGGGTCGCCAGATCTTCTCTCCGTTTGCGGCCGCGTTTTCAGCTTTTGTGAATTTCACGAAACTCTCCCTCGGAGCGCCGTTGGGACAGTGCACGTCGGGCGCAAAACCCTTATCGATTCCCGGCCCGATGGTGTCCTTGCGGATCAGGCTGTCGGTCATTAGCGTGGGCCGCAGCCAGCCCCTCGTGGCGCTTTGGTGCGAGCCAAACCTGAACATCGCCTGGTATCCCGTCCGCGGGTTGCGCGCCAGGCCGTCCTTATTGTTGACGTGCGCCTCGACAGACCCATAGCTGGCCCCGTACATGTTGAACCAGGAACGGGTGATCTTCTCAGGCGTGCCGTGGTAGTAGCGCGCTCGCAGCATAAGGCGAGCAAGTCTGTACTCCTTGCTGCCCTCGACCTTCTCGCCTTGATAGGGCCTGTCCTCGGGATCGGCATCGACCCAGACGTAATCGCCGTCTTCTATTCCCAGAGCTTTAGCGTCTTCCGGATTTATGTCCACGTAGCCCTCACCGACCCAGGGCATGCGCTTATCCCTGCGATGGGCATCTCCGAACGGCCCGAACCATATCGCGATGATGTCGGTATCCACCGGCATAGTATGAGAGCCATGCCGATATTTGGGTGTCAGATAGATATATTCGTAACCTTGATTTTTCTCTCGGAGCGGATGTTTCGATTTGAGCAGTTGGGTCGGTGTAAATACCACGTTTCTGACCTGCCTGGTCTCGCTGGAGCGATCATCCGCGGCGATTCCGTACTTTTCCGGCCCGAAAGGCTTTATCGCCGGGTGCGGCTTCGCCACAATCGAGTTCGGCTCGTAGAAGCTCGCATCTACCGCCTCGCGGTGTACGGGCAGGTTTTCGCCGTATTCTATAAATTCGTCCTCCTCCCGGTAGAACTCGAGACGGCCGGTCTTGTTGTACCACTGCTTGCTCTCGTGGGCCTGCTCCCACCCTACAATCTTCGGATAGGTCCGGCTCATAAGAATCGCGGGGATTCCTTTCTTGGCGTCCTCTTCGAGTTTATTTACGTCATAGCCTTTGGCCATGGATGTCATGTCCACGATCCTTTGCAGGTAGGTCTGGACATCCTTGTCGTGGACAAACTTCCAGTAATCCTCGAATCGCTTGTCACCCAGAAGCCTGGCGAAGGCTTTGGATATCCCGGCGTGGACCTCGATGTCGCCCCGGGTATCGTGGAGGCGCTTGATGCCGGACCGCGGGAACATCTGTAAAAACGGATTTGTGACCGAAGCCGTGGCGTCGGGATACTGAAACTCACCCCACGAATCCACGGCCCAGACAATATCTGCATATTCGCACGAGGTCGACCACCACCAATCGGCGACCGAGATCAGCTCGATATTGGGCAGCGTGTTGATGACGGCCTCGTAATGGCCCTTGAGATTGCCCAGGATGGAGTTGGCGTTGCAGAACATCAGCGATTTCGTCGGCGTCGGCATGTGCGTCTTGCCCGTGAAGTTCTTGTTGCCCACCCTGAGCGGCTTGTCTCTGTGATTGTAATAGTGAGCCGACTCGAACTTGAAATAGCCCCTTACCTTCGCCTTCTTGCTCGCCTCAAGCTCGCTATTGAACGGGTCCTCCATGATATATTGGCCCATGCCGTCGAAATATGCAGCTCTGTAATTGCCCGCGTAGCTTCCGATATTGCCGCTGTGCGTGCCGATATTCCTGGTCAGAGCGCACAGAAGGAGCATAGCACGGTCTTTTAGATCGCCATTGAAGAACTGGTTGGGGCCCATTCCAACGGCGATGAGCGTTTGGCCCTTGTTGTCGGCTACCTGGCGAGCCAGGTTTTCAATGGCCTCTTTGGGCGCCCACGTGATCTTCGAGACCGTCTCGAGATCGAAACAGTCCTCGATATAACTGGCGGTAAGGCTGTAAACAGTCCGCACCTTTACCTTTTCGCCGTCGAGATCCACCTCGTATTCGCCGTCAAGCTCGGGATCTATTTCATCGGCGTTGAAGAACTTGCCAAAATCGTCCCGCGTAACGGCGGCAAGTGAATTTGTCTTATTATTCCAGACCACGAAGTTGCCCCAGTCTTCCAGCAGATCCTCAGGGATGCACTGCTTGCCCTCAGCCTTGATTCCGGGCGGGGTTTTCTGACCGGAAGCGACGACTTTGGTTTGCCGCCGCTCTTTGGACGGCTCGAACCCGGCAATGGCGTCCTCGGCCCTTAGAAGCTTCAGGTTGTCCATCCGCACCAGCAGCGGAAGGTCCGTCCGGCTTTTCACATATTCGTCATCGTACAACTTCTCTTTCATGATCACGTTGGCCATGCCGAGAGCAAGGGCCGAATCGGTCGCGGGTCTGATTATCAGCACCTCGTCCGATTTCGATGCGACCGACGAGTATTCCACGGTTATGCTTACCACCTTGGAGCCTTTGAGCCGGGCCTCGGTCAGCCAGTGGCTGTCCGGCATCTTCGTCGAAATCCAGTTAATGCCCCAGGCCAGGACGAGTTTGGCGTTCTCGACGCTGAAAAGGTCCCAGTCGATAGTCTGCTGGCCCGTTACCATCGGATGGCCGGGTGGCAGGTCCGTGTGAAAGGTGTAGTTGTCGAAGCCGCGAGCGCCAACCGCCGTATCCGGCGTGGCGCCCCTGACGTGCGAATCCAGCAGCGCCATCGAATTAGCCAGGCGGTACATGCCGAAAACACGTGTTATACCCAGCAGAGGCATGCCGCCGCGGAATTTCATTGCCTGCGTGCCGGCCCCGTTCATAGCCTCGATGGACTCCGGATCGTAAATTCCCTGCTCGGTGAGCCGGGCCTTGCCTTCTTCGCCGCTGTAGGTCTCAGCTATGTTCTTGAGTGTCTTGGCGGCTACGTCGAAAGCCTCGTCCCAGGTTACCCTGACAAAGGGCTCCTGACCCCTTTTCAGGTATTCAGCCGGGGGCTTGCCGTTGGCCTGTCGAGGAAATCCGGCGTCAACCCACTCCTTGAAGCCCTCTCGGAGCATGGGGTACTTGATTCTTCTGGGTCCCTGAATCCGCCGAATCAGCGCCAGGCCCTTCTGACACAACCGGGGTTCCCAACGTGACGACGCCTGATTGCCGTAAAGGTCCTTCGCCTTGCCGTAGCCGTAGCTGGGGCCGATGCGAGTGATAACGTTGTTCTTCACGAAGGCTTTAAGCAGGCAATTATGGGTATCGTTCGGGGCACACAAAAAATGATAGGTAAAGTCGTGCTTAAACTGATCGCGGTATACCTGCTCCCAGTCTCTTGCCGGAGAGAAATCCAGAGGATTATCCACGTCTTCGATAAATTTCAATGTGCCGAAAAGGGGCTTAGTTGCTGTTGAAGCCAATCCGCTTACACCCAGTTGGACAAACAGACGCCGAGTAAGTCTTTTTTCAGATGTCCGTCCTTGCCGCCTGGAATTCCTGTCTGCCATTGTCTATTCTCCATGAGCCATATTGCGTAGAGCAGTCCTATAGGACTTATTTAGTCCTATTATTGCCAACACACACCACTTTGTCAATAAAAAATGAAAGATTTTAAAATTTTTCCCGGATTTCCAGCCGTAGTTGTAGAAAATACAAGAAAGGCTGGCAGACAAAAAATCCACCAGCTTTGTGTTGTTTATCTATTTCTTTTTCCCCTTGCTCTTTTCCTCCTTGCCGACATCCGACTGAGCGGCGTCGGAAACAAGGGCATCCTTCTCCTGTTCTGTGACGTATAATGCTCCCGGTTTTTTGGACCAGTGGATAAGGTAGTATGTCTGTGATATGGTAGCATCAGAAAGGAGGCTACTGTGGCACAGCGACGGAAGCATAACGGGCAGTTCAAGACAGGTTGATCGGCCGTTAGGCTGTTCCGGGGAAATGCTGCCGTATTAAGTAAGGGAAGTCTTTAAACCGATTACCTGTTGCTTAAGATCGAGGTGGTTATCCCAATTCATCAAGGAGAATAGAAGCTCATCAGTAAAGTAATATCCTCTTTCTGTTGTATAATCTCCGTACGGATCGCGTCCATACGGTTTGGAAAAACCGGTTTGGCGGGACAAGACTTCGGCATCCGGGTAGGTTGCCACCGCGTTCTCCCAAGTAGCCCAATAGACCGAAAAAGCCTCAAATATTGTTGAACGAAAGGGGCCGTTGATAGCTTCGCCCAGAATCTGCGGCCAATAACTCCCCGCCTGCCGGTCATACATAATCAGGTTATTATTAACCAGCTTACCCGAGGTACGTGCCCAAAGTCGTGTTTAAGTCGTTAAAATCGGTAGAATAGCCTGCAACTACGCCCATCAGAGGACAATAGGTCAGAGATCCCGCCCTTCCGTTGAATTTCTGATTGACGATTTCATGCCAAGCTACCGAGCGGATGGTTCGGCCGGGTAATGGTTTATCCTCCTGTTGCAAAACCGGGATAGAGCGTCATGCCCCCGTCGGCAAAAATGGTCGTTCCATGGACATAGTCGGATTCATCCGAGGCCAGCCATACCACAACAGAGGCTATATCACGGGTATTGCCGATACGGTTGCACGGGATGAGTTCGAGCAGTTTTCTCTCGGCTTCGGGTGTAGACCAGGCATGTTCGTTGATCGGCGTTTTTATCGCACCCGGAGCGACGCTGTTTACCCTTATCTTGTACGGCGCCAGCTCCTGCGAGATCGATTTCATCAACATCATTATTCCGCCTTTTGACGCTGCGTAATTACAGTGGTTGCTCCAGGGGATGACCTCGTGCACCGAGCTTATGAAGATGATTTTGCCGGCGCTGGTGGAACGTTCGAGCCTTACACCGCGGCGTTTGAATTCTCTGGCGGCCTGTTGAGCGCACAAAAAATAGCCGGTCAGATTCACATCCAGCACTTTCCGCCAGGCATCCAGCGACATATCGAGGAAAGGAGCATCTTTTTGTATGCCCGCATTGTTGACCAGAATGTCAATTGTGCCGAACTGCTCACAAGTCTTTTCGAACATGGCCGTTACTTGGTCGGGGTCGCTTACGTCTGCCTTGACTGCGACGGCATTAACACCGTTTTGCTTTATTTCCCCGACGGTCTTCTCAGCCTCGTCTTCGCCGGCGATATAGTTGACCGCGACATTCGCTCCTTCGCTACCCAGAGCGACAGCGATGCCTTTGCCGATGCCGCTGTTCCCGCCGGTTACCAGAGCGGATTGCCCTGCCAGACGATTCATTTTCAACAGCTTGCTTGTCTGTTCCACAATAACCTCCCATGTCGTTATTTTCTAACCGAGGGTGCGATTGAGGTTCCAATCGTACCGATGGAACCTGATATTAAGCCCGCCCCTGTTTTCCCGGACGTATTGCTTGATATCCTCACGGGCATATTTCAAGATATTATCCAGTTGCTCCTTCTCGCTGCCGCCGAAATCTTCGGCGTACCAGTCGAAAATCCTCGACAGATAGAGAGTCGAATGATTCTTATCCAGAGTCATGCCGCGGCGGTTCAAGAAGCTCTTGCCCGCCAGATCCAACTGCCTGTCGATTCTTTTCGGATCGTAAAATTCGATGGGCGGGCAGGAACTGGCCGCACATACGAGAGCAAAATGAATGCGAAAATCGAGCCTGTTCACACTCAGACCTGCTCTGGGACCGGTCTCTTTGAATCTCTTTTCCGTTTTGCCCGGTTTGGGGCTGTTGGCTCTTAATATCCCGTGTTCGACATCATCCGCACTGAAGAAGAATCCGCCGATGTCGTAGCCGATACGGCTGAAAAACCTGCTGACCTGGCGGACGGACTTGTTCACGTTGTAGTGACATACGGCATGAATAACGAGAATGTTGTAGATGTTTATCCAGAAGGCTTTCTTCTCTGCGTCGGTTTCAAGCGTGGATGGATCGAAGTACTTCAACTGCCCGGTGAGTTCGACATAACGCCGGAAGCTCTGCGATTTCTTCATGGCCCCGTAATCGACACGGCTTCGTTCGATATCGAAGAAAGCTCCCTGCAGCTCATTCAGCGATTTCTTGAGTTTTGCCGCTACATCACCAGTAACTTGTCGTTTTTCGGCAACCAAATGATTGAGCGTGACTCGAAAAGGGGCCTTTCTCCTGAAAAAGTCTATGATCCATTTGTAGTAGTGCTTCTTGCGTTTGTTGTGCAGGCTGGTGAGGGATACAGCCGCATTTATGAAGCCGATATGACTGAAGGCCTGCGGAAAATTCCCAAGCGGCCTCCCGTTTTTTGTATCGTATTCTTCCGCGAACAGGCCGAGGTGGTTGCCTGCTTCTGCGGTCTTTAAGAGCAGTCTTCTCGCCTGCTCTTGCCGCCCGGACCTGGCAAGCATCTCTATAAGCCAGAAATTGCACAGAATAAACGCTCCTTCCTCGCCCTGAAGTCCGTCGGCCGAATTATACCGAGCAAGAAAATCACCCCTCATAAGCTCATTCTGGCACGCGGCAATCGTTCCCTGAATTCTCTTATCGTCAACAGACAGAAAATCCATCAGGCCGATGAGAAGGAGACTCGCATCCAACCGGCGGCTACCGAAATACTGGACTAAGCTGTTTATCTCTTCGACGTAACCTTTATCGAGGATCCGTTTTTTGATCTGCCGGCGAGCGTCCTGCCATCGTTGCATCGGGGCCTCGAAGCCGTATCTTTTGGCGATCTTGATGCCCCGGTCTATTGCAACCCAGCACATAACCTTTGAATACACGAAATGCCGGTCGCCTGAGCGGACTTCCCATATACCGCTGTCTGGGTCAGCATAGTTTTCTATTGCCAGATCACAAATGTCTCTGAAGAAAGGCCACAAGTCTTCGTCGATTCTTCCGGCATAGTCTGAAAGCCTCAAAGCGCTGTCCATCACTTCGCCGTAAATATCCCATTGGTTCTGCTTATAAGCTTCGTTGCCTATTCGCACCGGCCGCGAATCTTCATATCCTTCCAGATGATCGAGTGTTTTTTCCGTAATGTCGCTTTCGCCTTCGAGCGAATACATTATCTGGAGCTTACGGCCGCCGTACCGCCTGTATGTTTCGTGAAGAAAATGAATGAATCTTTCCACTTCTTTAATGTGGCCGAGCGAGAAAAAAGCTTTGAGAGTTAACGAGGCGTCTCGCAGCCAGGTGAACCTGTAATCCCAGTTTCTTTCGGCGCCGATTGCCTCGGGCAGAGAAGTGGTAGCTGCCGCGGCGATGGCCCCGGTCGGCTCGAACGTAAGAAGTTTTAACACCAGCAAAGACCTGCACGCCATAGCGGCATACTCGCCGAGATTATCAATTTTATCTCCGACGGATTCATTAAGCCATTGACGCCAGTAATCTGTGACCAGTTCGATCTGGCTTTCCACTGATCCTTGCGGCGGCTCGCGGTCGTACGAAAAACTAAGAGCGGCCTGCTGGCCTTCTTTTAGTGTGAGATTTCCGAGAAGACCATTCGATTTTCGCGACCAGTCTATTTTTACGCCGCTGGAATTGAGTATAAACCGGTGGTCTTGCGATTCTACGAAAATTTTGCTTCCTTCGAATTTAATTTCAGGCTCCGTTCGCGCATAATCGGGACGCGGGTCGAAAACCAGCTCAAAATCCATCGAGCCCGATACCAGCCGAAGCAGCCTGTTTATACTGTGATGTTTTTCGTTTTCCCGCTGGTTCTCGAACGCAGGCATAAAATCCACCAGCTCTGCGCGGCCGGTCTTAGTCTCAAAATCTATTTTCAGAATATTGGTGTTTGTGACGTATTGCTGCGAGCTCTCGAATTCGGCATCCGGAGCTATGCCGAACCTTCCACCTTTCCTGTCGTCGAGCAGCGCCGCGAACACCGTCGGAGAATCTATATGCGGCATGGCGCAGTAGTCTATGGAACCGTCGCCGGATACAAGCGCAACCGAGTGCATGTCACCAATAAGCCCGTAACTGCCGATGTTCTTATACACAGTAAAATTCCGCAAATTCTTTACATCAACGGACAAATTAAAAATAGCAATCATTAACCGCTGTGAATACACAGCCTTTGACAGTAAAAGAAAAAAATTCATGCTTTCAATAAGCAATTCCCTTTCCTCGATTAAGAGATTTCCCTATTGCTTGGAAACAGAATAATCTAAAACATATTAGGAATTCTCGGAGTATAACTTTACGTAAACGCCGCGGATGTTCGCGAATTGACATGGAGACTTTAAGTGACTCGTATAGGATCAAAGACCATGAAATGCATAAATGGAACCTGGGCATTGATAGTTGTAGTTGTTTTGCTTTTTTGTTGTCCCTCCAAATCTATACCGCAGGAAACGACCGCTCCGGGTGCTTTCGATTACAGTGACTATGCGGACGTTTTGAAAACATTCGTCAACGACAAAGGCATGGTTGACTACAAGGGCCTGAAAAGTAATTCCAAAAAGCTCTATTCGTTTGCAAATGATTTGTCCCGTTTGGAATCCGAGAGATACGAGAGCTGGACAAAAAAACAAAAAATCGCCTTCTGGCTCAACGCTTACAACGGATTGACGCTGAAGGTCATTATCGAAAACTACCCCATAAAGTCCTCCTGGACCAAATCTCTGATCTACCCCAAGAACAGCATTCGTCAGATTGACGGCGTCTGGGACGAAATCACCCATGACGTGAGGGGCAGGAAAATGACCCTCGAACACATAGAACATGAGATACTGCGAAAGGATTTTAACGAGCCCCGGATTCACATGGCCCTCGTCTGTGCGGCTATGGGCTGTCCACCGCTTATGCGAGAACCTTATATCGGTCCCAAGCTTGACAGTCAGTTCGATCAGCAGGCCAGAATATTTCTGAGCAATCCGAAAAAATTCAAAATCGTGCAAAGCAAGAACAGTGTTTATCTGTCGTCGATATTCAAATGGTTCGCCGAAGATTTCGTCGAAAAATACGGTGACAAAGGAAAGATTAACGGAAAGAGCAAGGAAAAATCAGCGATTATCCACTTTGTCGCACAGTATCTTTCTGCCGATGAGCGAAAGTATCTTCTAAGCGATACATACCGTGTGAAATATCTTGATTACGACTGGTCGCTAAACGAACAGAAAGCAGATGGTAAATAGAAAGTAATCGTCAAGAGAAAAAACTCCATCGCCACATTTATACCACGGACGAAAAAAAAGTCAGTTAATACCTGAAGGCAAGACCCGAAACTGAAATGACAAAAAGTAAATGGATAGATATTTCAGTGCCTATTAAGAGCGGTATGGTCCATTGGCCGGGGGATCCGCCGGTTTCTATAACCCGGGAGAAAGACATATCCAAGGGAGACCAGGCTAACGTCTCCAAACTCTCTCTGGGAGCCCACACAGGAACACATATGGATGCTCCGCGCCATTTTTTCAAAAGAGGAAAAAGTCTGCATGAACTTCCGATGGAAGCCGTCATCGGGCCGGGGCGCGTCATTTCTATTCATGACGAAGAGTCTGTGAAAGTCGCTGAATTGAAAAAGCATCGTATCCGCAAAGGAGAACGTATTCTCTTCAAAACGGCAAATTCCTCCCGCGTCTGGAACACCGGGAAGTTCATAAAGAACTTTGTATATATCTCACCGGAAGCAGCGGTATTTCTAAGTGAGAAACAGATACGTTCTGTCGGTATCGATTATCTCTCGGTGGGCGGTTTCTACGCAAACGGAAAGGACATTCACAGGTCTCTTCTGGGTGCGGGAATCTGGGTCATCGAAGGGCTGAATTTAGCAAATGTAGCCGAAGGCCGGTACGATTTGATTTGTCTGCCGATAAAAATAATGGATATCGACGGGGCGCCGGCTCGCGCGGTGATCAGGACCCGTTCGTAAAATGATAAAGGAGAATCAGTTATGGCAGAGAAAATGGAATTCGGAGTCATCGGATTAGGCCGCATGGGCGGTGATCTCGGGCTACAAGCTGTGGAAAAAGGAATAAGAGTAGTAGGATATGACAAAGGCGAGGTCAACGACGAATACAAAAACTCAGAAATAGAGATAATCGACACCGCGGGCAAACTGAAGGAAGAACTCGAAACGCCGAGGATTGTTTTTATATACGTGCCCGCAGGCAACGCAGTCGATTCCGTGATCGAAAACCTGTCCAACATTCTGGACCGGGGCGACGTTGTCGTCGATGGAGGTAATTCCTACTGGGGCGATTCCATCCGCAGGGCAAAACAACTCGAGGAAACAGGCATATTATTCGTAGATTGCGGCACGAGCGGAGGGGTCCAGGGTGCACGTTACGGCGCCTGTTTTATGGCCGGAGGAGAGCCGCAGGCAATAGAACATGTTGAGCCGATACTCACGAAGCTGGCCGTGGAAAACGGCTATGTGCACGCCGGTCCCGTGGGCGCCGGTCACTTCACAAAGCTGGTGCACAACGGCATAGAATTCGGCATGTTGCAGGCTATAGCCGAAGGCATCGATCTGCTCACCCGGTACCACGAAGATCTCGATATTTCAAATATACTCCGGTGCTGGAATCACGGATCGGTGATAAGATCGTGGCTGACTGAGTTGATGGAGCAGCAATATAACAAGCAGGATGGAATGGAAAGCATCCCCGGTTTCGTGGAAGACACGGGAGAGGTCAACTGGCTCGTTTCCGATGCCATGAAACTGGAAGCGGATATCCCGGTAATCGCGCAGTCCGTGATGCAGCTCTTTGCATCGCGCGATAACAAGAAAACCTGGGCCAGGGCAATTGCCATGATGCGTCACGGCTTCGGCGAACATCCCTTCGGATCCGATGAAGCGACCGCCCGTGAACGGCGCGAAGGCAGAATCGGAGATTTTCCCGCCGCCGTGGCCGCGGAAGGACACTGACAATATTTTGGGGCTAAGCTCACTTTGTAATCCCGGCGAACAATAGTACAATAGATTCTCGTGCGCTTGAAAAAAAACGTCATATCGAGAACCTGAATGAAAGGAGCATTATGGAGGCACAGTACGGCGAGGTACAGCCGGCCGATAAATACAACGAAGAGTTAGTCTCCAACGTGCATCCGCCCGACTGGTCCAATCCGGAGCCGGCCGGCGTGTACAATCTGGTGGTCATAGGTGCCGGGACGGCGGGACTGGTGACAGCCATGGGGGCGGCGGGTCTGGGGGCGAAGGTTGCCATTGTGGAGCGCCATCTATTAGGAGGAGATTGCCTGAATGTGGGGTGTGTTCCCAGCAAGACCTTGATTCGTTCGGCTGAAGCGGCGGGCGATATCGCAAGAGCGAATGAACTCGGCATTCGTATACCTGAGAATATGCAAATTGATTTCGCCGCGGTAATGGAGCGCCTGCGCCGCTTACGAACCGAGATAAGCGTCCACGATTCCGCCAGGCGCCTGAGCGAGAACGGCGTCGATGTATTTTTCGGTGCGGGACGTTTCGCCGGTCAGGACGTACTGGAAGTAGCGGGGAAAAAACTGAAGTTCAAAAAAGCGGTCATTGCAACAGGAGCCCGGCCCCGCGTGCCGAACATACCGGGCTTGCAGGAGGCGAGTTTCCTGACCAATGAAACGGTGTTTTCGCTGACGCAGAGGCCCCAGCGTTTGGCGGTGGTCGGCGGCGGACCGATCGGCTGTGAGATGGCGCAGGCCTTTGCCAGGCTCGGCAGCGAGGTAACAATCATTCAGGACAAAGCTCATCTGCTGCCGCGGGAAGACAGAGATGCTGCTGAAGTAGTCGAACGGGCGTTGGAAGCAGACCAGGTGAAGATTATTCTGAATACTTCACTGGATAAAGTAGATCACGATGGGCGTCAAAGAAAGCTGCACATTAAAGGCGAGCAAGGATCGATGGAGATAATCACGGACGAGATACTATTAGGCGTCGGGCGAGCGCCCAACGTCGAAGATTTGAACCTTGAGGCCGCAGGGGTCGAATACGATAAGCGCACCGGCGTACATGTAAATGATAATCTGCAGACCGGCAATCGCAACATATATGCAGCCGGTGACATCTGCCTTCGATATAAGTTTACTCACGTTGCGGATGCGACGGCCCGCATAGTTATTCAAAATGCTTTGTTCTTCGGAAGGAAGAAATTCAGCTCTCTTACTATTCCCTGGTGCACCTACACTAAGCCTGAGATTGCACACACGGGGATGTATGAAAACGAGGCGAGGGAAAAAGGGTTTGATGTGCAGACATTCAGCCGTTCTTTCGAGGATATAGACCGCGCCGTGACCGACAGCCAAACAAACGGCCTCATAAAAGTACACGTAAAAAAGGGTACGGATACCATCCTGGGGGCAACAATAGTTGCTCACAATGCGGGCGACATGCTAAATGAAGTTACTCTTGCTGTTAATGCAAGCCTGGGTTTGAAAAAAATATCTTCAGTTATACATCCTTATCCCACACAAGCCGAGGCAATAAAAAAGATCGCCGATGACTACAACCGTACCCGGCTTTCCGGGACAATGAAAAAATGGTTTTCGAGGTATTTAAGCTGGAGAAGATAAGGCGACGAGACTATGACCAAAAAGACAATTCAAAGGATAGCCATCTTCGCGGTCCTGGCGGTATTGATAGCTGCAAGCTTTTTGCTGCCGGTTAGAAGCTGGCTGGAGACTCTGCTGAAGTGGATAGAAGGAATCGGTTATCTTGGCATATTTGTGGTCATTTGTATATATATAATTGCAACGCCGCTGTTTTTCCCCGGTTCTATTCTCACGCTTGGAGCCGGTTTCTTGTTTGGTGTGATCCTTGGTACGGTTACAGTATCGATCGGAAGCACATTGGGCGCTTGCGCGGCGTTTCTGTTGGGACGAACAATCGCACGCGACTGGATCGCCGGCAAAGTTTCCGAAAACAAAAAATTCGAAGACATTGATTCGGCCGTCGGAGACGAGGGCTTCAAAATCGTTTTGCTCACAAGGCTGAGCCCCATATTTCCGTTTAATCTGCTCAATTATGCGTTCGGACTTACGAAAGTGGATTTCTGGAAATACGCTCTGGCTTCCTGGATCGGGATGATTCCCGGAACTGTGATGTACGTTTACTTCGGAGCGGGGCTTCGTTCCATAACAGAAGCCGCTACCGGTCAGGTGGAAACGGGTATGACCGGCAGGGTGTTCTTCTGGGTCGGGTTGGCAATCGCCATAGGGGTAGCTGTTCTCATAACTCGAATTGCCCGAAATGCATTGAAGCAGCATGTCCCTCGTGTCTCCGAAGAAGAAAATGACATCTAAAAAGGCGGATCGGGGTCGGCGGTAGCACAGGTTGTTTGCAGCTATCATATCATGCCTGAGGATATGTTGCAGGCGGCTAAACAAGCAATAGCAGGAGAATAAACTGCGCACTGAGTTCAGTTTTCTACCTGAGGGGTCCAAAGGACCCGGCGGAGGTAGCAGGCTCTGAACGGAGCCGAATGGGGCGCTTTTCCAAACTCGGCGTGTTGTGGTAACTACGTATTTTTTGTGAATTTCTGGATTTTTACTTGACACAGGATAGAACAGAAAGGTAGGATGCAAGCAGTAGAGCGATACCCGGGACGAAAACAGATGCAAGAGCTTGTTGCACATACAGTAATAGCCGCAGCGCGTTTTAGTCACGACAGATGTCCCCGGATTGATTAGAAGGAAAGAGGAACACGAAAGGGAGGATCTGAGAAAAACGGATAATTGACTTCAATAACACGACAGTCGCGTAGCTTCGGCTGCTGTCCATAGCAAAACTGGCAATTTCAATTCTCAGGACAGCGCTTCGAGGCACGCCCTCAAGTTGGGCGTGCCCGAAAGCGTTCCTGAGAGGGCATGCCAGTGCCTGCTATGGGGCGTGAGTAGGTCACGCCTTTTTGATTTTGATCTATGGCGTGGTATCCCGCTTATTTTAACGTGAGTGCATACAGCAGACCCGCAGCAAGCCGATTAAGTAATTCAGTTGAAAGTGCGCTTTTCATATTAAGCTTGATGATTTTCTTAGGATACAATTCGGAGGATAAAGAATGTTGTCTCATAGTGAATGCAGGATGAAAGGTAAGATGCCACCGGCATTACTCCGAGTCCTTTTGGTCGGGATGTCGGTTCTGTTTCACACATCTTTTGTCTGCGCCAATACTGTAGGCGCATGGGCGGGTGATATGCCAACGCTCAACTGGTTGGGACTCGACACCCAGCAAGACGATCTCAGTTTCAGTTTGTCATGGAATAGTTTGGGTGTGACTTGGATCGCAGGGGATTTGACTCTTGATGCCGATTTGCGTGCCCCAGCCTCTGAGCAGCCTATTCTGTGGAATGAACCGCTAAACTGGGGGAATGCACTGATTCACTACGCTTATTTCCAAAACATGAAGAGAGTCCTTCTTAATGGAGACGAGATTTCACTTGGCTCTTCAAGCGACATAGCATTAGCAGAATACGAAGGCTTAGACGGGGTAATCAATAGCGGGCCTACGGAGAAAGACGTCACAATTCAGGTCGCCAAAGTGCAACTTCCTGTTATTCCTGACCTTAGCTTCAACATTGGTACACACGTAAGATTTACAGTCGATATCGATGGCGACAGGTATGTTCGCCTTAATCAGGACTCAATTCTTGAAGTGTTATATATTGACGCGGGTTCTACTCTGGAGATTGAAGAAAACCGTTCACTTTTTCTTAACCAACCATCGTCCAATAGTGGCAATATGATTAACGCGGGACGATTGAATACTCCAGCTGGTTTCACAAGTACGGGGTCATTTATAATGGAATCGGGAAGATTGTCTGGTGATTTCACCAACCTTGGTGATTTCGAGTGGTCGGGCGGAGATATCAAGGGAAACGTGACCAACAATTCCGCGACTTTCACAGTTGTTGGCGACTCGTGGAAGGGCCAGGGCGGCGACCTGCGGAACCTAGGCACGATCACGCACAGCGCAACCGGCACGATGTCCGTGCGAGGACAGCTGAATAACCTGTCTAGCCCCAAAACAAGCGTACAGTGGCTTGGTGGATGAGCGTTGGCGGAAGGGT
>CAZRBG010000015.1:0-87546 GCA_964598225.1 uncultured Pirellulales bacterium
ACGAGCATCCCATTGAGTTGCCGCAGTTGAAGCATCTGTAGCAGGTTCCGTTACGGACGGTGATCGAGCCGCAGATGTCGCAGGCCGGGGCGTCGCTCGGGAAATGCGCAAACTGACTGTTGAATTGCTCCATCATCTTTGCCTCGGTCTGAGTACCGCTCGATTCATCGTTGATGCCCGTCCCCACAAGAACGCCAAGACGCGTGGCCAGGTCCGTGAAACGGGTCTTTGGTTCTGCGGTTTGCTGCTTGGCTTTCTGCTCGGTCGTTGCCGGTTTCTTTTCATCCTTTGCAGCGACTTTCGCCTCGGCGATTTTCTGCGCCAGATCCTTTGTCCGTTCGACCAGTTTCTTGGCCGTGGTGTTATTCTTGTTGTCGGCAGCGCCCGCGTTGGCGCCCCTATTCGGGGTATTCTTCTCGGCGTAACCGGGGATAAACTGACAGCCCATCCAGCAGAATATATAGTCGATCAGGCTCTTGGCGAAAGGAATATCCCTGTTCGAGGTCATGCCGGACGGCTCGAACCGGGCGTGGCGGAACTTGTCCACCAGCGTAATCAAAGGCACGCCGTACTGCAAAGCCATCGACGTACAAGTCCCTATAACATCCATGAGGCCCCCGACGGTGCTGCCCTCCTTGGCCATGGTGATAAACAACTCACCAGGCTGGCCATCCTCGTATAGCCCCACCGTCAGGTAACCCTCATGTCCTGATACGGAAAATTTATGCGTAATGCTCTGGCGCGTGTCCGGCAGCCGGCGTCTGAACGGCTGGGTCGCAGCGGGCGCTTTGGCCTTTGCATCTTTGTGTTTTTTCGTAGATACCGGCTGTAGCTTCTTCGATCCGTCCCGGTAGATGGCAACGGCCTTGAGGCCGAGCTTCCAGCCCTTCATATAAGCCGCGGCAATATCCTCAGTCGTGCTTTCCTCAGACATATTGATCGTCTTGCTTATGGCTCCTGAGATAAACGGCTGAACGGCAGCCATCATCCTGAGGTGCGCCATATAATCGATAAACCTCTTGCCGTTGCGGGGCTTGAAAGCACAGTCGAAAACCTGCAAATGGTCGGGATTGAACTTAGGAGCACCCTCAATCGTCTCGTGCTCGTCTACGTAATCACAGATAGCCTTGATGTCGTCGGCGCTGTAGCCGAGCCTTTCGAGGGCCATGGGGACGGTCTTGTTGACCAGCTTGAGCATACCGCCGCCGGCCAGCAGCTTGTATTTCACCAGCGCTATGTCCGGCTCGATTCCGGTCGTATCACAATCCATCAAAAAGCCGATTGTGCCCGTCGGCGCAAGAACTGTTGCCTGAGCATTGCGAAAGCCCACCTTAGTGCCGGCGTCAAGGGCCTGGTCCCACGAGTCCTTGGCTGCGTTGCGCAGGTATTCCGGGCAGTGGGCTTCGGGAATATCGCAGGCGTGCTGGCGGTGCATGTTGATGACCTTTAGCATCTGCTCGGAATTCGTCTCGAATTGCTCGAAAGGCTCCTTTATCGAAGCCAGCTCGGCGCTTGTAGCATACGCCGAACCGGTCATAACAGCACTGATAGCCCCGCCGATCGCTCTGGCCTGGTCGGAGTCGTACGGCATCGCCAGGCTCATTATCAAAGAGCCCAGATTAGCGAAGCCCAGGCCCAGCGGACGGAACATGTGACTGTTTACGGCAACCGATTCGTCCGGATAGCTGCCGTTATCGACCAGAATCTCCTGAGCGATAATGAATGTCCTGACCGCCTTTTTGAAACCGTCGACGTCGAACGTGCCGTCAGACTTGCGGAATTTCATCAAATTCAGAGAAGCCAGATTGCAAGCCGAATCATCGATGAACATGTATTCGCTGCACGGATTCGAGGCGTTGATCGGCCCGGAATTGGGGCAGGTGTGCCAGCGGTTGATGGTACTGTCATACTGAACGCCCGGATCGCCGCAGACCCTCGTGCCCTCTGCAATCAGATCCATAAGCTCCCGCGCCGAGTGCTCGCCGATGTTCTCACCCGTAGTAACAGCATTGGTGGTCCACTTTCCGTCCTTCTCCACCGCCTCCATGAACATATCGGTAACACGAACCGAGAGATTGGAATTCTGGAACATTACGCTGTTGTACGCCTGGTTGTTGTAGTCGCCGTCGTAGCCGGCCTCGATAAGCGCCCATGCTTTCTTCTCCTCCTCGGTCTTACAGGTTATGAATTCCTTTATGTCCGGATGGGTAACTTTCAGCGACTGCATCTTTGCCGCACGGCGAGTCTTGCCGCCCGACTTTATCACCGCCGCTATTTGGTCGTAGACTCTCATGAAACTTAAAGGCCCCGATGGTTTGCCGCCGCCGGAGAGCTTTTCTCTACTGCTTCTCAGTGTTGACAGGTCGGTTCCCGTTCCCGATCCGTGCTTGAACAGCATGGCCTCACTGGTCGCCAGTCGCATGATGTCTTTCATCGAATCCTGCACGGACTGGATGAAGCACGCCGACGCCTGCGGGTACTTATAACTCGTCTCACAGGGGACGGCTTTTATGCTTTTCGGATCCCAGCGGAAATTGTGACCGCTTCCGGTCACGTTATAAACGTCATAAAGCCCCACATTGAACCAGACGGGCGAGTTGAACGCCCCGTACTGATTGACACAAAGCCAGGTCAGCTCGTTGTAGAAATTCTCGGCATCTTCATGGCTCGCGAAGTAGCCGTCTCGTGTGCCTCTTGAGGCTATTCCCTTGCAGACGCGATGCACGAGCTGCTTAACCGAATTCTCTCGCTGGCCCGTTTCGATATCGCCGTAGAAATACTTGCTGGCAACGACTTTGGTCGCCAACTGGCTCCACGAAGCGGGAACTTCTATGTCGTCCTGCTCGAAAATCGCCTTGCCGTCATCGCCGGCAATCTTAGCCGAACGAAACTCCCATTCGAGCTGATCGAACGGATGCACGCCGGGCGTCGAGAAGAATTGTTCTACCTTTAAACCTTTAGAATCGGAGGCCTTCACAGGTGTTTCCGATTGCGCCTGTTCAGTAGTGAAAGGATTATTAATGTCGAACTCAAAAGACATTTATGCGCCTCCATGCGAAAATAACAAAACCACAATATATAGAAAATACAAACGGGAGCTGCGCCAGATATAGTGGTAAAGCTCGTAATAAAGTATCGGCAGACTACTTCCATATCGATAAGGTGTAAAGTCCAAAATTCGATTTTTTTGGTGCATTTTCTTCGCCCTTTTTCTTAATCCTTGTAGTTACTGAATCTATGGAAGAAAAAAAAATTTCCCGCCCGGAGAACTTCTAACAACACTCGCAAACACTTTTGATATTAGTTACAATCTCTATCTGAAAACTTAACTATTTCTGGAGAAACTTGATGAGGAATATAAACCTTTTCACCATCATGATTTGCCTGGCTTTTTTAACGTCGACGACAGAAGTTCGCGGCAAATCGGAAATCACCTTTCCTTACTTAGGTCGTATCGAGCCGCATCACGCGCGCAGCATTAAGTCCTCGAACTGGTCTGTCGGGGCGGAAACCATGGACAGGGATTATACGATCTATAGAAACTGGAGTTCGTACCTGGGGCCTTTGGGATTCAAAAAGGCGCGTCTTCAGGCAGGCTGGGCTAAAACGGAACGCAGCAAAGGCGTTTATGACTGGAAGTGGCTGGATGAAATTATTTACGATATGGCCGGACAGGGTGTTGAGCCGTGGGTGTGTCTTTGCTACGGCAATCCTCTATATTCCAACGGCGAGACGCGCCTCGGCGCCGGTATCCCAAAGACCGAACAATCCCTGCAGGGGTGGGAGAAGTTCGTTAAGGCGATAGTATCGAGATACAAAGAGCAGATCGACGAATGGGAAATCTGGAATGAGCCGAATCTCAGGAAGAAGAATCCGGCGGCCGACTACGCTCGATTTCTGATTCGAACCGCTGAAGCTGTGCGCGAGATCCAGCCTGATGCAAAGATTCCGGCGATGTCACTTGCGGGCGTGGATTATGCGTACACTTCGGACGTCCTTAAAATTCTCGCCGATAAAGACAAGCTCTCACTTGTTAACGAAGTCACATATCACCCGTACAAACCCAATCCGGATGAGAGTTACAAGGCGGTCGCAAAGCTCAGAGCGGTTATTTCCAAATATTCGGACGAGATCACAGTTCGCCAGGGAGAGAACGGCTGCCCCTCGGCCAAGAGGAAGACCAAGGCGCTGAGCGGCCGCGACTGGACCGAGCTGTCTCAGGCGAAGTGGGCTTTGCGGCGGCTTCTCGGCGACCTCGGACGCGATATTCCATCGTCCTACTTTGCGATCATGGACATGAAGTATCCGGATGAGATGAACATGAAGGGCTTGCTCAAATCCCGCCAGGATCAGACTGTCGAGTACGCAAAGCCGGCATATTACGCGCTTCAGAATCTTGCCGCAGTTTTCGACGACAATCTTTGCAGAATCCCGGAGTTTGAGTTTTCAACCGACACAGATATTTCTTTATCGGTCTTCGGCTATGAGAACAAATCTTCGAAAGAGCAGGTTGTCACAGTCTGGCGCGACGATGAAATTCCATCCGACAGCAACGAGAAAACAAAAGTCGATTTCACATTCAGAAACGCCCGCTTCACGAATCCAGTCTATGTCGACCTGCGACTGGGCAAGGTTTGGCAGATTCCGCAAGCCAACCGGTCCGCCGAGGGTGATGCCTGTCAGTTTAAGGATATCCCCTGCTATGACTCGCCCATTCTGATAGCCGACGTGAGCAACATCAAACTCCGTACAGGGATCGAGCGATAGTAAAACCTTTGGGCAACTATAGCGTAGTACTGCAATGTATTTAACGGAGCTTAGCGTTTGGGGCCACCACCCATTGGAATTATTAGCGTTCTTGGGTGGCAGCCTCATCCCGATTGTTGTTTATCGGCATGGGGCTGGCTCTTTTCCGGCTAAATACGTACCATTGATATAGTTATTCTTATGAAGCCAGAAAAAGGACAGGATCGTTACAAACGGATTCGGGAGAAGATTAAGAGCCTGCCAACCGGGCCGGGGCTTTATTTCATGAAGGACTCTGCCGATAAGGTCCTCTATATCGGCAAGGCAAAGAATCTGCGTTCACGTGCAGCCAGCTATTTTCAGCCAAGCACAGATCTGGTGGCAACTCGCGGGCCGATGATCGCCGAGATGATCGGCAAGGTTGCGGACATCGATTTTCTGGAAACAGCCAACGAAGTCGATGCCGTGTTGTCCGAAGCGCGCCTTATCAAGGACATCCGGCCTCCGTACAACAGCGACCTGATCGACAGCAAGACGTTCCCATATCTCGAGATCACCACCGGCGATGACTTCCCGGGCGTCTACATCACCCGCAAGCCCAGGCCGCACGGCAGCAGACTGTTCGGCCCCTTCGCCGGAGCCAGAGACCTGCGGGACGTGCTGGTCGTGCTGCAGAAGATATTCAAATTCAGAACCTGCAAGCTCGAAATCAACAAGGACGATCCCAAGCGCCGGTTCTTCAGGCCCTGCCTTTTGTACAGCATAAAGCAATGCACCGCTCCCTGCGGGGCCAAGATCGACCAGACAGAGTACAAAAAGATCATCACAGACCTGCTGAGATTTCTGCGCTCTAAACGCTCGGTTATACTGCGCCGGCTAAAGCAGCAGATGAATGAAGCATCCGAGAAGCTGGAATACGAGAAGGCTGCCATGTTTCGCGACCGAATTCGCCTGATCGAGCGGCTCGACCGCCGGGGCACCCCGGACGAGCACGTCCAGCCGGAAGTCTTTGCCGCTGATCCGACAGAGGCACTCGTGAAATTGCGGGAACTGCTCGGGACCTCCGAACCCGTTCGGATCATCGAGGGCATCGACATCGCCAACATCGCCGGCGCCGAAGCTGTCGGATCGCTGGTCAAGTTCATCGACGGCAGGCCGTTCAAGAACGGCTATCGCAGATTCAGGATCAAGACCGTAGAAGGCATCGACGACTATGCAATGATTTCCGAGGTGGTCGGCCGCAGGTATAAATACGCCCTGCGCGGTGAAGAGCTGTGGCCGGACCTGGTCCTGATCGACGGGGGACTCGGGCACCTCAGGGCCGCCGAAAAAGCATTCGAGCAACTTAACGCCCCGCCTGTGAAAATCGCGTCAATCGCAAAAAAGCAAGAAGATATATACCTTCAGAACAGCACCAAGCCATTAAAGCTGCCGGCCCGCTCACCGGCGCGAAAACTGCTCCAATACGTCCGGGACGAGGCCCACCGCTTCGCCCAGCATTACCATCACATCCTGCGAAGCAAAAAGATGTTCGGCAACAAATGATGGTTCGTAGTGACGCCGTAAGGCGTTTTTCACTGATATGCCCTTACGGGCACACTATGAACGGCCTGTCCGGCAATCATACCTTATTCTCATCGGCGGCCGCGAAAAGATCGCTGAGCCAACCCCCGCCAAAAGCCCCCTCCATTATCACCTGGATACCCCGCAGCCACTGACCGCTTGCGTCGCGAAACGTTACACTGCTGAATTTATGGTGGACATCCATTGCCGCACACGCTACATTTGTTTGTAGCTTCTTTCATGGCTATCTCTTTTCTATTGACCATAATCGTACAGGATCAAACGACTGGAGACAGCCTTTCATGGATTTACATTGAAACGAAAGGAAGGAAAAAAGGATGAAACATGTATTAAAGCTTCGAAGATTTGTTCTGATAGGATTAGTATCTATGATCGTATCGTCGGCACATGCAAAGCCGCTCGTGCTTGAAGGCGAAAACGGCCCCGGCAAGGGCAGGCATATCGTATTTCTGGTAGGCGACGAAGAGTACCGCTCGGAAGACTCGATGCCCCAACTTGCCAAAATACTGGCTGTCCATCACGGCTTCAAGTGTACGGTCCTGTTTTCGATAAACAAGAAAACCGGAGAAATTGACCCCAAGACGCTCGACAACATCCCGGGTCTCGAAGCTCTTGAAGACGCCGACATGGTGGTGATGTTCCTGCGCTTCCGCGAGTTGCCGGACGAACAGATGAAGTACATTATCGACTACACGAACTCCGGCAGGCCGATCATGGGATTGCGAACGTCCACACACGCTTTTAATTACAGAAAGCACAAAGACAGCCCCTACGCCAAATACAGTTTCCGCAGCAAGGAACTCGACGGGGGGTACGGCAGACAGGTCTTCGGGGAGACTTGGATTAGTCACTACGGACATCACCAGGTCGAGAGCACTCGCGGCCTGATCGTCAAGGGCATGGGAAACGAGGTTATCGCTAAGGGCATCGACGAAATCTGGGGCGAGTCCGACGTTTACGGCCTGACAACGCTGCACGGCTGCTGCAAGCCGCTCGTCATGGGACAGGTTTTGGTCGGCATGGACCCGGACGACGAGCCGCATCCGGACAAAAGACTGGTGCCGGTCACCTGGACCAAAACCTATACCGGCGACACCGGCAACACGGCACGCGTCTTCACCACCACAATGGGACATTCATTCGATTTGTTCAGCGAAGGTTTCCGTCGGCTGCTCGTCAACGCCTGTTATTGGTGCCTTGAGATGGAAGATAAAATCCCGGCCAGGAGCAAAGTCGACTTCGTCGGCGAGTACAGTCCCAATAAAATAGGTATGGGCAAGCACAAAACCGGCCTGAAGCCGTCCGACCACGCACTACGCTGATATCATAATGCGCGCCGGAGATACAACGGTGATCTCCGGCGGAGCTGAGCCGCGATACGTTCCGTCTACGCCATTCGTTTCATCCGTTCAGCTTCTGTTCATGCGGTAACGCCAGCGGTGTAGCCCGTCCTTAAGGTTCGTTTATCGGCTCGTGAGCCTATTTCTTATACGCCTGTTCGTATGCTTTGCACGCAGGGCAAACTCCCGATTCGAGCTTCTTGACGAACCAGAAATGCCTTTATTTGTCCGGCCAGTTTGATAGTCTATTGAGCGTGGTGTATTTTGAACGTTCATAAAAGGAGATAATCGGTGAAAATGATCGATCTGCGCAGTGATACGGTAACGCTGCCGACCGCCGCGATGCGGGAGGCGATCTTCAACGCCGAGTTGGGTGACGACGTGTTCGGGGAGGACCCGACCACGAATCGACTCGAAGAAATGGCCGCCGAGCGGATGGGAAAAGAGGCGGCGATGCTGGTCGCCAGCGGAACTATGGGCAACCTCGTTTCCGTGCTGACTCACTGCGGGCGCGGGGACGAGGCCATCCTGGGCGATCAGTCGCATACGTATATCTACGAAGCCGGTGGAGTCGCAACTCTCGGCGGCGTCCACCCGCGTACGGTCCCCAATCAACCGGACGGCACCTTACATCCGGAAGATATCGAAGCGGCGATTCGCGCCGACAATGTGCATTTTCCGCGCACCCGGCTGATCTGCCTTGAGAACACGCACAATCGCTGCGGCGGAACGGTTTTGACTCCTGAGTATACCGAGCAGGTCGCGACAATGGCTCAAAACCGCGGGCTTATGCTTCACCTCGACGGCGCCCGAATATTCAACGCCGCCGTCGCCCTCTCTGCACACGTGAAAGAGCTGACCCGGCACGTGGATTCGCTTAGCTTTTGCCTGTCCAAAGGTCTCTCGGCCCCGGTAGGCTCGGTAATCTGCGGCTCGAAAGAATTCGTCGCCGAGGCCCGGCGAATCCGAAAGTCTGTCGGCGGCGGCATGCGCCAATGCGGCATAATCGCTGCCGCGGGTATCGAGGCTCTGGCTAACATGACCGAGAGATTATCGGAAGATCACGCCAACGCTAGATGGTTCGCTGGAGGAATCGCTGAGATTGAGGGCCTCGCCGTCGATCTCGAACGTGTGCAGACCAATATTGTCTACTTCGACATCGTCGGAGGCTCGGTTTCCGCCGAACAACTCGTCGGACTGCTTAACGAGAAAGGCGTTCGTATCTTACAGGTCGGCCCGGCCCGCCTGCGGGCGGCAACTCATTACGGCATCGAGGCCGCCGATATTGAGTCGGCATTGACGGCACTGGCCGAAGCTATGGGGCAATAATCGAATTACCAAGGGCGGCAGCGAACAATCCGGGGCCTGCACCGAGCCGACCGGCACAGGCCCCTAAAACTATAGAAATCACAGGGCACAATGCCCCATGTCATCGCACGACAAATCAGGGAGCCGGAAATAATCTGATCGTATCTACCCACACGACATCGCGATCTTCGGGCTCTTGCCCGGAATCCTCTCCGCCGCCGAGGCCGAACGTTACCTTGTTGATGCTGGTCAAATCGACCCCTTCGGCAGCGAACTGCTCCATCGGAATCCGCCACTCGCGCCATATCTCCGACTGGCACGCATACGTAAACGGATGCTCGACTTTTGCACTTTGGCCTGTCGCGTCCTCCAGAGTTACATACATCGGATGTTCGAGGTTATTGTCGTCCCCGGCGAACAGTATCGACAGCGTCCCGACTCCATGAGCGGTCAGGTCCTGCGGACTGTCGAAAGTCCGCGTTGCCTCGGTGAAATATGGCGGCCACTGGTTCTGGAATTCGAAACGCATGGAGTAATTGCCCTGGTCGTCTGCCGCGAGGAAGACGTATTCGACGCCCGCCTCTTCGATATTATCTACCCATGCCGCTCGTATGGAGGCATCATCCGTATAAGACTGAAATCCGTCCACGATTACGTGATCTGCCGTCGTAAAGCTCCAGGTGTGGCCCGTGACAGTGCCGGAAGGGCCGACCTGATCGACCCGCCACTGATAGCTCTGCCCGAGCTCGAGCGGCCCCGGGCTGAAGGCAGCACCGGTGGGGTCCGGCTCGATCTTCTGCATCTCTCCCGGCTTGCCGAACCAAACCTCGCGGGAAGTCGCGAAATCCCCCTCTATCCAGCTAAGAGTTGCATCAATGGATACATCGGTGGCGCCGTCTGCCGGGTTGGGCATTACCGCCGCCGGCCCCGCGGACGTGCTGAAGACGTTGTCGAACGTGCAGTGGTAGCCCGCCGGCTGTTCTTGCTCGTTCTGTGCGAAGATGCCGCTGACGCCGCTGAGGAAGGGCTCATTGCTGCCCGCGTCCTCCTCCCACGGGTCATTGCCGCTGGTATCGACCATTGTTGCCGTCTTCGCCACGAGCGGGCCGCCCTTATATTCGTACAGATAGCCCGTTACGTAGGTGGGGTCCGAGCCGAGAACGTCCATCTCCGCGTAATAGCTGCGCGCGTGATTGAGACCCGGCACATAAACCACCAGCCCCAGTTCTTCTTCATTTCTCATTATGTTCTGCATATTGACGACCTTCTCGATGTCTATTCTCAGGTTTGCCGGGCCGTCCTCCCAGTTCACGTGCATGACGTAGACCTGCGGTGCGAATAGACCCGGCGCAACGCCGGTTATCGATCCGTCGGGGTCAATGATAATGGTCGCCCTTGCGAGCAGGCCGCAGTAGTTCCGGGAGGCGTCTCCCGTGACGTTCACGACGGCTCCGACGCGGACGTCGGCGAATTTCTCATCGCTGGCGATCCCGGCCCCGAATGCCGAGCCTCCGGTTTCGGTCGAGGTAGTCTCGTCGAGGCTGAGGTACTTGTTGCCGTTCGGATCGGTCAGGACCGTGTGCGTGAATGTCTTGGTCAGGTCCGGGAAGGGATCGAACTGCCAGGTCGCCAGATCGAGCTGGTCGCCGTCGAAGCTCTCGAACCAGTCGGCCCTAACGGTGCCGCAGGCCAGCACGATCAATCCGGCCAGTATTAAGGTGATTGCGTTGCTTGTGATTTCTCTGCACATGATGTTCCTCCTTCAAATATTATAGAATAATCTAAATTCACTCTATAACAGCAATTAGACCATATCAGCCGCATTTTTACAAGAAAAATATGCTTCATCCGGTTAATGAGTAGGTCGCTGCATAGATCGGGACCCTGGGATTAGATCGAGAGAAAAATCGTTTGGGCAGATGGCCAAATTAGGGCAGCCAGGGGGGTAATTTGGACATCTGGGGCCCCGAACGATTTTTCTCGGTCTTTGGGGATCGCCATGTTGCCTACGCATTAGCCGGATGAACCAAAAATATTCCCACTTTTCCCCTTCCGCTCGGCACGAAGCAATGCAGGTCTTGCACCGCCTACCAGCCGCGACCTGCCAGCACGAGAGGGATCACATAAGAAGAACAAGTTGTAAAAAGGATGTGTCCTCATAGCTTTCCCAAGATGCGTTTTTTTCCTGACGCAAAATACGTTTTTCCCTGATATACGGAGTTGTGCCCCGGCGGGTATGTATATTGATACAAAATGGGTGAAAGGTTCTCAGTTCTCGTCGGCGACTGCTGTGGTTGGCGCAAGCGCAACCGCGCCCGCCTGCCAGACGAATTGGAGCAGCGTCCGGCCGAGCCTCGAGTCTCTGGGCGATCTCTTTGTACGGTAAGAATTAACCACCACTCCTTAATGGAGCGGTGGTTAATCTTGTTCGAATTGCTTCCTGCTCGAGACTCAGACCTTATCCGGATCAGGCACCTGGAAGCCGGGACGATTGGCGTTCTTCAACAGCTCGTTCGCTGCATCGGCGTAAGCTCCCGTGTGAGTCTCGGTCTCAGGATTGAAGTTCAGCCATGGCCCTACGATGTAGTCGGTTCCGTCTTCCGGAAGGCCGACTCCTTCGCTCATGATCTCGTGAAGCTTCATGAAATGCTCGTAAGCGTCCGTGTCCTCGCCGAAGCTCCCTGCCTTGGCATTGAAGGGCACGGCCCTGCCCAGACGATACGAGTTGTTCATGAGATGGCCGACAACGCATCCGCGATGCGCGTCCACTACGTTGCCGTTCGCCATCGACGGATCGTTGGCTCTACAGGCTGCGATGAAGCTGCCCCAGTTGCCGCCGGGTGTGACGTCGCCGCGCGGGATGTCAAAGTTTTCACCTTTGTCGCTGCCTTTGGGGTAATATTTTCCTCTGATGATCTTGCCGCCGTCTTCGAAGTAGTACTCGTTCTCGACCTGGCGCTGATAGCCGTCATAGTTGACGTTGCGAACGTTGAAGTACACCCACTGTCCGTTGGGATATTCGGCCATACCGAACATGGTGTTCGGCGTCTCGCCCTGGTCTTTCCACTTAAAACGTCCGCCGAGAGCCATGGCGCGGACCGGGTGCGTCAATCCCTTGTCCAGTGCCCAGTAGGCCATGTCGAGCTGGTGCGTGCCCTGGTTGTTCATGTCGCCGTTGCCGGTTTCCCAGAACCAGTGCCAGTCGTAATGGACGTAATTGTCATGGTATTGATCGATGATCGCCGGGCCTCGCCACAGATTCCAGTCGAGATGGGCCGGCGGCGCCGAAGGAATCTCGAAACCTATGCCGCTTCGTGGTTTGCAGCAGTACCCGTATGAAATTTTCAGCTTGCCGAACTTGCCCGAGCGAATGAGGTCGTGCAGACCGGCGTTGCGCGAGCTGCTGCGCCTTTGCGTTCCGTGCTGAATGACGACGCCGTACTTTTTCTGGGCCTCGACACAGACGCGGCCTTCGGCAACGTCGTGGCTCATCGGTTTTTCCACGTAGACGTGCTTGCCCGCCTGGGCCGCCCAGATGGTCATCAGCGAATGCCAGTGGTTCGGCGTGGCGATGGAAATCGCGTCCAGGTTCTTATCGTCGAGCGCTTCGCGAACGTCTTTAACGCCGCGGCAGGCGTACTTGCCGTCGACCTTCCCTTCGAGCCACTTCATCTTACCGTTCAGCACTCGCTCGTCCGGATCGATGAGATAGGCGACCTCCACGTTGTCCTGATCGAGCCAGCCCTTGATATGGCTGCCGCCTCGACCGTGTACGCCGGCGACGGCTATGCGAAGTCGGTTATTGGCGCCGGCTCGAGCGGTGGATTTAGTGCCGAAAATCGCAAATGCACTTCCGGTTGCTAACGAATCTTTTAAGAATTTGCGTCTGGTTGTTTTAGACATGTCTGATGCTCCTGAAAAAAAAAGTGTAACCGCCAATGTCCTATGGACTCCATAGGAGAACACAAACGAACACGAATATGGTTTATTCTTGACATAATCACCAGACTCTAATCTTTGATTCTGCGATTCTAACGGGTGCCTTGTCCTTTTTCAACGTCTTCTTCGATAAAAAAGGGTTCTTCCGGTTAATGCGTAGGTAAGATGGCCATCCCAAAGACCAAGAAAAATCGTTCGGCCCCCGGAGCGCCGATCTACGCGGGCGACCTACTCATTATCCGGATGAAGCTGTTTTTGTACCTGTGGCCGGCTATGACTACAGAAGCTCCGTCATCGAACAGGCACCCGCGTCAGGATTTGTTTCGCACCTATTACGCCTCCGTTTTAGCCGATAACGAAAAAAGGCCGACAATCGCAAGTGATTGCCGGCCAGGGCCTTGCATCAATGGGCAGGGGCGGATTCGAACCGCCGACACACGGATTTTCAATCCGTTGCTCTACCAACTGAGCTACCTGCCCTCTGCGCAATCTGTTCTATTCTAAAAATCAATAACACATCAGCAGAATTGTGAATAATTTACAGCAGGAAAATATAGGTTGCAAGAAAATAACCTCAAAACTTAGCGATTTTCAGCAGTTATAAGTGTCTGCGAAACAATCGGATTCCTCTGGTCACGCCGCATGGTAGACACTCTCTTATATCGGAGATAAAAACCGACCGGAATTGATGAAAAATGCCCGGGTCTGCCGATAATAATATGTTGTGCGATCTTTGGTATTTGATTCTTGCAGATTGGACCGGCCTGAAACAAGCCGACCCGTTTTGATCTTCGCTGAATCTACGGCCGACCGGCCGTGGCGTTTTGGTCAATCTGTGCGAATGTTTTGAATTATAGTGTTGATTTAAGCCCAATGTAGAAGGGGGCCTGAAAAGATGGTTAAGAGAGTACTTCTTCCGATCATCCTAATCGCCGCAGCTATTTCCTCCATAGGCTGCAAAACTGTACAGGGTATTGGCGGTGATATTACCTGGCTCGGCGAAAAAGGTGAGCAAGCGGTAGAACGATAATGTTTGGTTTGTTCACCTGCATCGGGTTTTTACTCGACAGAGTGAAGACTCAAAAATCAGGTGAGTTCTTTGATTCACCTTATCGGAACTTACTTCCGGCCGGTATATTGCTGCCTTGCCCGTTTTCTATGGTTGGTTGATCGGCTAGATCAATCTGCAAGAACGAGCCGGACTTTTGCCCTGCGCTCTTTTCGACTCGGGCATAACTCTCGAGCATCGAAAGCAAGCTGAGGAAATAGCTAAGGGTGCTTTCGGCTCCCTGATTTGCGTTAACGCCGTCATCCATTAGTCCGTCATTACAGCCTTTAGTCCTGAAATCGTATAACGGAGTGCTTAAGTCATTAGCACCGAGGAACCAGTCAAAGGCCTTTCTCTGGAGCTTCAGGAACCTCATATCGCCGGTGGCGTCATAAGCCGATCCCAGCATTCTGACCGTGCTGGCGGCTTCGAGCGGCTGCTGGTCGAACGTTGCTCTCTTTCCGCCCCGTTCGTACCATCCGTTGCATCCGATGAAGCTGAAATGATCGCTCTTGAGAGTATTTGCCAAAAGGAACTCGCAGGATTCCAGCGCTGCCGACGTATATTTTTCGTTGCCGGATGCCAAGCCCGCAACAAACAGAGCATGAGGCAGCACGGCGTTGTCATACGTCAATATATCCTCGAACCACTGCCAGTCCGGATAGGCGTTCTCCTGATACTGAGTCACGAGTCCGTCGGCGGCTAATTCCAACTGGCGTTTGATGTCGCTGGCGCCCGGGAACTGTTTGAGATAATCGCTCATGCCGAATATGGAGTACGCCATACCTCTCGGCAATTTCCTCTGGACGTGTTCGACGGACTTGTCGAAACAGTCTTTGGCGATAGACAGATATTCCGGTGTTGGCGACTTGGCCATAACCGTCCCGAACGCCCACAGTAGCCGGCCAAGTGCATCATGTGCGGGCTCATTTTCCCACCACTTCCTGTCGAAATCCATGAAGTTTCTGACCGTGCCGTCCTCTCTCTGGGAATACATCGTAAAAGACAGATACGTATCGAGCAGTTTCAGGGCTTTTGGCTCGTGGTACTGGTTGTAGTACTCAACCATAGCGATCAGGGCCCTCGCGTTATCATCGGTGCAGTAGCCGAATTCGCGATTGGGTATCGCATACTTCGCATGCTGATATATGCCCGTGTCGTCCGTCAGCTTTGCCAGGTGATCCAGAGACGGTTCGGGAAGCTCGATGCTGGATATCGTCTCGGCTGCCGAGAGCTTCGCCCGCATTACAATACCCGACGGAGAACGTTTTGAATTAAACAACTCCCAGTATTTGTGGCCTATATTCGGCCATGTTCTGGATCTGCCGTACTCGTATGCCTGTCTTCTCAGCGAATAGAATAGCGAATCATTCTTTAGTATCTCGACTATTGCCCGGGCCGTCTCGTCAGGATCCCCGAAGTTGACCAGTTTTCCGCGCCCCTCCGCCAGAAGCTCGGTGGCCGCCCAATACGGAGTCGAAACGACCGCCTTACCCACACCAACTGCGAATGACAGCGTTCCGCTGGTCAGTTGTTTTTCGTTAAGGTACGGAGTGACGTAGATGTCGGCTGCGCAGAGGAAGTTGTGAAGCTCCTGGTCGTCTACAAACCTGTTGTGGAATATTACATGGTCCTGCAGGTTCAGGTCCTTAACCATCTGCTGCAAGCTGAACCGATAGGACTCGCCTTCGTGTTTCAATATGTTCGGATGCGTCATTCCAAGTATTATGTAGATGACCGAGGGATCGGTTTTTATGACCTCGGGCATGGCTTTCAGCATTACTTCTATGCCCTTGTTCTTGCTCAGCAGGCCGAACGTCAGAATCGTCTTTCGATCTTCCAGGCCGAACTTATGCTTATAGTAGTTGCTGTCAACGAAGGGCAGATCGGGTATGCCGTGCGGGATCAACTTCACCGTCTCGGTCGGAACGCCGTAGATGTCCCGCAGCATGCCGACGCCTCGCTCGTTCATGGTGACGACGTTTGTCGAGGCGCTGCAAACGTCCACCATCGACCGGTGGAAATCCGGATTGGGGTCATCGATTACCGTATGAAGCGTGGTTATTACCGGAGCCTTAAGTCTGTTGAGCAGCAAGCTCAAATACGATCCCGCCCGCCCGCCGAAGAGGCCGAATTCGTGCTGGACCGACACGATGTCGACGTGGCTGAAATTGATATAATCGGCGGCACAGATGTAGTCGCTTTTCACATTTTGACGGATTTCGAACTTGACCGGGTCTTGATACTTCTGGTTTCCGGAACTCATCGCGACCACCAACGGCTCGAATTCACCCCCTCGGCTGCGCTCGGGGCAGGCTCGGGCCGCTACTTCAATGCTCTTGGAAAGATCCGACGTGAAGGTCGCAATTCCGCACTTTCTCGGCGGGAAGGTGGAAATAAACACTACTTTTTTCGCGGCACTGTTTGTCATCCGCAAAGATCCATTTTAGACGAATAAATCACGTTTAACCAGTCTAAGGGAAGTAGCTCCCTCCGTCAAGACATTTTTCGATCTTTGGCAACGTATGTCAGCACGTGGAACAGTTACCGTTGTCGGAGACTTAATTTGCCCGGATTGCAAAGCCATAAGGGCACATTATACCCAAAATACACATTTTCATGTTTTGCGCCTCCCCCCTTCGCGAGGACAGGTTTTTGATAGATGCTCGAGAAGTGTATTTTCCGTTGACATTCAATGCACTGCTTTCTATCCTTGAGCATTTCCATAAGTACACTATGAAAGGGCAGATATGCTGGCGGACATAGAAAACCTGCAACCTTTGATTTGGCTCTACGGTATAGCGCTGCTGGTCGGGTTAACAGGCCATTTCGTTGTCTTCAGGATAGTCCAACGGTTGACCAGACATACGGAAGTGACGCTGGATAATACGTTTGTGACTCACTGCTTCAGGCCGTTACAGTGGATAATCATTCTGCTCATCGTGCGTATGGCCGGTGAACTGCCCGATACGGAAGAAAAGGTCCAGCAGGGTATCGACCATATACTCGCCCTTATACTTATTGCTCTTTTTGCCTGGTTCGTTATCAGGATGACAAACGTCCTGGAAGACTACGTGCTCACCCGTTTCGACGTGGCGGTAAAGGATAACCTCAAGGCGCGCAAGATCCACACACAATTCAAAGTGCTAAAACGAATCGCCATAGTTATCGTCGGCATTCTCGCCCTCGGGTCAATGCTGATGACGTTTGCGAAGGTTCGCCAGCTCGGGACGACGATTCTGGCCTCTGCAGGAGTGGTTGGTATCGTTGTGGGTATGGCGGCTCAAAGATTCATTGCGACTGTAATCGCCGGGATTCAGATAGCAGTCACTCAACCAATTCGAATCGATGACGTAGTAATAGTCGAGGGCGAATGGGGCCGCATCGAAGAAATTACACTGACCTTCGTCGTGGTAAGGATATGGGATCTCAGGCGGCTGATCTTGCCCATAACGTATTTCATCGAGAAGCCGTTTCAAAACTGGACGCTAATTTCCGCCGATATCCTGGGTACCGTCTATCTGTACACCGATTACACCGTTCCCACCGATGCGGTCAGAGAAGAGCTTCAAAAGATCCTGAAGAAGTCCGATTACTGGGACGGCAAGGTCTGCGTGCTGCAGGTTACAAACGCGACAGATCGATCGGTGGAGATCAGAGCGCTCATGAGTGCGGCCGACGCGTCATTAGCCTGGAATCTTCGCTGCGAAGTAAGAGAGAAGCTGGTCGAATTCATCAAGAGGGAATATCCGGAGGCGCTTCCAAAGGTAAGAGCCGAACTAAACCGGTTGGATATCTCAAACGAGGAGACGGCGGCGGAATAGATTTCCTTTGTCACTCCTGATCAAGTTGGCTGCGCAGCATTTGTTCCCGAGGCCATTTGTGGCGACGTATCCGCGCTATCAATGCGCGCGACGCCGCAACGATCCGGCCTGTGAGAAAGAGTAAAGCAAGCAAGATTAACGTTTCTTTCATCAAACGCCTCCTATCCTTGAAGTTGTTGACGTTTTTATGCTTGTCCTTTGTCCACGCATGTCGGAAGTGCCGTTTGTACCATCCATATCGATAAGGTAGAGACCGTAGGTCACTCGTGACCCGTCGCTGCCTGTAATCCAGTGCCGGCACAGAGACAATCTTAACGT
The DNA here is from genome assembly GCA_964598225.1 of uncultured Pirellulales bacterium. GTDB lineage: Bacteria > Planctomycetota > Phycisphaerae > Sedimentisphaerales > Anaerobacaceae > SG8-4. The sequence goes on from CAZRBG010000015.1 coordinate 18,108, forward strand.
CTTTGTTGGATAATTTCTCCCAAACTGTTGCACAGATAGTGCAACAACGCCTTAATCTTGATAAAGCAAAAGGCAGTGCCGAGCGAAATATCGGTAATTACAAACTGCCCGGATGGCGGAAAATAACCGGGGTTAGAGCCGGAATTACGGACTCTAAGGGGCCTTTCGAGCAATTTTGTGAGCATTTCCGGATAGGCGGATTCTTTTGCTCGGGTAGCCTCTCGGCTAACGAAGTGTTGAGCGGATGAGCCCGAAGTGATGAAAAAGGACCGGTCGGATCTTCCCGGATCACAGGAAAAGATTTCACGATCAGCCTGTTGGATTTGTGATGTTCCGCCTGAGCACAGACGTGTCGGATACTGCAAACGCCATAAAGACTCTGGTCGCTCGCCCGCAACAGCCTGCAATTCTTCGCGTTTTCGAGTTGAATCGGATTTTTTTCTCTACTTGAGCTTGTTCTGGAGTTCTGTGACTGCCTGCTGGGCCTGATTCAACTGGCTCTGCAGTTCTTTGACCTTTTCTGTTTCGGCCTGCAATTTGGTGGCGAGCTTGTCCATCAGCGCTTGTGCGGCCCGGGCCTCGGCGAGCGCTGCCTGCCGCAATTGGGCCAGTTCATCTTCACGCTGTTGAAGAGCATCTCGAATCTTCATGAACTGGCTAACCTGTTGCTGCAGTTGATCGGGCTCGCCCTCAGTTTCACCGGCTTGTTCCTGCCTCTGTTCGGCAGCCCTTTCGACAGCCCTCAGTCTCGCCTGAAGGCGATCTCTCTCACTCTTGGTTCGTTCCAACTCTGCTTTAACGCGTGTCAGCTCGACTCTGTAGCAGCCTGTCAGGACAAGCGGAAAGACCAATGCGATCAGGCAAATGAAAATTACTTGTTCTTTTCTCATCTGTTTATTCCCTTTCTTCATTGTACAGTCGGCTTCAGCCGTCTGGTTACGAACAATCAGACACATGTAAAGGGGAAAGCTTGAATCGGCATCCTGCGGACTTTCCGCCACCGCTCCTACGTCAGTATTATTGTACCAATTACAGGTGTAAAGTCAAATAAAATCAGGCCTTATCAGCTACCCGGCGCTTCTCGTTAGTGATTACCACGGGTACTCGAATGAATATCGTCCCGAGCCTACATGGAGAACGACCGCATCTCCTTCACTGCGAATATCTGTGATTGCATCTGTATTTTCCGGAGATTTGCCGCTCTCTTTCACATTCGCCGGCTTTGCTTTCGGCAATCTTACGGTTGCGGTCGTGTTTGGCGGGATTTCTATATTCACCTTCATTTGGCCTCCCTCAACTCTCCAGCCTGACTCGATAGCGCCGTATAGTGAGTTATGGCGGGCTTTGGCGTGAGTAAGCCCTCCGCCCGGATGAGGCCGGATTAAAATGTGTTTGTAGCCGGGATCCCGCTCATCTATGTCCAGGCCGGCGATCACGCGATAAAGCCAGTCGCCGATTGCTCCGTATGCATAGTGGTTGAACGAGTTCATTCCCTTGTCCTGGAAGGTTCCATCCGGCTTAAGGCCGTCCCATCGCTCCCAGACCGTCGTCGCTCCTTTGGTAACCGGGTACAGCCAGGACGGGTATTCTTTTCTGTTCAGAAGCATAAATGCCTGTTCGAAGTGGCCGTATTCACCGAGTACGGGGCAGACCAGAGACGCCCCCAGGAACCCCGTCGTAATGTGTTTGAAACGATCTACATCATCGGCCAAACGCTGAGCGGCACGCTCTTGCTTGGCTTCAGGCAGCAATCCGAACGCCAGTGCAAGCGAATAGGCCGTCTGCGTGTTCGAGGCCAGACGCGCATTGGGCGTTACGAATTCATCCTGAAATACTTTCTTGATTTTCTCAAGCAATCTGCCGTATTTTTCGGCATCGGCCTTTTTGCCGAGAACCTGAGCCGTCCGCTGCAAAAGCTCTGTGCTGCGGGCAAAATACGCCTGACAGACAAGGTCCTTGTCGGTCGTTGCCCCCGGATAATCCGAGCGAGTTGTATTGAACGCGAGCCAGTCGCCGAAAGTCGCGTCCGTATTCCAGAAGTAACTGTCTCCGGACCTTTTTGCCATATAATCGACCCACGCTTTCATGCTGTCGTATTGTTGTTCCAGGATGCCCTCGTCGCCATAGCACATGTACACTGTCCAGGGAACCACAACAGCGGCATCGGCCCAGCCGGCGGCAGCGGATGCACCCTGCCTCGCTCCGAGCGATAAAACGTTGGGAATAACGTGCGGAACGGCGCCGCTTGGCTGCTGGTCCGCAGCCAGATCCGCCAGCCATTTTGTATAGAAAGCGGCAACATCCGCATTGAAACATGCGGTGCGGGCAAACACCTGAGCATCGCCGGTCCATCCCAGCCGCTCATCCCGCTGCGGACAGTCGGTGGGAACGTCCAGGAAATTACCCTTCTGGCCCCACTGGATATTGTGCTGGAGCTGATTGATCAGAGGATTCGAGCACTCGAAGTTTCCAAACGGCTCGATGTCCGAACAGATCACTACTCCGGTTAAATCGTCCAGGGAAAGCTTGCCCGGCCATCCTTCCACCGCTACATAGCGAAATCCCTGAAACGTAAAATGCGGCTCATAAACTTCTTCACCTTTTCCGCGCAGAGTGTATTCCACGGTTTGTTTTGCCGTTCTCAGATTTTCAGTATAGAAGTTGCCTTCTGCATCGAGCACCTCGGCATGGCGGAGCTTGATGTGCGTTCCCTCCGGGCCTTGCACTCTGAGCCGGACCCAGCCGACCATATTCTGACCCATATCAACGACGGTTTCGCCTTCCGGCGTCTCGATGATCTTAACAGGTTCGATTTCTTCCATCGCTTTTACCGGCACGCCGGCGGGAGCAACCAGGAGTCCTTTATCGTGGTCAGCAACTGTTACTGCTGCCCATTTTTCATCATCAAGCCCGGGCGTGCTCCAGTCATCTATCTCAAGACGGGCGTCATAAAGCTCGCCATCGTAAATGTCGGATTTGAGAATGGGGCCGGTGGATGCCTTCCAGGAACCGTCGGTAGAAACGATCTCGCGGCGGCCGTCCCGGTACTCGACCTCTATCTGTAACAGCAAAGCGAGTTTCTTGCCGTAGAGGTTTCGCCGATCCTGCCAGACGAGGCGTCCGCGATACCATCCGTCACCCAGAATCGCACCCACGCAATTTGTGCCGTTCTTGAGCAGCTCCGTTACGTCATAAGTCTGGTATTGCAGACGGTGCAAATAGGCCGTCCAGCCGGGAGTAAAGAGTTCGTCTCCCACTACCCGGCCGTTGAGCTCCATACGATAGAGACCCCGGCAGGTAACGTAGGCACGCGCCCGTTTGATTGGCCCGTTCAGACGGAACTCTTTGCGCAGCATGGGACAGGGATTGGAAGCGTTAGTATCCTCCTTCAGATTCGGCTCGATCCAGTCAGCCTGCCAAGCGTCTGTCTTCAGCAGACCCATTTCCCACCATGCAGGCTCGCTCCATTGAGACACATTGCCGTGATTGTCCCAGACGCGCACCTGCCACCACACACGCTGTCGCGATGCGAGAGCCGGGCCGCCGTAGGTAACGTGTACGGACCGGTCGGACTTGACTTTGCCGCTGTCCCACAAAAGATTCTTCGCATCGGACAGATCCTCCGCACGCTCTGCGGCATGAATCTGATATGCCGATTGAACTGTTCCTCTTTGAGAAGCGCCGATCTTCCAGAACAGGCGCGGCCTGGCCGCATCTATGCCCAACGGATTCGTTTTGTATTCACTTTCGAGAGATTTCACAGACAAGGCCGACGCCCTCCCGGAAACATCTGTCCAAAAAACTAACGCCAAAGCAAGCGTGAGCAGATATATCTTCTTCAATCGCTTCATTATAGTTTCTCCGTTTAATATCTTTCCCGGTGTTAGCGCACATAAAAGTAACAATAACATAAAACATGTGGGCCTTTCAATCAGAGTTTTAGTAACTCAGCACCGGCTGATCCAGGCTCACTTCTTTGTAGTTATAAAAAATTTTGTCGATTGCTTGCGGTTTCTCCAGCCGGTCAACCGGCTCGGTGTACGGCACGCCGCGGATCGCCTTCTTAGCCTTTTCTGTAGAGAGAAATTCCAGAAAGTTCGCCAACTCTTGCGAGATTTTGTCGGCGGCGATACCAAGACGGAACTCGCCGAGAATTCTGTCTTCGCTGCGAATAATGCGCTTGGCAATTGGGATAAACTTGTCGAGCTTTAACGTATTGAAGCCGCGGCTGGGACCGGTTTGGGCATAGTAAGCGCGGACTTTATTGATCTTCTCACTGATCATAATTCCGCAGGCCTTACCTTCCAGAACCATCTGGCGTCCCTGAGCCCATGAGATACCCGGCTTGAACCTGACTTTCACATCGGGATGGCGTTTTTCGTATTCGGCCCCCACCCGGCGGAGCACCTCGGCTGTCAACCATTCGGCGGAATCCGGATAGCCGGCGATCAGCAGGACAGTGTCTTTTCTAAGGTCAGATACGTCCCGTTCGACGTGGTGTGTTGCCGATGCGGTTCTCGCCCCTTCAATACTTTTTTGTTTTCCTGAGTATTTCCGGATATCGTCCTTACCACCGGTTTTAAATATAGCTCTTGCGACGCCGTGGAAATGATTGAGCGTCAGATCGAGTTCTCCCGGCGCTTCTTTCCATGTCCTTTTCGCGAGTGCATCGGACGGAGTCACCGCAACGCTCAGAGTTGTGCCGCTTTTGCTCTTCAGGCTTATCGTCGTGTATTGCTCTTGGAAGTTGTTGGAGTGAATAAAGAGCGAATCGGGCATTTGTTTGGCTATCAGATAAGCCTGATAGCCGAGACGCCCGCTGATAGAAGCGACCGGCCCTTTACTAAGGTTAAGCATAAACTGCTGAGGTCCGGAACGAGGATCGCGGCGTTCGTCTATACTGTTGATGACTATGCCGGTATCGCCCACAAGCACAGCATACGCCTCGCTTATGTTCGGTCCGTAGACCTGGCTTACGTGCAGCACCGCGTCCTGCGTAGATGAGAATTGCTCAGCCGTGATGACCTCTGTGAAAAGATTTCTTTCCGCTCGCTTCAGGTAAGGAGGCAGCAGCGGAATCATATAGGACTCGGAAGCGTTGGGGATCCAATTCGCCTCGAATAGGAACTGGCTTGGCACTCCCTCGGTCTGTAAGCCGTGCAGCGCCGCAATGACCTTCCCCGCAGGATACTGTGAGTCTGGAGTGCTCGGGCGGTGCAGGCCGTATTCGGGCTTCGTCGCTAATGCAACCTTTGTTCTATCGAGCATCTGTTCGCGAGTGGGGATCAGGTCGTACCTTAAAATATCCTCGAACAGCGGACCGAGCCCACGTGTCCAGAGAGGCCCGAACTGATGCGGCTTGCTGCGGTGGAAGGCATGACAATACTTGGGATTGCAGAAGCCCTCTACTCGATAGAGAGATGCTCCCGTCGCAACGCCGAAAACCATAGTCTGCATCCAGTTCAGCGGTGTGGTAATCATTTCCGGTTTCATCTTCCGCTGCCAGGACATTGGCTTCCATGCATAGCCCCATTCGGTCTCGATTCCCCAGTTGCCAACGCGGCCGGTCAGGTATGCGCCGACTTCCGTGAGAATCTTGGGTAACTGGTCGCGGCGGTTATTCATTTTGTTCTGCGGCAGAAAATAATCGCCATACTCGGCCATCAGTGGATATAGCTCCTCGCTGAGGACGCTGCGAACCATCATGTCCCGCTCGACCTGGAGCGTGGAGACATAGCGGCCGTATTTGGCCGACAGCTTGATGACGGGCTCCAGATATTCATCGCCCATGCCCTTCTCGCGAAAAACAAAACCCAGCACCTGCGGCGAGGTTCGGTACGCAAGCTCCAACTGCGGCAGGTCCACTTCGTGGTCATTGTGCAAAAAAGCAGGCAGCGGGTACTCGCCGTCGGGGTCGAAACCCCGCTGCTCCACGAAAAGATTTCGCACAGCCTCGGGCATGGCTTCGAGCTCTTGCTTCAAAGCGAGCCGGTCGTCACCTTTGCCGAACCCGGTAATAAAGAGTACGGGATTCCTCGACGAAATAGGGCGAATCGGCGGTCGGCGGGGATGATCGGTGCTGTCGACAACGAAGTGTTTTGGTTCGGTCCATCGACCTCGTTCGCCGCTTGGACCGACCGGCCTGACACGCCACCAGTACGTGCCAAGTCCCAGCGGTCTGCTGGGCACATGCTTAGTAACATCCGCCTCCTTGCTGATTGTATCTTTGGGAACTTTGTCGGTCAGGACGAGATCGCCAAAATCTTTGTCCCTTGCGACTTGAAGCATATACCCCTGCTCGTGCGCGGGGCTGATTATAGTGAAGCTAACGCCCACGTCGGAAAGGTTCTGCCCGTCCCGGGGCCATACCAGATCAGGCGTTTCAGGCACAGGCCATCCGAGCGACAAGTCGTTGACACGCACCGCGATCTCTTTGTCAGGCGACTTTGTCGAAACCGGCGTCAGGCGCAGAACACATCGCTCAAGTTTCGTGAACGGCAGTACTTCGGAAAGCGAGACCTTGAACCTATCCGAAAATGTTCCCACCGCGTACTTCTTGCCGCTATCCGGATGTTCGATGTCAACCTTCAGAGCCGTATTTGCAGAAAGCGGGTCTATACTGGCTCGCAGTTCGGTTGGAGAACTGAAATCGCGAGCAAAAAAGGTGTACATTCCGTTGCCGGTTTCGCCCGTTTCGATCTTTGCTGTGTTATCTGAGATTCGAAGTGATACGCCCTTGTCGGCCAGCCAGCGTTCGGAGTTGGAAAATGTTTCGGCAAAATAAAGGGGCTGTTGAGCAATACGAAGCGGCCTGCAGTCTGCATCGAGCACCGTAACAACACCTGCGACGCCGTCGATGTCGCGGACATACTCGTCAATGACACGCTTACGGTCACCACGGTAGAAGACAAAACTGAAAGTGAATTTGCTCGTCTGGCCGGGATCGAGTTTATCGGCTATCCCGCCAGAAAGGCGAATTTTGCCGCCGGGTCCTGCGGCGAAGCGGATGTAATCCTGGCCGATGGCCTCGCTGCTCCATCCGGATGGGTCAGGTGTGTGAGGAATATAGGCCATGCTGTAGCCGGTCGAAGGATTCAGCCAGAGTACGTGGCTTCGGTTGCTCTTGAGCATATTAGGAGTGACCCGAGAGCGAGCCACCCCCATCAGCACGTCGCGGATTTTCTCAACGCTGCCCAGGTCGTCCGTAAGCAGTTCACCCATCCGGCCGTCAAAGATGCGCAGTCCTGAGGGGACTTTTTGTGCCGAATCGCTCAGGTTGGTAAAAGCAATCGTCAGGTCTGCACGCCGGCGTGTCTCATAAAGCGTAAAAGTCTCATCAATTCGAAACTTCCTCTCCCCAGCCCTTTCTATACCCACGGACCGGCTTCTCATGGTCATGCTCCGCACAGGGCCGGACACCACGCGTTGTCCGCGATCATCTGCCAAATAATCCGCCGAAGACGCCAGCGAAAACTCTAACAGAACTTTGTCTCTGTCTTTGTCCTGTATCTCCAAAATATCATTAGCGATAAACGGCGCCGGTGCATCGGGTGAAAAGGCGTAGGCGTCGTCTCCATCGAAGATCGGCGGGATATTCCAGCAAAGAGAAGCATTTTCGAGATTGGCCCAATTCCAAAGACGCCAGGCCAGGCTCTCGTCAGATACCTGCCCTCGATCCGGCGACGGATTTGTTTTTAGCGACACTGTTATCGAGCTGTGCGGGGCGGCATGCACAAGAAAAGCCATCTCGTCCGCCACACCATCTCCGTCCAGGTCGTCCAACTGGCTCAGGAGCCGATCCCCCCGGGCATCGCGAAGAACAAGGTCACTCTCGCGCAACTTCACGGGCAGTTTTTTGACTTCGATCACAACGGGATAGTTTGACAAGTCGTGCGAACTGGTGTTTATAAGCTTAAGCTCATAGCCGAGCCCGAGAGAAGGCCAAACGATAGCAAAGAAACCGAAGGCCAACGCAATTTCAAACAATTTTTTCATCTTTTCTTCCTAACAAATCGTCTTGTCCGCATCTGTAAATGGTATGCACACCATACTATTAGCTTGCTTCAGGAAAAAAACTCCTATCCGAGTGGCGGGCGGAAGTGTTCTTTGATAAAGGCGATGTTCTGCCGGGTCATTTTCTTGCATTCCTGGTGGCTTTTATGTTTGGATTCGAACACCAGCCAGCCGCCATAGCCGATTTCGGTCAGGGCTTGAAGCGCCACTGCCCAGTCGATGCGCCGGCCTTGCCGTAAGATGCGGCCGTTGTTTTTGACGTGAACCGCCGCGATTCGCTCGCGCCCGAGCAGCTCAATGCCCGGGATCGCCTGCTCTCCGTGACCGTAATGGAACATATTGTCGGGATCGTAATAGACTTTGACGGACGGCTCGTCGATTCTGTCGACCAGGTCCCTGTTATCCTTCGGACTCAACGAATTCTCCAGTCCCAGAATAACGCCGGCTTCCTGCGCTCGCGGCGCTACGTCTCTCAGCAGAGACACAACCGGCCCGTAGGACTGCTTGTCCGTCATGTCCGGCGCATTCTTTCGAAAGAACGCAACCAGCATGACCCGCGCCCCCAGTATCTCCGTTGCCCGTATCGAGTTGATAAGATCGAGCCGGGAGTGAGGTCCCCACACGGCGTGGTCCCAGACCCCGGCCGTGCTCGGGATGTTCATCGCCCAGCGGTGAGCCTCGGCCTTGTGACGACGCGCCACATCCAGGTCACGCATATTAGGCCGGCCGCCGGTGATCTGCAACTCTACCCCGGTAATCCCCGGGATGTCCCGAGCCACCTTGAAGGTCTCGATGTTGCCGACCATCCGTTTAGAAGGATTCTCAGGATTTCTCAGGCTGGCCTGTCTGATGCCGATTTTGTAGGGAAGCCGCGCGTGGAGTTCTGAATCCTGCTTTTGAGCCGAGGCTGATCGCGCAGAAGCTAACAAACAGCCCGCCGCACCATACGCCGCATTTTCAAGGAATTTACGTCTTTTCATTTGTGAACCAGTGCTTTCAACATTAGTGTCAGCGTGAGCGGCAAAGCTGTTCACGCCGTCGGTTAATACTCTACAGATTCTTAATACGAATATTTCTCCATCGGCATTTAGCTCCCCTGGGCCACAGCCGTTTGCCTCCGTGTACCTGCAGCGCAACAGGTCCCTTTCGGCCTAAATTCTGGAGAGTCTTCTCCTTATCGTAATTCGGCTGAGGGCAGCTCGACCCGTCGAATTCCGCCATTCTTATATTGTTGATCCAGGTCGTGATTCGGGGATATTTCCCGACGCAGCGAACGCGAAGCGTATTCCAATGACCGATCTTCCAAGTTGACAACCAGACGTTGGATGAAGCGCTATAGATCAGATAGCTCGGATCCCATGCAATATCGCGTTCATCGGGCCTGGTGGTGAATCCCATGAGAACGCCCTGATCGCTCAGTTTTCCGAAGATGTTAAAAGGACGAATAATCATGCGCTTCCGGCCGGCGCGGGCCTCGGTCGACAACCATCCGACGTTGCCGTAATCGCGGTAATCCACGTATACCTGAAAGCTTCCCCCGCGCGGATTTGCGCGGAGAAATATGCCGCTGTCGATGCCCCAGTCGGGGGCCATCTCGAGCAATAATTCAAAATCACCGTACTGCTGATCGGTCATTAAAATTCCCCCGTTCCCCGAACCGGGAGGGTCTTGTTCGCCCGTGATCGCTCCATCCTCGACTTTCCAGCTTCCGCCGCTGCCGTGGGCCGTCTTGCCCACGTTGGTGTGCCAGCCCCGGAGGCTTTTTCCGTTGAAAAGTCGGACAAATCCTTCTCTATCCGCTTCATCCTGATCGCATGCGCAAGCAGGTGCGCGCGAAAATGCGCCCAGGCCCGCTCCCGCTATGCCGGCAAGAAACCGTCGGCGGCTCGTTGTATTAGTAGCCATACTTTCCTCATTCTACAAAAAACGTCATGCGAGATCATTAACGTTAACAACAATCTTTTCGCGAGCGGAAATTATCGCGCCTTCGCAGATCTGGATGGATTGGCGGCCTATATAACCATCCGGGTACGGCTCGGCCTGGCCCGTCAGCACCCGGGCGAAATACTTCCACTGCTCGGAGGTCCCATTGCCGCCGGAGAGTTTCATTTTCACCGGCTTGGGAAGGGGCGGCTTTGTGGGAAAACCTCTTGCATATCCGTAGTTGATCTCAATCTCTCCCGCACCCAACTTGACGGTACCATTAACGGCAAAGAAGTAATCCGCACCGGAAGCACGGTATGTGTAGAGATTTCCGCCGTAATTCATCATTGCGCCGTTGGCGTAACGGACGAGGACCCCGCCGTGATCTGTGGAGTTCCTCGTACGCAGCGCAAGATCGTTTACGCCTTGCAAGCTCACTACAGTCATCGGCTCGCTGTCGAATATCCAGTTGTTGATATCGATCGTGTGTGCGCCCATTTCATACACAACACCGCCACATTTTTCCTGATTCAGCCGCCAGTATTCCAAGCCGGGAGGATATTCATCTTCGGCCGGCACGCGCCAATCACTGCGGTAGGAGTTAACATCGGACGAGAGAATCTTGCCGATTGAAGAGGCTCGAATCGTCTCCACGGCTTTTTTGTAAGCCTTGCTGTGCCGTCTCTGCGTTCCAATTTGGATGGCTCTCCGAGTACGTTGCGAAACCGCGATCATTTCATTACAGTCGGCGACTGTCAGAGCCATAGGTTTCTCACAGAAAACGTGCTTTCCGGCTTCCAGGGCTGCCACGGTTCCCTGCTTATGCAAGTAGTTGGGCAGGACTACGGCAACAGCGGTCAAATCGTCCTGTCGGAACATCTCTTCCATATCTACGTACTTACTCGGGTTGGGGCCTTTCCGGATAAGCCCGGCCCGTTGATCCATCTTGTGAGGGACGATATCACATAGGGCGGCGATTTCAATTTCAGGGATGCCGTTCAATGCTGCAATATGGGCCTTACTTCGGTTTCCACATCCGAGAATGCCGAGTTTGTAAGGCTTTCCGCTGTCCGGTTTGTCGATGATCAATGCCTGATTGCCCGCCGAGAGCCTCCGACCACCAAACAACGTAAGGGTCGCCGCTTCCCCGACAATCAAGCCCTCTCGGATGAACGCACGACGCGAAAATCTTTCCGAATGCATGGTAAACCTCCTTTCGAAGAACACTTATCTGCTATTGCCAACATAAGTCAAGCATGAAATCAAGCCGATCAATCTCGTGCGGAATCTTTCTTGGCCGGCGGCCAAATCATGAGTTCTTCGATTTCCTTAGCCACCTGCTCGGCGGGCCAGGCGAGCCGCAGCCAGTAAATATGGCCGTCCGCCGCCGGCTGCCAACGGAAATATTCTTTCTCGGCGTAAACGAAAAGCCTGCCCGGTCCACTGGCGTCGAAGTTCTGTCCCAATCCCCTGACGGCGTAGAGCACGCGAAGCTGATCCGCGTTGCCGCGACGCCAATCGTCCGGATTCTCGCCTCTCTTCTCGAACCATAGTTCGTAACATTTTCGAATGATATGGCCTTCATCTGTCTCGGTTTTCAACCGCGGGCCGGTCAAAACCGAACCGCCGCCCCCGAGGCCGCCTCCGGCATAGACCATAGGAACGCTCCCGGGAAAATGCTCCACCTCGTATTTGGCTGCTTTCAGGTCTCTTCGATAGTTGAAGCCCGGCCTCCCTTCGGGAAGCTGGCCGCTTCCGTTGCCACCGGCAGCGTACAGACGGACCTTTCGAGCGAGCAGGTCTGGCCCGCTCAGGGAACTCAAATTGTCGGGATCGGACTGGAGCAAACGGCGGATATTCGTGGCAAAGCCTACAACGACAAGCGTTACACTTTGGTCCGGCTGCGAGGCAAGAATCTTGCGGTAAAGGCGCGTCGTATCCGGGGCACGTTGGCCGCTGCGGAGATCGTTGGGGTATTCGTCACGGATGGCTTTGGTGTAAGGACTTCGGCTCTTGTAAAATTCCTGCCGAGCGCCGATCGGAATGTCGGGCCTTCCATAGAACGTATTGATTGCCTCGGCACAGGGGGCGGAGTACTCATCTGTGCTGGAAATCATCACGGCCAACAGCTCGGCTTGTCCCATATCGGCCATTGCATGAAGCATAGCCAGTGCACCGGTATCATCGCAATCAGTGCTGATGTCAGTGTCGTAGATCACCCGGACCGGATGCGGATGTTTTTGGGGCATTCGCACCGCCGCAGCGCCTACCTTTGCCATGATTTCTGTCAAAGTTGCTGCTTTCGTTGCGGGCAGCATCAAATTCAGACCGATCCAGGTGATTGTGGCAATTCTTCGTCCGGCTTCTGAAAAGATCATAATAGCGCTCCTCAGAGTTTTTTTATTCCGAAAACCACACCAGTTATCTATCATTAACCCTTTATCGTGGACTGATTCGCCAGCCGACCACGTGGGTTTTCATGTCTGAGAATTTCTGCAACTGAATCTCATCGGCGGCGTAGATGAAGACTTCGTCCGCCGGGCCGACCGGGGCGCTTTTCATTTCGTGCACACCCCATCCGACCGCCAGCGTGTGCCGCGTGAATTCGAGGCCGCCCCGGTTCAGGTAGAGCAGGATACGCGGCTTAGGGTTCATCGGGTATTTCCAGCCGCCGGCGGTCATCTCGCCGACGATAATGTCGAGCCGGTTATCGTCATTGACGTCGGCCAGAACCAGACTGTGCGGACAATACAGCCCCGTATCGACCATGCGGCATTTCCACAGCCCGTCCGGAGAATCTTGGTCGCGGCTAAACACCGCCAGTCGAGAGTCGGGAATCTCGGCCTCCGCGGCGACGATGTCGATCCGCCCGTCTCCGTTCATATCGCCCAGCCCATGCTTGGTCATGCCTCCCCAGCCGTTTTCGTCCCACGTGCCGTACCGATGAAACTTCCACGGCCCCGAACGCAGATCAGCCGGGCACTCGACCCAGAACATTCCGCAAGCGATATCCGGCCGTCCTCGACCGGCGATGTCGCCGATGGCCATGCCCGATTGCCTGGAACCGGGCAGCGTCGCTATGGGATGCCCGGCCCATGGGGAACGGATATCCTCCGGGATTTCGAACCAGACGAGTCTCTTTCGAGAGATCACCGCGGCGACACCCTCTGGTCGCCGGCCTGATGAATCGGCGGCCGGCAGCGGCAGGATGTCGTGGGGCGCTCCATATCGGCCATGCTTCAGATGTGCAATCAGATGCTCGCGCCACCTCGATTTGCTCGGCGGTTCTTCGTACCAGACCAGGTCGCTGCCGTTTCTGTCGCTCTTAATCTCGGCCACCACAACCTCGTCGATGCCGTCGCTGTTGAGATCAATTGCACAACCTCCATTGGAATACCTGTGTCGGTCGGGATTGCTCGACACGACTTCTTCGGTTGGTGCTGCCGAAGCGATCGGCCACTGGAGAATCCTGTCGCCCCATGAGGCGATGCGAGCCCCTGCTCTTGCTTTCCGATAAACCGCGTTGGCAAAATGCTCCGAACCCAACTGGGCAATTACCTTCTGCTCGACTTCGACCGGCGGTTTTGCGCCGGCGGCTTCATTGTCTGCTCTCGGCGATCCGAGTTCGGCAACCAGCACCTCGTAATGGCCCAGCGGCTTGAGCTGACAGCTCAGCCGACCGCCCTGGGCCTTAAACGGCACCTCGCGTTTGTTCCAGAGCGTATGCAGCCGAGTCACGAGACGCCCCTCGGGAATGCGGAATCGAACACCCGCCTCGCCCACGGGCCGGACCTCATCAGTGCGGAGCCGTGAATCGGCATTGTGGCTGACCATGTGCACGAGCCGACGGTCGGGCTGGTCGTAGACCGTAACGCCGACCAACTCTTCGGTTTCGACCTCGACGGGCGGCTCATCCTGCGCAAGCCAGTGGACGGCCGCTTCGAACAGCCGCTCAATCTCGGACGACGGCTGCTTCGCTTCGGCTAAATCCGGCCGACTGGGAAAATAGACTACCCGCCCTTTGCCAAACCGGTTCGCAATCACCGCCGGCGCGCCGTCGGCGTCCCCCTCCCCTCGCAGACGAGCCATCACACGACCCGTGGTGGGCCGAACCAGCAAATGCGACTCACCATGAGCAATGGGATCGGTAAATCTGAAATGCGAAGGATATGGCTCGTCCGGCGTTTTTGCATCTTTGTCGGATCGAGATCGAGTCTCGGATTCTTCGATAAAGTGGATTTCACGCTCGGCGGCTGGCAGCGTTCCCTCGTAACTGACGCCGAAAACGTCGGCCAACTGGAAGTCCGGCTGTCGCTGGGCTTTGTGATTGAAAAGCGAGGATTCGAAGGTGGCGATCAGCCCGCCGCCGTCGGCAACGAATCGACGGACACGTTCAACCTGCTCCGGCGACATTCCGGCCAATTGCGACAGACAGAGCACGCGGCAGCCGTCGAGTTCGCGGTGAAAGTCAGCGGCATGGAGATTATTTGCTGGCAGGCCGGCCCGCGTCAGAGCCGCGTAAAGGCCGATGCCGGGCAGGAGAAAGTGTTCCAAACTGCCGTGATAGCCCAATTTCTTGCCGGCCAGCTTGCGATGCACCTGGCTGAGGTGAATCTCTCGGGGGATTGCCAGGAACCGCACGGGCCTGGTTCGGGCGAAATCATAATACTTAGCATTTTCTCGCAGGAAGCGAAAAATCTGCTCCATCGCCGGAAAGTGCCAGCAGTTCGGATAAGCCCCGTTGGCCAGAACCTGGAACATTTTGTAGCGGGCTTCATCAGCCGTTCCGTGCTCGAGATAGATATTGCACAGCGAAGGTATGTCGAACGTGCTTCCCAGGTTGGCCAGTTCGCCATACTTCCACGCCTTGTGAATCCACGGGCGCTTGACATATATCTCGGTCAGCGTCGCATCGTAGAATTTGGCCGTATCGGGCTTCGGCCACGTGTGAAAAAGCACGACCGCCTCGGGCTCGCAGCCCTTGACTGTATCATGAACCAACTGCGAGATCTCTACCTGGCTTTGAGCAAGGAATTGCCGGTAGCGTTCGAGGTCTTCGTCTGCCGGGTCGCCGACCGGCACCGGCTCGGATACCATCTCCCAGAGCGCCCACCACTGCCTTACGTCTTCGAGCTTCTTTACCGGCATATCTTCATTCCACATCTGGCGATATTTTGCCCGGCAGTGCTCGCAGCAGCAGCGATGCGGCGAGAGGCCGTCAACGTACAGACCGTCCAGTTCGTAGTTTGTGAAAGCCTCTTCGAGGACGTCGGTGAGAAATCGCCTGTACTTCGGATGATTGGTACATATTACAGTAGCGCCGAGACGGCCGTAATCGGTCGGTTGGCCGTCGGGCAGTCGCGCGATAACCTCCTCGAACAAAGGATGCTCCGGGTAGAACGCGCTGGGATTCATATACATGACGATCTTCACTCCCAGCCGCTTGCCTTCCTCTGTGCCTTCGTCCAGGAAATCCATGTCACCCAGCCCCGGAGCGTGCGGCGCCACTTCACTCTGGAAATAAACTTCTCCGCCCCAGTAGCCGCCCAAACGGAACGCCGCTCCTTCGTTCCGGGCGATGTCGCGCACCATCCGTGCGATATCGCCTGGTTTGCGGTTTTCCATTTCCGTCCGGCGACTGTCCTTCGTATAGAACCGCGGGCAGCGGAGCCAGTCAGTGACCCGCCGTTTCTCATACTTTTTCAGCATTTTCCCCGAGACGGACGGCAGCTCGACGGCTTTAACCCGCCCCCCGTTTTCAGGTTCGGCACTCACGCAGCATATGGCAGCAAAACCCATTATCACCGGCAAACACAGGATAATCGACAGATCGTATCGAGTCATTGTACGTGTACCTCCTAATAGAGTATGTACAGCCGGTTCACACCTTCAAGCGGTATAGGATATACTCAAATCCGTCAATTAGCAAGCGTTCGATTGATAAGGATTGAAATCTGGAATCGCTGTAGCAATACCTGCTGTTCCTGCGATATTTACAAGTTGCTAAGTATCGAATAGCGACACAGTTACGAGGTTATAGACATGCAAGATGGGATTGAAGGTCCACGACTCTACCCGATCGAACTACGCGCGCAAGATTCACACTCGCGCAGGCCGCCATTGCCGGGCTTCGTCTGCCAGATACTTTTTTTCGCCGGGAAGTGCTCCGATCAGACCTTCTTGGCTTTCATCTTATTGAGTTGCCTGGCCAGACGGGATTTCTTTCTGGATGCGGTCTTTTTGTGCATCGTGCTGGTTGAAGCTGTCTTGTCAAGCTTCTGGGTGACAAGCCTGAGCTGCTCAGTCGCTGTCTCGGCGTCGCCGGTCTCCAGAGCGACTTCAAAATGCTTGATTTGCGTCTTTACCCGACTCTTGCGGGCTCGATTGATCGTCCTGTTCCTGACGTTCTGTCTGGCTCTCTTTTTAGCCTGCAACGAATGTGCCACTTTAATCTCCTAATAAAACGGTTTATACACAACCAGTAAAACCCAACCAAAGACCGGCTCTATTAAGTTTCGGCTTTGCTCTTTGCTTCATACCAAACGTACAAATGAAAGAGCGGGTTTACGAACCTGTACTCTCCCCTGACATCTGCGTCATCAACAATCCCAAGTTTCTTTATTCTGTTGAGAAAATTATCCAAATTCTTCTGTTCGGCTGTCGGTATTTCCTTGAGCAGCTCCTGCCGTTTGAAAGCCCCCCCGAGGGGAAGTTTCTTACCTATTCGCCATAGTATAGAAGAATATGTCTTACTTTTCAATACCTTGGAGATCTGCGGATCAATATATTTCTTACCCACAGTCCTCGCAGCTTCCATGATACCCTGCTTGGCATCGGAAATGTCGATATTTTTATCGGTGTCCTGCCAGAAAACCGCATCACCAACCTCGTGCATAAGCATCGGGTAGCCGCCTGATAGTTGAACCATGAGCGAGAGAGCGTCATTCGATACCGTGATCGATTCTTCTGCGAAAGTCTTCAGGAAGAATTCGCGAGACTCGGTTTCATCCATAAGGGGCAGGTCTATGATATCGAAAATCCTTGCTACCGACGGTTGGTGCTTGAGCAGGTCCTCTCTTCTTTCGGGTATTCCCACAAGGATTAAGAGTAGTGGAAGCTTCTCTCCTGACGTTGCTATGCCGTCAACTGTGCTTTTGAGGAACATGGAGAACTCGGCAAGGTCTGTTACGCCATTTAGATCATCCATAACTATGAGAAGACCGTTCTTGCCGTTCTGTTTCGACACTTCATAGACGTGACGCAAAGCCGGAATAAATCCCTTGACAAGGTCCTTCAGATCAGACTTGTCATCTGTAAATTCAACACCGAGAAAAGGCAGATTTATCGACTTGATGTATTTACGGAAACTCTCTTTGAGCTGCTCAAGGGCGGACTTATCGCATTCTTCGAGGAGACGTTGAAAGACTACTCCTGCGACGTCTTCCAGACTCTTCGCCGGTCCCATATAGCAGTACGCACCAAGCAGGGTCTCCTTCTCCGCCAAGTGATGCGTGTACCAGGCCAAAGAACTCTTTCCTATGCCCCGTTCGCCCGTGATAAAAACGTTCTCGTTCCTGCCCGCAAGCGTTTGGCGGACGGCCCTCTCGATCCTTTCGATTTCCTTGTGGCGCGCGACGAAGTACTCCACCGCAACCGGCCTGCCCGGCGTAAAAGGGCTCTCCTTCGTGCCTATACTAACGTTCGCCATCTTGTATTCTTATTCCTTTATTTCGCACACGACCTGTGAGAACCTACTGGGAGGCTTCTTTTGATTTTTGGCTTCTCAATCTGTCTACTCGTTCGCTTACGTCTCTGTATGCAAAGTCAACCTGGGCAATCCTACGGTATATTTCCAGCGCCTTGGCCTTATCGCCCTGCTGCTCGTAAGCTTTGCCGAGATTATAGCGCAATTCCTTGGCAACTGCATCTTCTTTTATTTCATAAGATTCTATCGCTCTGGTGAAAACGTCGATTGCATCTTCGAGCCAGCCCTTTTCGGCAAAGCAGAAGCCCACTTTGTTCATCGCCGCGAGCTTTCGCCGCGGATCACGCTGGGCCTGCTGCAGAAACGGTATGGCTTTATCGTATTGTTTATCTTCGACCAGGCGCAGAGCGTACTCAAACTTGGCGCTAAGGTCCGTAGGATAATTCCTGACACACAGCCGGTAATGCTCCAGTTCCAGACTCCGCAGCCGGGCCGACAACTCCTCAACCCGCCTTTTGGCCTGCTCGTCGTCGGGATTTGCCTCGAAAGCGTCTTTGGCCTGTCTTATTTTCCTCCTGAGCTGCTTGATCCTGAGCTCGCCTGCGCGTTTTCCGAAGCTGAAATCGCTCCGGGCCTTATAGGTATTCTCCAGCAGAGCAATGGCTTCGTTTTCCGCCTGTTCCTCTTCGAGGTCGGACAGAGCATCCGCCAATTCGAATATGTTCGCGGGCAGTTCCGGATTCTCGCCTATCTTTCTTCTCGCTTCCTCAACGGCGCCGGCTTTATAATCGTCGGTCTTTACTACGCCGGCCTGGGCGTGTAGCTTTTCCTGGCTTTTGCGATCCTTAATGGACTTTCTGAAATCGCCTTCGCCGTCATACTTGCCCCGAGCCATTGTCAGCTCAGCCGTCAGGTTCGTGAACTCGTCGGCCAGGGCTTTGTCTTTCGGCCTGAGCTTGGTTGCGCGTTGCAGAGCAACGATAGCCTTGTCAAACTGACCAATGCTGCTGTAAGCATCTTTTAATAGCAGATAAGTCTGTGCGGATGGATTTGGACTCGAGTTTGCGGTCTGGAAGATCAGGTTGGCAATCCAGCCTGCTGTTTTGTCATAACCGCCTGCCACGGCTGCTTTGAGCATCGCCTCGGCATAGGGTAGATGATCGGGATTCTTTGCGAACAGGTACTCCGCATTCAGCATCTGGTCGAGCGGCGTTTTGCCTCTGAGGTGCTTGACTTTATCGACCATCGAAGGCTTCTTGCCGCTCTTTCCCTTCCGCTGCAGAGCCAGCTCGCACAGCGGCAGATGGCCTTCCTTCAGTGCATCCGGAGCGTGGCGCAGACCTTGCAGGTACATATCGATTGCGTAATCGATATTGTTCGTTTCGGCGACTTTCCCGGCTTTCTCGAAGAAAGACCGGGCTTTCGCCATAGCCTGGTCGTCGGATTGCGGCATAAGTTCCTACATTATCTGATCTGACTCTATCCTGTTATCGTTAAACCCATCTATGGTAGTCGTCTGTTAAATTTTGTCAACGATTAAATACTATTGGTTGCTATAGTGAACAGCGTATGTTATAAAACCTCCAACGTTGCATTCTGCGTTGGAATTCCACGAAAGAGCTTTTATAAGAGCCGTTTCCGGAGCAATTGACATGATAAACGCACTTGAACAGTACGATCCGCAGATTTACGAACTGGTACGCCAGGAAGGCGCCCGCCAGAGCGGGGCAATCCGGCTGATCCCGTCGGAAAATTATGTCTCCAGAGCAGTCATGCTCGCCAGCGGCGGCTGCCTGATGAACAAATACGCCGAAGGCTACCCGGGCCGGCGCTACTACGAGGGCCAACAGGTAACAGACCTTATCGAGAAAATGGCCCGGGAGCGGGCCAAGAAGCTGTTCAAGGCCGACCACGCAAACGTGCAGCCTTATTCAGGCTCGGTCGCGAACCTTGCCGCTTACGCCGCATTGATTAAGCCGGGCGATACGATTATGGGCATGTCGCACGTCGACGGCGGGCACCTTACCCACGGGGCCAACGTTTCGTTCACGAGCAAGTTCTTCAAATCCGTCTCTTACAAAGTGAATGCGGAAACGGGTAGAATCGATTACGACCAGGTCGAAAAGCTCGCCAAAGAGCACAAGCCTCAACTTATCATTTCCGGCGCGACCGCATACCCGAGAGAAATCGATTTCGAAATATTCGGTCAAATTGCAGAACAAGTCGGGGCGTACCACATCAGCGATATAGCTCATATAGCGGGCCTTGTCGTCGCCGGCATACACAAAAGTCCCGTCCCCTACGCCGACATTGTATCAAGCACAACTCACAAGACGCTGCGAGGCCCTCGCGGCGGAGTTCTCGTGTGCAAAGCCGAGCACGCAAACAGCGTGGACAGAGCCGTCTTTCCGGGTCTGCAGGGCGGGCCTCACATGCACACAATGACCGCCGTAGCCGTGGCTATGGCCGAGGCGGACACGCCCGAGTTCGTCGCTTACGCAACACAAATAGTCAAAAACGCAAGAGCTTTGGCCGAAAAGCTGCTCGAATACGGCTTCGAGCTCTCATCCGGCGGCACCGACAACCACCTGATCCTGATCGACCTGCGGAACAAGAATATCCCCGGCAAAAAGCTCGCTAAGGCGCTGGACAGGGCGAGAATCGTCGCAAATTACAACAGCATACCAAACGATCCGGCCCCGCCGGCAAATCCGAGCGGGCTGCGCATCGGAACTCCGGCGATTACGACTCGCGGCATGAAAGAGGAGCAGGCCAGACAAATAGCCGGACTCATAAATAAGGTGGCCGAGAACATCGACAACGAATCGGCAATCGAGGAGGTCGGCAAAGAAGCGCTACTGCTATGCTCGCACTTCCCCGTGCCCGATCACTTCATCATACCCGGCAAGAACAACAGGACATAGTCGAAGTGTGCAGCACAGACGAGCGGCAACGGGGCTGTTGAAAAAGCTCGTAATGACACGTTCAGTATCCTTATCGAGAGCTTTTCGCCGCGGAGAGCGCCCGCGCCGGCGACACCGAATGATGCCGTAATGTCACCTCTTTTGGCGATGGGATCAAACACAACAAATGCATACGAGCCTCATTCACCGCGCTGCGTTCTCAGTAAGGAATCCCTGGGACAGCGCACTGCGTGCTTTGGGGAACGCAGCACGCTGCTGCGCAGTGCGCCGGGCTAAAGCTCATCGAGTTCGGCAAGGAAAGAATCCGAGGCATCCGCGTCGGCGCCGAGGAAGCTGTCGGCCTCTTCTTGAGCCGGTTTTTTCTGTGCCGGCGGCTTTTTCGCTGCCTGCGCCGGTTTGGGCGGTTTGGGTTCCTTTGGCTCGCCGTCGATCTGCACCTGGAACGTGAGTGGGCCGATCCTGATGTAGTCACCCGCTTTGAGCGACGCCGCATCTATGCGCTTGCCGTTGACGAAGGTTCCGCCGCGAGAATCCAGATCCTGGACCTTCAGAGATTGCTGGTTCGGGCTTAACTGGCAATGCTTCCGGGAAACGACTTTCAGGGGAATACGGAGTTCGCAATCGTGACCTCGGCCCATTACCGTAACATCTTCGGTCAGGGAAAAGCTTGCCTGTGAGCCGTCCTTTTTGAACAGAACCAAATTCACGTCCATACCGGCTTCCTCCTGTTCACTTTGCGCTGCACCATTAACTATAATTATACCACAAGCCGGATAGGGATTCAACAAATAATTAGGCCGATAAATAATAATTGACAGCCTTTCATAGAGCGTATAGCGTATATTCGTGGTTTCTAAAGTATGTTTTAGCTACGTCGAGGACTGAAGTATGGCTAAAGTTACAGTGCCGGACGGCACTGTCCTGGAAGTTGATGACGGTACGACAGCGGGGCAATTAGCTCAACAGATAGGACCCGGTCTGGCGAAAGCCGCCTTAGCTGCGAAAGTCGACGGCAAGCTGGTTGATTTATCGACGCCCGTTAACGGAGACTCCGCCGTCCAGATTGTCACCGCAAGGGACGAAGAGGGCCTTGAGGTAATGCGGCATAGCTGCGCGCACGTGATGGCAGAGGCAATATGCAGCATCTGGCCGGAGACCAAGCTGGTTTACGGTCCAACAGTAGAGGACGGTTTTTACTACGACGTTGATCTCGATGAGCCGATTCGACCGGACGACTTCGAGCGTATCGAAGCGAAAATGACGGAAATCGCCGGGCAGGCCAAGCCTTTTATTCGCAAAGAGATGGTCAAGGCGGAGGCCCTTGTCAAACTGTCCAAGGACAAATACAAAATCGACAATATAAACCGCGCCGACAGCGGCACGATCAGCTTTTATTCGCACGGACAGGGATTCGAGGATTTATGCCGAGGGCCGCACGTGCCCGATACAAGTAAGATTGGAAGCTTCAAGGTCATGTCCGTCGCCGGCGCATATTGGCACGGCGATCCGACACAGAAGATGCTCCAGCGGGTGTACGGCACAACCTGGCCCAGTAAGAAAGAGCTTGAGGAATATCTGCAGAGACTCGAAGAAGCCAGAAAACGAGATCACCGAGTGCTGGGCAAGCAGCTCGATCTTTTCAGCTTCAACGATGCCGGCCCGGGTTTTGCATTCATGCACCCAAAAGGAATGATTCTCTGGAATTCCATCGTGGATTTCTGGCGCAGCGTTCACGGCAAGTACGGCTACGAAGAAATCCGCACGCCAATAATTCTCAACGAAGAGCTCTGGCACAAGAGCGGCCACTGGGACAACTATAAAGAGAACATGTACTTTACCAACTTCGACGACACGAATTATGCGATCAAGCCTATGAACTGCCCCGGCGGATGTCTGGTCTATAAGACGCGGCAGCATTCGTACCGCGAGTTTCCGCTGCGAGTGGCCGAGCTTGGCCTGGTACACCGGCACGAGGCGAGCGGCGTCATGCACGGCCTGTTCCGGGTCAGGCAGTTCACTCAGGACGATGCCCATATCTTCTGCACCCCCGAGCAGATTGAGCCCGAGATAGTCGGCGTCATCAATCTTACTTTCGAGATCTACGAGGCGTTCGGATTCGAGGACTTCCATATCGAGCTGTCGACCAAGCCCGATAAGCACATAGGCTCGGACGAAATCTGGGAAACCGCCACTAAAGCTCTGGAAGATGCGCTAAAGCACAAGAACATCGACTATAAGATCAACGAGGGCGACGGAGCATTCTATGGGCCCAAGATTGATTTCCACATCAGGGACTGCCTCAAGCGGTCTTGGCAGCTCGGCACGATTCAGTTGGATTTTTCAATGCCGGAGCGTTTCGGCCTGACTTATACAGACAAAGACAACACCGAGAAGCCCCCCGTTATGATCCACCGCGCCGTGCTCGGCTCCTTCGAGCGATTTATCGGAATTCTGATAGAGCATTACGGCGCTAATTTCCCGCTCTGGCTCTCGCCCGAGCAGGTGAGGATCCTGCCGATAAGCGAAAAGAGCAACGATTACGCAAGGACTGTAGAGGCTTCTCTCGAAGATGGGAATTTGCGTTGCAGTTGCGATTTCTCGGACGAGAAAATCGGCGCCAAGATCGCCAAAGCTCACAGCGAGAAACTTCCCTATATGCTCGTAGTAGGCCCGAAAGAAGCCGAAGCCGGCACGGTTAACGTCAGAATTCGCGGTGTCAAGGAAAACAAGACAGTTGATGTCGGGGAGTTTTTAAGAATTGCACAGTCAAAAATCGCCGATAAGGAAATAAATTTGCAATTTTAAACTTTTTGTTTATAATTTCGTAATAGTCAAGACGTCGTAGGCGTAAAGAGAAATTTTAATAGAAACGTGGAGAATAAACAAAGTCGTCCGCTTTCAGCGTGTGACTGCAAATTTGACCTATGATTTTTCAATATTTTCAGAAAGGTAAGGTGATGCACGATAAGTAAACAGAATTTGAGGATAAACGGGCGAATCAAAGCAAAAAAGGTTCGACTGATCGACGAGGAAAACTCGCAGCAGGGAATCATGGACACACCGGAAGCCATGAACAGGGCATACGAGGCCGGACTCGATCTTGTAGAGGTGGCGCCCACAAGCGACCCGCCGGTTTGCCGCATAATGGACTACGGCAAATGGCTGTACGAGCAGAAAAGAAAATCGCGCGAGGCCCAGAAAAAACATCAGAAGCACAGCGCGACTTTGAAGGAAATCAGGCTCAGGCCCGAGACCGATAAGCACGATCTGGATATGAAGCTCAAGCACGGGCGAGAGTTTCTCGAAAAAGGACACAAACTCCAATTCACAATGTTCTTCCGCGGACGACAAATGCTGCACAGAGACCGCGGCTTCAGCGTCCTGGACGATATCGCCGAGTCGCTGGAGGACATAGCAAAAATAGAACGTCCGGCCAAAATGTCGCACCGACGCATGACAATGCTGCTCGTGCCGAAGTAAGAATCTCCACCAGGCGTTTTCTTTATTCCGGTGACAGTGTGTTTATAAACCTCTGAGAGGTCGCCGCACGAAGAGCACTGTCAAATACGCAGCGATACCGGCTAATGTTATGGCGCACGCTCGAATTAAGGCGGCGTAGCCGATAGAGCCGGCGGCGCTGAAGCAGCCGCAGCTTATCTCCAGCCCTCTGTACATGGCCGAGCCGACCACAAACGTGAATATCGCACCCAGCGCGACGCTGACCAGCAGCGCACCGCCGACGAAAATGCTGCCGAGAAGGCACACTCCGACGAACAACTCTACCCACGGCAACACCATCGCTATCAGCAATCCAAGCTTCGGACCGACCAACTCGTATTTGTAAACGCTGGATAGAAAATCATAAGGCTGACGTATCTTCGGCAGACTGCTATAAAGGAACATACAACCAAGTCCTATCCGCACGAGCAATGTAAAACCGCCTGCAAATCTCCGTCTGGTTATGAGGTTGCGTGTCATTTCGCCGCCTCCTTGGGCCTGCCGTTCCTGGCTACCCACTCGACCCATCCGCCTCTGAATATGGATATATTGGAATAGCCGTCCTCCTTGAGTTTGACTGCCACAATCTCAGCATATTTACATCTGGAAGTTTGACAATAGACTACAATAGGAGAGTCCTTTCTAATATTAGCCATGGCCTTCCGACGCTCGACGTCATTAGCATCTACCGGTACACTTATAGCTTCTTCGATGTGCCCAACCTTATAATCGCGGGCAAATCTGGCGTCGACGAAAACCGTGTCAGCATTAAGCAATTTGTGCACCTTCTTTTCGCCGATCTTGCGGATGAAATTACCCGCGTGGGCTTTTCGAACCATTGCGGTTGCATCTGCATTGGCTAACAAACCCGTATCATTCGCAAAATGGTAAAGCATACCAAAAAGTAGAGCGACAAGTGCAAACGCTCCAGCTTGAGTTGCTGACAGAACGAGCAATTTAATCCGGGTGTTGAATAGCTCTTTAGGTAGCCGGCATTTTGCCCAATGCAGAGCAAGGATACTCGCAATTGCAGCACCTACATACATTATAAGTCGCTTTCGGGCAGCGCCAAATACAGAGCGAAGGTCAATCGGGTCCGTTGATAAGATCAAACCATTCCCATCCCAGCGTGGGGCCAGTTCCCGAAACGGCACCAATCTGACTGGTTCAGGTGGATCAAACAATTTTGCTTGGCCTGTTTCCGTTCCTAAAAATAATTCGTAGTGGTCGTATGTTCTGGACATATCATCGGATTTCACGTGCAGAATGGCCTGATATGGACACCGACGAAGCTCTCTATGGGTCAGCTTGTCTGACGGCATAGTATACAATCCAAAATCTTCTGCTGCTTTTTTAAGTTCCGCTATCGAACTTCCTTTCCGAGAGCCGAGATACTCCGGCTTAAGCAATTCACTAAAGTCGATTTCTTTCTGGTTTAATCGCATCGTTGCGTAAAGATAATACAGTCCGCAAAAAGGATGGCTTGTTGAGCTTCCGGCAGCGGTGGATTTGGATGCCTTCGGCGTGGTTTGATCTTCCGCATACAGGTGGCTGGCAATCAGAACAGTAAATATGCAAACCAACAACAAGACACAC
Organism: uncultured Pirellulales bacterium; assembly: GCA_964598225.1. Classification (GTDB taxonomy): domain Bacteria; phylum Planctomycetota; class Phycisphaerae; order Sedimentisphaerales; family Anaerobacaceae; genus SG8-4. The sequence continues at coordinate 43,767 of CAZRBG010000015.1, forward strand.
CCCATCTGGCTGCTTGCTATACTGGAATTTGTCATCATTCTCTTGCCTCCTTCGTCGGTTTGCCTTTTCGCCATATATATTCCGTGCCGAACTCGCCCGGTATAATTACTTTCGTTCCGTCGGGAATGTCATCCGCTACAAATGATTTCAATGCAACATGGTCCGGATTCAAAGTTATTTGTGTCCGCTTGTGATGCCACCGGGTAGCCTTAGAGCCTTCGGTCTGCTCCATGTCAGCTTCCATCGGCACCCATACATCGTCAATTCTCTCGAAACGCACGTTTTTCAGTGTAAATAACGATGTTGCCCCTGTATGATCTTTCCGTTGCATCTCAATAGCGGCTATGTTGTACCCGTGCTGAGGATCGATCCAAACCTTGTAGCCGTCTGCTTTCTTTGTAGCTTCGATGAGGTAACAATTCGACTCGCCCACCTTTTCAGTCATTGGCTGAAGCGATATGTTGTCGGCGTTGCGCAGAATAGAATCTATCCTGTCATAATTACCTCCGCAGATACCCAGCAAAGGCGCGCCTTTATACTCTGAGGCAACCACCCTCTTCTTGCTCACAACGTTTGTCATAACAACGACTGATCCGCTTGAGAGCCCCAGTCCTCGTGCGTATTGAGTGAGTGATTTCCCATCCCAGAGAAAGCTTTTATAGCCGGGTTTTTCTTTCGTCGTAGTCAGGTTATCCAGGAACGTTGAACGATGGTTGACCTGCTCGCCGTCGGTTCTGAATTCACAGGTTTCGCTCTCCGTTCTTTTTGTCACCCCGGTATACGCAATATTGCTCTCGGCCCTGGCAACAAAGGATCGGAGTTTATCCTGCGTTTCTGCGTATCTTTTAAGCAATTCTGAAACGGTTGTACCGGCGGATTCAGCCGTCTGGTCAGCTCGCGTGCCACCAGCCATAATCTCTTCGGTCATTTTGTCGATTTCGCCAATGACTGACTCGTCAATATTTGGTATCAACTCACCATCCTGCCATATATAGTTAATACTGGGGACAGCAGCAAGACGAACCCTTGCACCATTTGGGATAAAATCGTGTTTAAATGAACCCAACGCTTCATGATCGGGGTTCATTACAAAATCTGTTATCTTGAAATGACTGGAAATCTTTTCATAGTCGCCATTTACATATTCGTATTCTCTTCTGTAATCACACTCTACCGGCAACCATGTATCGTCTATCTTCTTAAACCGAACATTCTGTATCTCAGTCTCAGCATTGCCATCAGGAGGACGTTTGGATCTATTTTCTGGCCTGTTCCAGCAAGCCCAGCCTCTTTTGACAATCGCTTTTGCGATATTATAGTCATGCTCGGGATCGATCCATATCCTGAATTTACACCTCTTTGTCCTGGCATTAATTACATAGCACTGTGATCCATTTATATCTTCCTTCTGGGGCTGCACCGATATGGTCGTAGATTGTCTTAGTTCAGTGTCTATTCGTTCATCGCCACCCGGGAAATAACCTCTCAGAGCACCGCCTGTGCACCGTTGCCACAACCATGAGTATCTGGGATTTTTGGGATAACTCAATATAACGGTACCATTTTTGTTAGTTCGCGAAAGTGGAGAAAAGCCGTAATTGTAGTATGTTTCATCATCCCAGAGGTTAATGCCCTCATAGGCTTCTTCTTCCGAAGTATTTCCAGTAGCTTGTCGTCCCCATATTTTCTGATAGGAATAACTTCTGTTACCGTCGGAACGCAGCTCAATCTTTCGATTCATTTCGTAAACCCGGCCTTTTTTCATCGCCGGGCGGCTCCTGTTCATACCCTCAAATTTCGTAGACACTTCAAGCTTGCCGATGAATGAAGACCTCAGCTTGTCCTGTGTTACTGCATACTTATCGAGCAATTCCGAAGCGCTGGGATAGTCTCCCGCTATAGCTTGAGGAGCAATTGCAGATACTAAAATTGTATATAATATATACTTGCAATGCATCTTTATCCCTTTCGATTCTTAATCCTTTGTGTAAAATGTTAATAGGTGGCTGGGAAGACCGGCACTTATACCCTACTAGCAATCTTCCCAGCCTGAATTCAAAACTTCACGATCATCAGTAGAGCCCGCCATCACAATCACATTCTTCACACGTTGTGCAGGATGGGTCACCGTAACGGCAAGGAGTGCTGCCATTTCCCCAAGCTATACCCGGTCCATAAGGATTCGTATTGCAAACATTTATAGGAGTCGTGTCCCAAGGCTCACATCCCGAATAGGCACGACATTCTTCATAATCGTCACCTTCACAGCAATATCCTTCAGTCTCCTGGTTCCAACCACCTCTAATAGTCAAGTTGGCTCCCTCTGCGACGGGTGATGCGCCGACCCAAAAGACCATGACTCCGATGACCAAGCTTAGGCCGAGCAATAATCTGGAAAAACTTAATATCTTCATAATCAAGCTCCCTTTTGGGATAATTATCCCAACAGAAATAGAAATACACAAAGAAATTTCTACAATTCTGCAAATCCTGTTTACCTGCACATTGGAATCACCTCCTTTCGGCCTGCCGAAACAGATTCTTGTAAAAGTCTTCCCATTTCTGTAAGCCCTTATAAAAACATTGTTTACAAATGTACTCTTTCGCTTTCAAACCCTATTCTGTGCTTTCGCTTACAAAACTCTGTTCTCTATATATGTACGCGTATCTGAGCGGCCAAATGTTGAAGTGATTTTCTGCTTTTTTTTGAGATTCTTGTAAAATTTTCGTCTTCACGGCCTCAGATGCAGCGAAAACCTCCATTCCGCCGTTAAGTTGGGCAAAATATCGCATTCATCGCCGGAAATCTCAGTTAGTTCCGAATACGCCTTTCGCGTGCCACGTAATAGAATCGTTTGCGGATCAATTCCAAAGACGCGAAGATACGCCACTTCCGGAACAGCATCGAGACGCGGCTGAAAGCGGAGGTATTCACGAGACAAAATGGGGCCGTAAGTCATTTCTAAGCAGTGAGGAGCTTTTTTGGTTTTTTTGACAGAATCGGGGCTTATAATGTTGACCTGCGGTGGGATATTGCGTAGAGTGTTATGTTTACGAAATCTTATAAGGAAAGTACGTATATGCCGAAACAGAAGACGCATAAGGGGCTGAACAAGAGAGTCAAGGTTACGGCGACCGGCAAGGTCAAGCGCGGTCGCACCGGGGCCGGGCATCTGATGAGCAGCAAGAACGCCAAAAGGAGAAGGCGCGTCAGCAGCACGACCATGATGACCGCAACAAGCGCAAAAGCTGCCCGTACCGGACTCTGTCAATAATTTTCGTGCTGCGTTCCGCGTTCTGCGTGCTTCGCGGAACGCAGAACGCGGAACGCAGCACGAATGTAGACCGAGCTTGCTTCTCGGCTTGGGTGTGTTCCCAATCAGCTGCCGCCAGCAAGCGTAAGAAACGAATATTTTCAAAGGAAAGCTGACATGCCAAGAGTAAGGAAAGGCGCCGCCCGGCGCCAGACAAAGAAACGAATCCTCAAAGCAGCCAAGGGTAAACGCGGCCCGGCCGGTCACCTTTACCGGATGGCTAAAGAAGCCAAGGTAAGATCGGAAGTTAACGCCCGCATTGACCGCAAACGCAGAAAACGCGACTTCCGGGGACTGTGGATTACCCGGCTCAGCGCGGCTTGCCGCCAGCGGGACATTCGGTACAGCGAGTTCATCAACGATTGCAAGAAAGCCAATATTGCTCTGAATCGGAAGATGTTGAGCGAGATCGCCATCGCCGATCCCAAGGGATTCGACGCCGTCGTGGAAAAGGCGAAGTCCGCTGCGACATAAAAACAAGAGATGCTCGAGCAATTTGAAAAAACCGGCAACGAAACCCTTGCTGAATTGCAGAACGTTGGCGATTTGGCGGCGCTCGAAGAATTTCGGATAAAGTACCTGGGCCGAAAGGGTCTGGTTACGCAACTGCTCAGCCAGATAGGTAAACTCCCGCCGGAGCAGAAGCCGCAGGCCGGCAAGCTTGCCAATAAGGTCAAGAAGGAAGTCACCGAGGCTTTCGAGCAGTTGAAGGCCGATCTCGAGGCCCGGCAGGAAAAGCCGAAGGAGTTGATAGACGTTACTCTGCCCGGCAAGCCCGTCAACATCGGCAAGCCGCACGTCATCACCCAGACGTTGAGCGAGCTTCTGGAGATTTTCGGCCGGATGGGATTCGGCGTAGCATACGGACCCGAGGTCGAGGATGAATGGCACAATTTCATCGCGCTGAACATCGGCCCGGAGCACCCGGCGAGAGATCCGTCGGATAATTTCTATATCGACGACAATACGCTGCTGCGGAGCCAGACCTCAACGATCCAGATTCGCGTGATGGAGCGGACGAAGCCGCCCATTCGCGTCGTCGCGCCGGGACGGGTTTATCGCCCGGACACGGTCGACGCCACGCACATGTACATGTTCCACCAACTCGAAGCACTCGTTGTCGATCAAGATATCACGATGGTTGACATGAAAACCACTATCGAGCAGTTCATTCACGCCTTCTTCGGCCCTGAGACCAAGTGGCGCTTCCGTCCGAGCTTCTTCCCCTTCACCGAGCCCAGCGCTGAGGTCGATCTGCTGATGAAAGACAAGAGCGGCGGCGAGAGCTGGGTCGAGATGGGCGGCTGCGGCATGGTCGATCCGAACGTCTTCGACGCGGTAGGAATAGACAGCGAGAAATACACCGGCTGGGCCTTCGGTTTCGGCATAGAACGGCTTGCCATGCGCAAATACGGCATAAACGACATCCGCCTGCTCTTCGAGAACGACCTGCGATTCCTGAAGCAGTTTTGACTCGTGCTGGGGAGGTTGAAGGAAAGTCATTATGAATCCGAACGACATCGTCGACTTTGCGAACAATACTGTTGGGTACCTCAGCAGAGACAAAGCATCGTTCGAGAGAGTCTTGGATGATTCTGCATTAGATGGAAAACTTGGCTTTGCAATGATCTGTACTGCTATGGCAGCTTTCGATGCTTTCGCTTGGATCCTCTATCAATCATTTGATCTAAAAAAGACCGCCAAGGCCTATTTTAACGAGTTGATTAATGACCCTCGCTTCTTCGACAAGAAAAAGTATCTTAACGAATCAGTGTTCTACGGCCTAATTCGCTGCGGAGTAATTCACCAGCTTTATCCAAAGAATGCTGGCATCACGGCTCAAGATACTGCTACAGTATTGTATAGACATAATGGGATTGTTCTCATCAATTCATATGCGTTGTATTGTGATGTGCTTGAAGGCTGCACGAAAATTCGTGATCATCTCGCTGCTTTACCTGAAGCGGAGAAGCTGGACTATTCGCTGAAGCTACTATTGAGGCGCAAGGTCGACGAAGAGGAATATTCAAGAGCGAGTTTAGACATAGCTGCGCTCCCCCCTATGCCCTAAACCGTAATGAGTCAGACAATGCAAGAAGCGGGTTAGTTTTTCTCGAATGCACAGTGTTCGCCTCTGATGTTTGGGCATTCAGTCTTATCTTACGGAATCATCGAGTGGCAGGCCGAGTTTTTTGTAGAGATTTCGGCGGCCGGCTTTGTCGCCTTCGATCACGCCCTGGGCGTATTCGGCTACTTCTCTTGCTTTGGCTCGCGGGACTACGATCACACCGTCGCCGTCGGCTACGATGACGTCGCCGGGCTCGACCAGAACGCCGCCGCATCCTATGGGGCGATTGACGGATTCTACCTCGTTACGGCCGGGTCGGATGCCTCTGCCGGGCTTTCGGAAGTAAAGGGGTATCTTCTGGGCGGCGATTTCGTCCGTGTCGCGGGCGGTGGCGTTAGTGACCACTCCGACGCACCCGCGCAGTTTCCAGCCCATAATATTGTTCGAGCCGATTGAGCCGACGTCGGAATCAGGAGCGTCGTCGAAGACGACCACTGTCCCTTCGCGGATCAGCGGGGTGAATGGCTCGCTCGAAAGTTCGCCGTACCATTTGCCGACCCATTTGTTGAATTCCTGGGATTTCATGGCGGCCGCCGGCGGTCGGTTGGTAGGGACGTAGCGAACGGTCACCGCGATGCCGATGAAGCGATGTGTGAAGTGCTCGGTGTCTTTCCAGGCCGCGTGGATTTCCGGCGACATCAGGCCGACGTTTGTCAGGCCCACTTTGTCCATACCGTCGGAAACGTCGGCGACGCGCAAACCCTCGAATAGCTTGAGAATTCGTTTGTCATCCTCGGCACTGTAGACCTCGGAATCATATATTGGTATCTTGTATATCCCGCTCGAGCGGAGGCCAGATAAAGTGCCTGTCAATATCGACTCAAAAGCGATACACCAATCCCAGAATGACAGAGATTGTGCTGTGTTGATCGACAATTGGGCTGTCTGTAATTTCACTTCCGAGCCATTCGTTCTTAAACATCGAAAATATGCTCCATCGCCCAGCCAGTAGATAATCCAATCCGACGCCTGCAAACGGATTGACCGAATCGCCGCTATTGTAACGTGGCCTGATGGCAGTCGCCTCGTCGGCGCGTACGCCGTAATAGTAATTGTTGAGGTTTCCACTGCGCCAGCTCAGCCCCACCATTGGTCGAAGGCGCAATTTCTTTATTCCAAAAGGCGCCCTTACAGGTATTGTGTAGGTCAATCCGGCCTCCTGCCCGTCGTGTTTTCCCAGGGCATCAGTAAGGAACCTCAGGCCCATATTTCCCCATGCGTTCTCAACGCTCAGTTCTATACCAACATCCAGAGAATTTTTGCGGTCGCTCATTCCGTCCAAATCAGAGCTGTCGTCGACGTCGTAGCCGTCGGTTCTGAACTTCGCCAAAGCTCCTACAGTCCACTTCCCCTGACCGAATACATCGTATGTGGCCGAGATTCCGCGCATGGAAAAGGCCTTGCCTTGATAGAGGAAAAAGGGTATCGGGAAAACCTCTGTGTCGATACCTTTCAAAGGCTCATCCTGCACAATCATGCCGGCGCCGACGAGCAGAAAGGCTTCTTCGGCCCGCCGCTGCTGTTGCTGCTCGTCCGGTCGCGCCATTGGACAGGTAATAGCAGAGGCAATAAGAAAACACAAGAAACATGCCAATCGGTGTTTGAACATTGGACTCATCAGAGTATCAGGTTTAACGTTTGCCTGAATCACGTCTCTGGTATGTCATAATATCAGAATCTGATTGGAATTACCCGGAACGCAAGAGGGGTCCGGCAGTCAACGACCAAAGGGCTCCTATCCTCTCAGATATACCACTATTTCGACTCTGCGGTTTTTCGCTTTGCCGGCGCTGGTTGCATTCGAGGCTACGGGCCGGCTTGCCCCGCAGCCGACCGCGCGTATGTTCTCCTCGTCTATCCCCTTATCGATCAGGTACCGGGACACGCTGAGCGCACGCTCGGCCGAAAGCTCCCAATTGTCTTTCCATTTGTCCTTGGTCTTTCTGATCGGGTCGGTGTCGGTGTGGCCGACAACGTCTATCCGTTTCCCCGCGTATCTTTCCTGCTGCAGTACCGAATAAATATGGTCGAGTTCGGCACTCGTGGCCTGCTTCAGCGCCGCCTTGCCCGAGTCGAACAATATGGCATTTTCAAGCGTGACGGTCACCGTTCCTTTCTCGGGATCGAACGCAACGTCGTAACCCTCGCCGAAGCCGGAAGCATCGGCCGGTGTCTTATTCAGTTCCTCAATCTGTCTCTGCAACTCGTCGATGGTCTGCTGGCTCTGCGTGTACTCGTCGGCGAGAGAGTTCTTCTCCTGCCTCTCAAGCTCGAACCGGCCCTTGAGGTTTTCATGCTCCACCAGCAGCGCCTCGTATTCCTTCTTCCAGTTCGTACATCCGGAAATAATTGTCAGAAATACGGCACAAATCAGCAGAGCAATTGTCTTTTTTCCGGCGGTTTGCATTTGACATCTCCTTAACAATGCAGAAATACCTCTAATCCATTTTATGAAAGTTCGTTTAAAACAGGTAATTTATCCTGCTTATTATAAAGTCGTGGAAAATAATAACAATAAATACTCCCAATGACAAGAAGGGACCATAGGGAATTTGGCGAACTTTTTTAAAAAGCATCTGCGAGCCCGCCCACGCAAGTCCGAAAAACGGCGCCACGAAAAACGCTATTACCACCATAATCGGACCTGCCACAGCGCCCGCGGCACCCATTAGATGCACGTCGCCAAGGCCCATCGCTTCCTTTCCAAAGGCAAACGCCCCGAAAATGCGAATCGCCCACACTATGCCGCAGCCAACGAAGTAGCCCCAGACGCTGCCCAGAAGCCCTGATATCGCAGGATGTTGTGTGGCAAAGCTCCTCTGCGTCTCAATTGGAACTAACTCCGACAGAATCAGATGCATCGCCACAGAGCAAACAATTATCGGCAACAGGTAGACGATCTCTCGACATGCCTCCAGCCGATGGTTGAAATCTCCCTCCGGCGGCACGTCCGGCTCTGCCGGTACTTCGGCCGCATTATTTTGGCTCTCCTGTTCTGTCTGGTCCGAAACTTGCTCTTCGTAGCTTCTCCTGATAAGACCGGTCATCAGCAGGATGGTCGAAATCCCCAGCCCCACGGACGCCCCTGCGGCCAGCGAGCCGGTTAGGAACGACGCTCGCGGAAACAGCGAATACCGGCCAATCATGGCCGGATCGATCAGATACACGCTGATCGGCGAGATAATAAACGCCGCTACAGTGGCGAACCAGCAGATTCCCAGCGGAATTATCCAGAGCCGCAGGTCTATTGCCGACGCTGCAATAAAGGCCGATAGAAGGATGATGTGAAGAACGTAGAAAAGCCAGCCTCCCTGCAGGAACGGCGGCACGCCTTTGCGCACGCCGCTGGTGAAATACAATACGAACATGCCCAGGAACATCAGGCCGGTCAGCAGCTCGACGACAAAATAGCGGGGCGAGATCGGCTCTTTGCAGAAGCGGCACTTCCGTCCCAGAACCAGCCACGAGACCAGCGGTATATTGTCGTAGAATTGAATGCGTCTGCCGCAGGCCGGGCACGATGACGGCGGGCTTATCAGCGACTTGTCCCGCGGCATGCGGTAAATAACCACGTTCAGAAAGCTGCCTATACAGCAGCCGTTTGCGAATACGAAAAGATACCAAAACCAGATCGGTACTGTCACATCCACTCCTTTAAGCAAACAAAGCAATCGGTAGGATGGGCGGCTTGTTGCCCATCCTACCAAAACTGCGCCTTTTTTGTGTTTGCCGGTACGTATTCATTGCCATTCCGAGCTTACGTGTTCTTATGATTCTTCTTGCTGTTTACGACGGCGGCAACTTTGGCCGGCAGACCGAAGAGGCGTATGAAACCGGTCGCATCGGTTGAATCATACTCGGCCCCCATTTTGAAGCTCGCCAGGTCCGGACGGTACAGACTGCTGCTGCTTTTGGTGCCGGCGGGCGTACACCGTCCCTTGTATAACTTCATCCTGACCTCGCCGGTAACGTTGCGCTGTGTGACGTTGACGAATGCGTCGATAGCCTCGCGCAACTGACTGAACCACAGGCCGTAATATACAAGATCGGCGTATTTGAGGGCAACCTGCTGCTTGTAATGCATCGTCTCTCTGTCCAGCGTCAGACTTTCCAGAGCGTTGTGTGCCTCTACGAGGATCGTTCCGCCCGGCGTCTCGTACACGCCTCGCGATTTTATTCCGACAAGGCGGTTCTCGACAAGGTCAGTCTGGCCGACAGCGTGTTTGCCGCCGAGTTCGTTCAGTGTTTCAAGCAGTTTCACGCCGCTTATTAACCTGCCGTTGAGTTTGACCGGAACACCTTCGAAAAAAGCTATCGTCACGTACTCGGGTTTTGCCGGAGCCTTTGAAACGGGCTTTGAGATCGTGAAAAGCTCGTCCTTCGGCTCGTTGGCCGGGTCCTCCAGGTCAGCGCCCTCGTGGCTCAGGTGCCAGATATTGCGGTCGCAAGAATATATCTTTTTCTTCGTCTGCTCGATCGGGATTTTGTGCTTTTTGGCATAATCGACCGCCGCCTCGCGGGAAGTCAACTTAAAATTCGGATCCTTCCAGGGAGCGACGATTTTCAACGCCGGATCCAGAGCCATGTAGCTCACCTCGAACCGCACCTGGTCGTTGCCCTTGCCCGTGGCGCCGTGGGCTACGGCAGTTGCCCCCTCGGCGTGAGCTGCCTTAACCTGATGTTTGGCAATCAGCGGCCGGGCAACGCTGGTCCCCAGCAAATACTTTTTCTCGTAAACCGCGCCGGCTTTGAGCATCGGCCAGAGGTAATCTTCCACCAACTCTTTGCGGAGGTCTTTGACAACGCATTTTGCCGCACCGCTTGCCAGCGCCTTCTTTTTGATCCCCTCCAGCTCATCGCCCTGACCCAACTCGGCGGCAAAAGCGATAACGTCGTAGCCGTAAGTCTCCTTAAGCCACGGCAAAATCACACTCGTATCCAACCCGCCGCTGTAAGCCAGCACAACCTTTTCAGCTTTACTCTTACTCTTGCTTTTTTTCGCCATCGCCAAGTATCCTCATCATACTTAATTCTCGAGTCTCAGTGCCCCACGTTCCATTATGGCGAAGTCTCCTTCCGCTTTAGCAACCCATTCAGCGGTCATCGGCTTCATAAAGTACCTTTCCTTCTTCCACAATTTCCCGCTCAGCGCCGAACTCGCGCCCGACTTTCTCACCGAACCTTCTTATTTCATTCATCGCAACCATTGTGCAACCTTGTCACCATTTGTAAGCAGAACCGCCGAATCTGCGCGTTCTGAATATCGGATTATGACTATATCGGCGATTAGCGGCCAAAACAATCAAAAGCCGGAAGAAACGGATTCCTGCCTGCACAGGAATGACAAGTCTCCGCAACTGAAACTAATGGAATAACACCTTCTCGCTTGTCTTTCTGTTGACTAATGCTTGAATTTTATTTCAGGCATTTCTTTGCCGAGCCGTTTGCAGGTCGCTTCCAGCGCTTCGACAAATCTGTCCCGCGACATCTTTTCGACGTGGCCGTCAAGAAACAGAACCGGGACCTTATCATCGAGGTACTCCGGATTCTCGTAGGCAAGGACCATTCTTGAGGGTAATTCGGCCTCGAGAGAATGGCCTTTGACATAGATGTAGCTGGGCCCGTCAAAACCGGCCGGTTTCTGAGGGGAATCGAGAATCTTGGAATCTCTATAATATTGACGTGCCTGCTCGATACTATCGGGCAACTTCCCATCATGTTCGTCGGCGTATATCATCAGCGCCAGCCCAAGCTGCTTCAAGTTGGACATGGACACCGCATGTTTGGCCTGTTTTCGCGTACGGTGCAATGCCGGCATCATTACGCCTGCACCGACAGCGGCGCCGGCCACGGCTCCCAGGCTGGGCTCAAGGCCGGCACCGCGATAGCGGCTGCGCAGTCCGCTGCCGTCGAACCAGGAATACTGGCAAGCCGGGCCCATGTCTTCGGCAATATGTGAGAGGTTGGGCAGAATCATCGGCAGCTTCAGCTCCGCTTTAGCGGCAAACATAGTCGCCATCGGCCAAAATTGCTGCAAGACAGTCATCAACTGGGTAAACTGGAGCTCCGAGTCCGTGTATTTTAGCGATATCAGGTTTGAAGGCAGCTCGGCGGTCGCCGTTCTGAAGCCCTCCGTACTTCGGATAGATTTCGTGCCGGAGCCGATCTGCGCCACCGCCCTGTTGCAGATCGCCGGATTGGAGGCTATGACCGCCCTTTCTCCGACGACCGTCCAGGTTGGCATTATCTGCGCCATCGCCAGCGGCAGCACCGCCCAGGTATGGAGAGTCCTGCCGCCCTGCTCCTGCGACCTCACCTGCACCATTCCTTCGCTCTGAGCGGCTGCGAATTCTCCTATCGCAGTCAACGTTTCTTCCCAGAGCTTTGCGTCCTTCAGACCGGCGACGAGAACAAATCCGCCCATCGGCGCCTGGGGTGAAATGCCGCTGGGAAGCGAGTAGAAGACCATCTCGCCGTTGAGGCTTTCGAGCAGCCCTCGGCGAACCTTGAACTTCAACTGCGACTCCACCGCGGCGATTCCCTGCTCGACCTCGGCAAAATCGTCGCCCGCGGCTGTCCTGATCGCACCAAGCACCGTGTCGTACACGCCGCCCAGGTCGCAATTCACCGCCGTAGCATTCATCGCCCCGGCGTCGACCATATCGAACATCGAGACATCTATCGGCTTTAGATGGGCGAACAGCCCCGTTCGCGGTTCGGGCATTTCGATCAGAGAGTTGCTCAGCACGTCGGGGCCCGCGAATCCCACTCTGGCGGAGATACGTTTGATCTTGTCCAGGCCGAGATCCCTGACAACGCCTCGGATAAGCGCGACTTCTTCACCGGCGCCTTCGGATCGAGCGACGGCCGTTACAATACTTATGATTGCCGGAAGATCGTAGTGCACTGCAAGGGCATCGTCCGTACCCGGCACCGCTTCAAAATACTGGGCCGTCTCTGCACGAGGAGCCGAAAGATACTTCACGGCCAATCCCCCACTGTCGTTGACAGCGAGCACCAGGTAGTTGCCGAACCATCCCCAGTAAAGCGGGACATCGTCGGCGTCTTTCGGTCCGTGCATTGTCATCGAGCCGATGGGAACATCCACGATGTCGCCTTCGTCGGCAAAAGACTCCAGTTGGTCAAGCGCCGAAGCGATCTCGGCCTTACGAGGCCCGGCGTCCAGAATTGCGAACCCAAACACGGGCGGGCCCTCGCCGCCCTGCTTTTGAGCGGCCCCGATGATGATCGGCCTGCTAAGGGCCAGTTTAGCATCGCCAAGCAAGACGTCAATCGCCCCGGCGGCATCGGGATCGTCAATCTCCTGCTTTACCTTCGGCATAAGTTCCTGCCTTAGGGACTTGCCAAAGGCCTGTACCGACTGATCGTACCATATCCGGCCCAGAATCGATTTGTCGAAGTCCGCCTTGAGACTGTCGCCGCCGCTGGTGGCCACAAACCCCAACACCTCATCCGGCATCACCCTGGTCAACTCTTCAGCCGGCGAAGTCTGCGCAATAGAAGCACTCGCTCCAATAAAACTATGCGAAAACAACATACCTGCACAAACATACTGAAAAATCCTGGTCCTGGTCATGATAGGCTCCTTTACGGTAAACGGGAACATATTTCGCATAGAAAGAACGCTCAAAAGGCCATATTAGCTTACCTTGAGCAAATTGCAAACAGTTTTTCGCATGAGTTCTGCGCTGCCGTTGGTGCCGGTGAAAAGTTTGAATTGGGCCATTGCCTGGTTTACGAACATTGAGATGCCGTCGATGGTTTTGGCGCCTTTGGCCGCGGCTTGCTTGAGCAGCAGAGTTTCAGCCGGGTTGTAGACGGTGTCGAAGACGGCCATATCACTTCTAAGGGATTCAACGGGCACCGGTATAGCATCCACTTTCGGGTGCATGCCCATGCTCGTGCAGTTTATTACCAGCCTGACGTCGAGATCGCGCAATTCATCAAGCGGGGCAAACTCACAACCGAACTCGGCGGCGAGCCTCTCGGCCTTTTCGAGGGTGCGATTGTAGATTTTGACTTGGGCGCCCGCGTCGGTCAGTCCCGCCACCATCGCCCTGGAGACACCTCCCGCCCCTATAACCGCGACGGGCATGGTCTTCAAGTCGCTCCGGGTAATTCCCATGCCGTCGCTAATCGCATCGAGAGCGCCGGCGTAATCGGTGTTGTAAGCGCTGATCCTGCCGTCAGCATCAACGATCACTGTGTTGGCCGCACCGATCTTTTCCGCTAACGGCTCCGCGAAGCCGCCCCTTGCCCGGACGTACTCGAGGGCGCTGCCCTTGTGCGGTATCGTAACGCTGAAGCCGCGGAAATCCAGCCATTTGCGTTCGAGCGCGTTTCGCATAAAAGCGTCGAATTCGCTCTGCCCGCCCCGAACGAGCAGGGGCAGGTACAATCTGTTCATGTCCTGCTCAGCGAAGCAGGCGTTGTGAATTGCCGGGCTCAGCGAGTGCCCCACCGGGTCGGCGATCACGCCGAATAGCTCCGTCTTGGCGTCGATGCAATCCCCGCGATATAATTCTTTGAATTGCTCGATAGTCAACTGCCCCGGCGCAGTTGCGCTGGCCGGATCGATGCTGGCAAACGTCACGAAGCTGCCCAGTTTCTTCGCGAGGATTCTGCTGATAAGCCCGGCCTCGCCCATACAAAAAACAATCCGCTCACAGTCGGCCTCGTGCAGCAGATCGAAGGCCTCGAAGCAATCGTTGATATGATTTGCCGTATACACCAGCTTTGGAATGGCTCTCGGCGCAGCTTCCAGTATATCACGGCATAACTTGTCGATATCATCGAATTTCGTCTCGAAATCATGTGCCGACAAGATCAGCCGGGCATCCGGACGTTCCGAGAGCGCAGCTTCAATCTTCTCCCGGCTCAGTCCGTCGAGGAAATTTTCATACTCGAAGTCCACAAATGCCGCCCCGGACACAATCGCCTCTACGAGCACTCCAACTCGCAAGTCCCGCGGATAATCAGCCGCCCCGCCCTGCCGAGCGTCTCTACAGGTCACAATCAGCGGCATCGCTTCGGAAGAATTCTTAATCTCGCTTACCAGCCGCGAAACCATCTCGCCGCTGAGGTTCTCCAGATAATCCACCCTCAACTCGAGCATATCCGCCCCTGCGGCTTTTGCCGCTTCAATCTGCCGTCCGGCCTGCTCGACATTCTTCGCCGCTATCGGTACTGTAACTCTCGTTTGCATGGCTGAAATATATAACAGCCGTTAAAAGCAAAAGCAAGACCAAATACACAAGGCATCCAATCCCGCAATCCTGTCAGAAATCCTCAGAAGACAATCAAAGTATCCCAAGGATCAAAAGCATACAACAGCCTCTATTGACTCGACTGATAATGTCACACAAATCACTCGACTGACCACGTCGGACTGGCCACATAACCAAGGAAAGCTATAAAGTAATAAAGCAGCAGGAATCCCACAATGGTTATAAGAGTATTCTTGAGTCCGGCCTTTGCCGTTAAATACCAAGGTCTGGTTACTCCCATAATTAACATTGCCGGAATAAACACCAGTCCAACGTTACCGATTGCTACAAGTAGATAATCACTGAATTCCCAATTAAACATCGCGTGTGAGAAGAACTTCGTCCTGAAGGAGATCAAACCGACTAATTCACTCACAAGGCCCATAACCGGCAATAAGAGCCATAATTCATAGGAACGGATGTCATCATTGCAGCTTTTTCTGACTTTTCGGGCAACATTTAGACATACCAGCATTGACGGCAGATACAAAAGAAAGCCTATCCATCCTGTAAAACAATTCCGTAATTTACGAATGGCAATCTCACGAGACAATGGCGATCCAAAAGTGGAAAGAGAGGCAAGAAAGAAAAAAATAACCAAAAGAAAACCAAAAGTAATCACAGGTAGAAGCTGTTTGTTCTTCCGTGGTATATGTTTAGTATCAGGGGACGGCATATTTAGTTGGTTGCGTAGTCTTTGAAGTTCTTCATCCATTCGGGCCACGCAGGTGTGGCGGTATTTCGCCGGTCTTCGGACCAGCCGCGATACCATCTGATTTCCCAGAGCTCCTTCAATCCTATCGACCGGACGGAAAAGTCCACGAAGACACCGTTTACGGTGCCGTTGTGGCGATTGATGCAGAACGATCCCATGCTGCGATCTATGTGCGTAAAGTACCCCTGCGGCGGGCGGTCCGTCGGTCTGGGCAAAGCATCCACCCAGAGGGCGTCCACGAAGACCGGTATCTCATTACGATTGCCCGGTATGGAATTAATATTGCGCCAGTGTTTCTGCTCGCGGTCTTCGTCGCAGAGCCACCAGTTCCATCCGTAGCTGCCGTAGTCGCCCTTGACCGCCCAGCCCGGTGTGGGATATCCGTCCTCGCCGTAAACACCCCAGCCTACGAACGGGCCGCCCCGCCCGCCGGTGTCGCTGTAGAAATGATTCACCAGCGGGCAGTTCCGTATCTCCGGCTCGCGGCCGTAGTACGGCCGCATCGCATAGACCCAACTGTGCTGAGGACCGGGCGGAGATTCCTGATGAAACTTGCCGTCGAAGTCCTCCGTGTACATCGCCACAACCAGCCCCATCTGCTTGAGATTGGACTGGCAGGCGGTCTTTCCGGCCTGCGCCTTCACACGCTGCAGCGCCGGCATAAGTATGGCCAGCAGAAGTGCGATAATCGCAATCACCACTAACAGCTCGATCAACGTGAAACCTCTGCGTTTGGCCATTTGAAACTCCTCAGTCTCAGGTTTCCCTTTCAATTCCGGCAATGCCGCTCCCGCATACTGCCGAACGCTATTATAACATCAGCCGCCGCTTCGTTTCAAGATTCTTCACTCAAACTGACCGTTTTGCGGTCGCGTGATGCCATAAGTGCTTCAATGGCAAGATGATAACCCTGCCTGTCGTTCCCGCGAAAGCCGGAATCCACTGTAGCCGTTACGTTCCTGGATCCCTTGCCTTCGCAGGGATGACAGCGCGAATCGGTCAGTTGGAGTCATTAAGGATTTTCCTTATTGCGAAGTGTGCGAACAAAATTGTACAAATACGCAAGCCGTCGGATCGGCGAATGATACGTTTTTGCACGCCTGAATCGAAACGACATAAGCTATGAGGTGTCTGTATGGCCTATTATCTTGTAACCGCCAGGCCCAGAGAGGGCCTTCTGAAGGATTTGCTGGAGAACCTTCGCAGAAAAGCGTACGTCTCGATGCGCCCTTTCGGCAAGGTCATGACCCATTCGCTCGAGAACGCCCGGCTTCGCGAGGACGGCTGCGCAGTGTGGGAGGAGCAGGATTACTGTTCACCGCCGCTGGCCGAGGAAAGGGCCGCCGCTTTGGATCGGTTTTTTGAGGAACTCAGGGTCATGCCCGTCAGAAAAGGAGAAGGCTGGGAAGAGATTCAGTCGCTGCCGCGGCTGTTTCCCGAACTCGAAACCTAAGCCCCGCCGGTCTCGCAGCCGGCGATAAGGAGAATGCAATGGCAGAGATGAGCGTACCTCAAGGCTTTGAAGACATGCTGGAATTCGGGCTTGTGGAGGCCCTGCTCGGCCGCCGTTCGCGACGTTTTTTCATGGGAGCGGAAATCCCCGACGGCGTGTTCGCGTACAAGTCGGCTCACGAATCCGTGCCGCTTTCCGAATTGGAGAAGCTTCTCGTGGTAGCGGCGTGCGGGGCGAGCACGAACTGGAACAACCTGATCTATCGCGCCGCACGTTACGCGCCGCATCTGTCCAACTATGCCGGTACGGCGGGCGGGCGAACATTCCCTTCCGCGGCCGGCTTTCACACCAGCAAGACGTTCTTCACGGACGATGAAGGCGTCTATGTGCTGGACACGCGCGATGCACCGCCCTTCGATGAGGCAGATGCGAAGGACTCAGCCGACATCGATTCAATACTCAGTACTCTCCGGGGCCGCATCCGAAAGATTCAGGATGGCCGCCTGCGTATTCCTGCCGAGACGCCTTACGTGGAAGCTCATAATACCTGGGTGGTCAACCATCCGGGGACGCTGCTGGTTATCCCGGTAGGTGATCTTGCCCAGCACGTCCTGCTGAATCTGTGCTACATGCTGCAGAACGGCCTCGTCCTCACCGACGACATTAACGGCCGCTCCATTCCGGGCATCGAGAAGTTCAGCGACATCGTGGACGTCGAGAACGTATGGCCGATCACGTTCGTCGAGCAGTGGTCTCTGTCCGAGATAACCGCCGAATTGTCCACGAGTTGCTACGCGGGGACTCTCATGCTGGAGGCCATGGGGCTGGGCGGCTGGATGTTCAACGGCGTCGATCCGTTCAGCATGCTCGGAGCCGGCGGCGAGCCGGACGTGCCGGGACTGGGATTCCGATACGACTCAGACGACCGCTGGCCCTACCCGAATCCCACCGGCCTGCCGGGAGTCATGGAGGGCTTCTGCCCGCCGCACTATCCCGACATGCGCGCCGCCGTAGATGCGGTCTGCGAGCGCAAGTTCGGCCCGGGCGGCCCGTTCCATAAAGACACACCCGGCCCCTGGAAGGATTCGCCGAAGGTGCGCTCGGCGGCCGAGGTCCACAGCCCCCAATTCAGGGAATGCGTTGCCCTGCAGGCACAATACGTTTTCGACACCTTCGGCAAGTTCCCCGGCACCGTCCCGTCGATCTTCGTCATGCAATACCTCCAGGCCCAACATCTTGACCTGGAATTCTACGACACCTTCTACAAACCCGGCGCCTACCAGAGTACCCACGCCCAACACATGAACCGCTGGCACCCCGAAGAATAAGCCGTCTTATCGCTTATGTTGCACTTCGTGTGTTAGTGGCCCATAACCAGCCATTGATAGATGGCTGTCCTTAGTTGCGGAGCTAATTCAATACGCCAAGCAACTCCAGGATTCCGAAGCCAATGAGGCAAGGACTCACAATCTTCATCATCTTCCCAAACTTGCGATGCCACAGCTCCATCTTCTCGGGATCTTTGGGGTTGCGCGGCACCACACGGTACGCCAGCAGCAATCCATAAATCCCGCCCAAAAGCGGAATCAGTCCGCTCCACTTGTCATACAACTCAACCATTCAATCCTCCTTCTCTGGTCGATTACCCCACCAGGCCATGCCCCAACAAATGCCGATGCATATCAGCGCGGCAAAAACCATTGCAACAATGTCGATTTTGTCCATATAGCCTTTGCGACTGTAGCTCCGATATGCATACAGAGCTAATCCTCCACACATGGCAACACTAATGAGGATGACCTGTCGCCACGAAAACAGCCTTAAAGGCTTCTTCTTTTCCATGCCTTGTCCCTCAAATAGTGATTGCGGGGACAGTCACTATCTCCGTTTCCCTAAATACGTGGCTGTCCCTACCTTTTTAGGAACGCCTTCGAGGAGGTCCTGCTCCGCTTCATCGATGATCTGAACCTGCATCATGCTTTCTTCCGAATCCTGGACTTGGCCTCATTCCAGTCCGAGAACTTGGATTTGCCGTCTCGAATCCGCTGCTCCCTCGCAGACAGCACGTCGGCGTGCCACGCGGGAGATGGAACGTTCTCCGAATCACGCAGAAGATTCTCCCAGATTTCCTCGATCGCACGCAACTTCTCAGTTACCGTCATCTTATTCAGCGGTATTGACATATCCATTTCAGGGCTCCAAATGTGGATATTTTACTGTATTTCCGACAATGATACAAGTCTGCGTCATCAATCACGCAACATAATATGGCATGGTCCGAACTGATACTACATACAAATGACTAACGACAAATCATAGCCACGGAGGGCACAACGAAGTAATCCCATTAGCACAAAATGTACCGGACACAATTCTCCCCTTTGAGGTCCTCGCTCGCAGTTGCTGACCAAATTATATCGAGAGCCATTGTTTGAGACTTTCCTTCACTTCCTGATGAGGGATAACCCGACCGGCTTTGATGTCGTCCATTCCCTTGTCAATCGCGGCAATGAACCGTATCCGTTCTTCGATATCAGCCCAGCTTACGGAATCCGGCAGTTCCTGTATCGTCTTGACGGCTATTTCTTTTGTCGTCATGGCCACGTTATACAGAAAATCGTACGGCCCATGCAATTACAAAAATGGCAGACTCTGTACCCCGCCATAGGGCCATAGGGCCGCACAAAGTCCCGCCTTTCTAAGCGAAAATACTACGGGACATCTCTAATTCTCCCGGATTTGCTTATTTGCCGATCAACTTTTCAACTGCGTCATACACTTTCTCGGGCTCTTCTACATCCCTGATTCGTATGCCGCTCATCGCTCGTCCCTGGCGAAAACCCGTTGCCGGGGTTGCCAGAAAGATTGTGCCAAGTCCGTACTTCCGTTGGATGATTCCGCGACGCATTGCCGTCTCGGTTATTTTGTCGTACTTTATTGTCTTGTTCTCAGCGGTCCAGAATCCCTCTGCGTATTCCAGGCGGTCTCTGAAGAATCGGTACTCCGTCTGAACATATGTTCTCTTCTTTGCAGTATAGACCAGCAAGGGAATGCCGAAAAAGAAAAGACAGCCGAAGAAGACAAACGTAAACCACGGAGGGAGCGGCAGATTTAGTGCTTTGACTGCGCCCAGGCCAAACCCGCCAAAGAATCCTGCACCCCAGACGGTAAGAAACAACTGGATTGGCAAGAGTGACAACACAGTCACCCAACCGACAAAGCGTGGACGTAACATAAGGAGCGGCTCCCCACTATCGGATTCCTGCGCTGCTGCGTTTTGAGCTCCTGAAATCGCCGCACCACAACTCGCACAGAACCTCGCATCGTCTGCCATCTCCTTACCGCATTGACTACAAAACATCTCATTCTCCTTTCCGGTTGCACCCGACAGTGTATATGTGGTTCCGTATAAAAATCCGAAGCACGCTGATTCTATAGCAAAAGTACTCAGCGAACAAATGGTTATCTAACCGTTGACATCACCACAGTATTAGCGTAAACTCCGTCCCCGTCCTGGTTCGCGGATCCGCCTGGCGAGTTTTTATGGCCGCCTCAAAATCTTCGGAAAACTTGACATTCAACGAGTGTATACCGCCTCAGCCAGATGTGCAAGGCTTTTCTTGACAGAAACCAATAGAATAGTGGCTATTGACTATTGGCTATGGCCAAACTATAAAGTATCTGTTTAGCGTCTTATAATCCTCATGATTAGGCCGCCATTGTGCCGATATTAGTATTATGGCTGGCAATGCAAATACAACGGTGCGGTGTCCGAATTGCGCCAGGCTCGAACGGCAGGTTGCCGAGCTTGAGCAACGAGTGGCTCAACTGGAGCAACTGCTGGAAAAGGCCACGCGGGCCCGAAAACGTCAGGCCGCTCCATTCTCCAAGGGCAAGCCGAAACAAGACCCTAAAAAACCTGGCCGCAAGCCAGGTGAGAACTACGGTCCTAAAGCCCATCGTCCGCTTCCCGAACAGGAACCCGATGAGATTATCAATGTGCCGTTGCCTGGGCAGTGTCCCGATTGTGGTGGACAGACCGAAGAAGACCATATCGATCAGCAGTTCCAAGTCGAGATTCCTCGCAAACCCGTTGTGCGTAGATTCGACATCCACGTGGGCCGATGCCGTGGCTGTGGCCGGCGGATCCAGCCGCGAGACTCTCTGCAAACCTCGAATGCTCTCGGGGCCGCCACGTCGCAGTTGGGTCCTGATTTGCAGGCCCTGATCGCTCTGATGAAGGACAAGTACGGACTCAGTTACGGCGACATCCAGGGCCTTTTGGACGAGGCCTTTGGTATCTCGGTAACCCGGGGCGGAGCGGCCCAGGTGGTCCTTCGTGTTGCCCAATGTCATGAGCCGGCCTACGAAGCGATCCAGCAGATCGTGCGATGCAGCGATATTGTCTATCCGGACGAAACAGGCTGGAAGATTGGCGGAGGTTTGCAGTGGCTGTGGGTATTTGTGACGCCGACAGCCACGCTTTGTGTGATTCGTCCCAGCCGGGGGCACGATGTGCCCGAGGCGGTCCTGGGGGCGGACTATGACGGACGGATGATTCACGACGGCTGGTCCCCTTATGATTTCTTCAAGCAGGCCACGCACCAGCAGTGTCTGGAACACCTGCTACGTCGAGCCGAAGGGTTGCTGGAGCGAGCCACTCGCGGAGCGGTTCGATTTCCACGAAAAGTCAAGAAACTCCTCAGTGAGGCCTTGGCGCTTCGGGATCGGCGAGATCGCGGTGCGATCAGTGTGCACGGCCTGGCCGTGGCGCGGGGCCGGCTGAGGAAGCGGCTTGACCGTCTGCTTGAAGGGAACCTTTCGCACTGCGGCAATCGCAAATTTCAGAAGCACTTGGCTGGACATAGCGACCAGATCCTGACGTTTCTCTATGACCCGGAGATAGAGGCGACGAACTGGCCCGCCGAACAGGCCGTACGTCCGGCCGTGGTCAACCGAAAGGTCTTCGGCGGCAATCGGACAGCTGCTGGCGGACATGCCCAGGAGATACTTGGCAGCGTCTTTGCCACCCTGGCCAAACGCGCGTTGGACGCGCTGCCCTTTCTTTCCCTTATCATTCGGTTGCCTGCGGATCAACGTCCTCGCCGCATCCATCAACTTTTACCCATACCTTCCAGCTAATCCATTAACGCGCTAAACAGACACACTATAAATTGACTATTTGTTATTGTTCATTCGTGTAAATTCGTGGTTATCCTGAAACAATAAAGCCGGTTTTGGTTGCTTTGCCGTTGCGAAAACTCGATTAATACTTTTTGAATGGTTTGCATGACAGCCGTAGATTGGTTATATTCTTGGATTTCCATCACTGAGAAAATCAGTGTGGCTGGTTCGTAGTGTGCTCGTAATGGCTTGGCCATCCTGTGGAGAGCATTCGTGGCGAGGGCATCCTGCCCTTGTTTTCCTCACAGCAAGGCCGGGACGGCCTCGTGACTCAAGGGCGAGACGCCCTCGCTACGAACGAACGCCTTACGGCGTCACTACAAACGATTTGACTGGCAGCAGATTATGTTAGAACTTGAAATTAAAATTCCGGCTTCTCCCGAGGGGAGCTATCCGATACGGATCGGGGCGGATATCCTCGGCTCGGTATGGGACCGGATCGAGGTGGATTTCGACAAGCATAATAAGTTTGTCGTGACCGACGAGAATCTTGCCTCGGCGGGGCATTTGCGGACACTGCTGGGCGGCCGGGATGTGCCGAGTTTTGTGATAAGCCCGCCCGGAGAGGTTTCAAAGACCATCGATACGGCGGTTTCGATCATCGAGGCGATGGAAAAGGCCTATCTCGGCAGAGATACGCTGGTGGTCGCCCTCGGCGGCGGGACGGTGGGCGATATTGCGGGATTCGCCGCGGCAGTGTTCAAACGCGGTGTGCCTGTCCTTCAGGTACCCACGACGACCGTCGCCCAGGCAGATTCTGCTGTCGGGGGCAAGACGGGCGTCGATTCAAGCATCAGCAAGAACGCATTCGGGGCGTTCTGGCACCCGGCGGGCGTGTATATTGATGTGGCAACGCTGATGACGCTCGATGATCGGCAATTCCGTGCCGGGCTGGTCGAATCCGTCAAACACGCGATTATCACCGATGCGGAGTATTTCGATTTTCTCGAAGCCAATCTGGACGCTGTTCTGGAGCGAAAGCCCGATGTTCTCGAAAGGATAGCCCATTGGAACTGCGCAATCAAGGGTGGCGTTGTCCAGGCCGATCCTCGCGAGCAGAATCTGCGTAGAAGCCTCAATTACGGCCATACTATCGGACATGCCGTCGAATCGGCCAGCGGATTCGAGCTGCTGCACGGCGAGGCGGTCGCCATCGGGATCATAGGCGCCGGGCTTATCGAGATCGAGATGGGACTGGCTGACGACGGCAGACTCGACAGGATTCGCGGAATTCTCGAAAAACTCGCCGTTCCGGTAAAATTGCCGCCGAATATGGCCGAAGAAGACTTGATCGACCTGATAAAACGCGATAAGAAGGCCATAAATAAGTGGCCACGGTTTGTCTTGACTGATAGAATCGGCAATGTTTACCGCAAAAACGGCCAATACGCCGTTGAGGTCGCTCCTGAAACAGTGAGTAAGGTTCTGGCTGAATTATAGAGAGAATTGATTAAGGTTTTGAAATGTACAGAGAGCAGATAAAGGTGCTGGATTGCACAATCAGAGACGGTGGTCTGATCAACGATCATTATTTCACGGATGAGTTCGTCCGCGAGGTCTATAAAGCCCTTTCCAAGAGCGGCATCGACTATATGGAATTCGGCTATCGAAGCAGCCGCGAGCTGTTTCCGCCGGAGGATTACGGCGCGTGGAAGTACTGCGACGACGACAAGATTCGGCAGGTCATCGACGGAATCGAGTCCGATCTAAAGATCAGCATCATGGTGGACTCGTACCGTGTCAAAGAGCAGACTTTTGCACCGGCGGACGAGAGCCCGGTGGACATGATTCGAGCAGCCACCTACGTCAAGTTTATCGACAGCGCCATCGAGCTGATAAACAAATGTCACGACCTCGGTTACGAGACCACCTGCAACATCATGGCGATCTCGAAAGAGATCGAGCCCGATCTCGTCGAGGCTCTCGACCAACTGGCCAAGTCGCCGGTCGACGTGGTCTACGTCGTCGACAGCTTCGGCGCGCTGTACTGCGAGCAGATCGAGTACATGGTCAAGCTCTACCAGGAGCATCTGCCCGGCAAGACGATCGGCGTACATTGCCACAACAACCAGCAACTCGCATTCTCGAATACCATCGAAGGGATCATTCACAACGCCAATTTCGTCGACGGCTCGCTGTCGGGCATCGGCAGAGGGCCCGGCAACTGCTGCCTCGAATTGCTTATCGGTTTCCTGAAGAATCCGAAGTTCAACCTGACGCCTATCCTTCAGGTGATTCAGGACCACATGGTCCCGATGCGTAATGAAATCGAATGGGGATATATCGTACCCTATTTCATTACCGGCATCCTGAACGAGCATCCGCGCGCGGCGATAGCATACAGAAAGACTGAAGACAAAGACAAGTACGCTGAGTTCTACGAGCAGATGCGCCTCACACAAGAGTAGAGGTTATCGGCAGCGCTTAAATGCACTGCCGATACCACTACCTTTCCTGCCGCGAGCAATTAGTTGTGTCGCGTGGTTGAAGCCGCACTATTTTGTAGAGACGTATTCGTAGAGTTCTTTCACCTCGGTCGGTTCGGCGTCCTCGAAGAACGCACCACGGCCCGGACCGTTGCTTGCCGATTCGTATGTGTGCAGCGGCGTAATCGAGGCCTTGACGGTAAAGCGACGTTTGACCTCGCGGACCGGGGTTATACGCATGTCGAGCCTTTCGCCGACTTTTCGGCTGCAATCCTTGCTGTATACGCCGCGGAAGCTGAGGCTCTCGCCGAGGCAGCTACAAGTCCGGCCGTCGGGCCATACGCACTCGATTCCGACTCTGCCGTCGTCGTGCTTGAGCCTGCGAAAGACCCGGCCGTTTCGTATGCCGTCCCGGTCCGGATCCTCGACCGGCGAGAGGACCTTGGAACAGAGTTCTTTGTAAACCTGTCGATTAGCCGCGACCAGGCCCTCGGCCTCGTGCTTTTTGGCTTCTTCGAGAATGCTGCGCAGCGAGTCCATATCCAGCCAGAACAACCTGTGTTCGAGCCTGTTGAGTATGTTCAGCAATTCGATACCGAAACCGCGAGGAAACCTGAATGCCCGCTTGAGGCTTTCGTCGAAGATGACGCGGCAGGTCGCGCGGTCGAAGTTCCAATCCAATTGCAGCAGCATCTCGGCGATTCTGATCTGCACCTCATGTGCGTCTGAATCGTCGGCCATGATCTTGCCTATCATGCTGCGAACGCGACCGGCGTACGCCCTGCCGGCCTGGGAAATGGACATCTTCAACGGGCCGGTCATTTCCTTTTGGAACCGTCGACCAATGCTCGACGACAGTGACGGATCGAACACGTCCGACAGCAAGGCCAGACATCGCTTGTACGTAAGGCGGTATTCACCCGGCTCGTAAGATGACAGCCGCCACATTACCTGCCGGAAAAGGTGATAGTCATCGCTGCCGTTAACCGATTTGAGAATCAGGCCGAGGTAGCGACGTATTCTGTCGGTGATCGTAGCCAGATACGAGTCCCTCATTTTGTCCATCCGGGTGACCAGGTTGATGAGCGTGTCGTGTCGCCGTGCCGGATCGACGATTCCGGCGATAACGCCGATGCTCGCGTCGGGCCAGTTCGAGATGATCTCGTCCACGTTCGCGCGGCCCGCTTCGGCATTGAGCCTGCGTTTGCGTTCGTTCAGCACCCAGAAGACGATTGTTGTCGGCAGAAAATAGTAGCCCACGTGCCTGACGTTCGGCCAGAAACGCTTGATCGCTTTAGCCGCGAGAACCAAAACCCAGCAGGCCAGAATGATACGAAGACCGGCCGCCAGTCTCGCCGTCGGGCCTTCCGCAAAGTACGCATTCACAAGAAGCACCAGCACAATCAGGTTAAGAACTACTCCCATCATCAGATGATACGCGAACTCCCTTACGCTTTTTCTGTCAATGGCCATTGCTGTTTTCTCCGAAAACGTCGATCCGTCAGATTCCGTTCTTTCATCTTGCCCCGTTTAACAAACGGAGTGAAAACGCTGCGAGTCACTGCTCCGATAACCGGCTCATTACATACATCGACAAAGAAAACCCTCCCGGCACACAAATTTCCCGCCAAAATCCAAAAAAATCCGATAATCCACCCAAAAACCGGCGTGAAACGGCTAAGATAGATCACATTTCATCTTCATTTACGGTGTTCGAGAGACAGAGTGGGACTTACCTCATTGTAGCATTTCATAGTTAAACCTTACAGGTTGAAAAGCAATTGTTGACTTGCACTCTATCCCGCCATACAATCACCTTCGTGGAAAAAGTCATGAAACGCCGTTTGGTGAAGGTCGCTTTGGCAATCCTGATTGTCATCGGGATTCTCGTGGGTCTAACGTGGGACTCGGGACCGGAAATGTCGTTCCGTTTTCTGGATGGTAGAAAACTGACTGCCCGAATTGAACAAGCCCCCGGCAAATCCGCTTACAAGACTACGCGGGACGTATATTCGTTTGAGGCCGATTTCAACGATGTCAGCACAGAAGTAGAAGCCGAACTCTTGGGACTGGGCTTCAAAAACGTTATGTTGGGCAACCAGAAATCCAACTCTCGTCAATACATGCTCAGGAACAACTCTTCCACCGAACGATTCAGCGTTATCATACTCGATCAGCACAGCCTATTGTCATATTCGACTCCAAAATCCTCGAAGTATTCAAGCCCGGCGCGCCATGAGTACCATTGGAGAGACGGTTGGGTTTCTATAGAAGTCACTCGAAGGCGGCTCAGGTACTGGCCACCGAAATACCTGCTGCGCCGGCTGCAAATGAAGCTCCGGCGGGCAGCCAGTAATCCTTCTCCCAAAAAACCGTAACCGGCATGAAGTAGCCCGTGAGAATAGTTCGCAATGCCTGAAGTTACTATCCTTGCATTATCGTTTTGGGGATAGTAGTATATGCCCGTCGTTTTTTAGCTTCGGAAGAGTGCGCACAATCATTAGTGCAGCTTGCTCTCGCCGGGTACGTGTGGACAGGATGCAAGAAGTTGAACCCGGTCCGGATTAAGGATGGTCGCATGAGTGTGTATATTCAGAATATCGAGTGTCAGGTGCCGGAGACTTCCTATTCGCAGTCGTTCATTCGCCGGAAGATGAAGACATGGATCGGAAAATCGAAACGGGCCAATCGGTATATAGACGGCATCTACAAAGACAGCGGCATAGACAAGCGCCACAGCGTCATCGACGATCCGGACTGCTTCTTCAAGCCTTCCGGCAACGGCGGGGTTACGGTTCCGACAACGAAGCATCGCAACGATCTTTTCACGCGTTCGGCTCGAAAGATGTACGTTGATCTGGCTGAGAAAGCGATCGTTGGCTGCAAGAACACTGATTTTTGCGAGATCACTCACGTGATTACGGTCTCCTGCACGGGCTTTTTCAATCCCGGGCCGGATTATGAGATTGTCAAGCGGTTGGGATTGAGCAAAAGCGTTCAGCGGTTCAATCTCGGCTTTATGGGTTGTTACGGGGCTTTTCCGGCTCTTCGTATGGCTGACACTATCTGCCGGGCCGAGCGGAGCGCGACCGTTCTGATTGTGGCCGTCGAACTGTGCACCCTCCACGCTCAACTATCGGAAGACCTCGATTCGATCCTCGGCGGAGCGATCTTTGCCGACGGCGGAGCATCTGTCATAGTAAGTACCAGAGCGCCGGCTGCCGGCCAAGGCGTATTCGAGCTCAAGCATCTAACTTCCTCCTTGATTCCTGACAGCGAAGGGGACATGGCATGGACCATAGGCGATACCGGATTCGAGATGGTTCTGTCGCAGTATGTCCCGAAGATCATTGAGTGTAACATCAGCGAAATAATTACGCCGTTTCTCGACCAACAGGGCATTTCCACTTCGGATATTCAGCATTGGGCCGTCCACCCGGGCGGCAAATCCATACTCGACAAAATCGAGACGTCACTCGGCATAGAGAACCGTCTGCAGGAATCGCGCTCAGTGCTGAGGCGGTTCGGCAACATGAGCAGCGCGACCGTACTTTTTGTGCTGAAAGAGATACTCGCAAAACCCGCGAAAGCATCGTCCGAATCGGCACTCGCAATGGCTTTCGGGCCGGGCTTGACGGTAGAGATGGGTTTTCTGTCCAGGCTCGCTGCGCCGCTTGTCGAAGCGCCGACCGCCACAGCTCAATCCGCCGCCGAGAGCCGTTTGTAAAGACACAACAGAGAAGAGCTCATGAAGCGCAACTTCACGCTGAAAATGCACGATTACATGCATCGCCCCGAGGGTAAGAGACAATTCAACGAGGCGATGTTCGCCGAGATAGCTCCGCGGTACGATTTCATTACCCGCGCTCTGTCATTCAGACGTGATATAACATGGAAGGATGATCTGTTAAAGAAACTGCCCGATATTGAAAGCCCTAATTGTCTGGACCTGGCGTGCGGCACAGGTGACATTACTTTTCGGCTGGCACAGAAATATCCGCAAGGCCGGGTTGTCGGGCTGGACCTGACAGAGGCAATGTTGGCGCTCGCCCGACCTCAAAACTCCTTCTACGACGTCGAATTCATCATAGGCGACATGAGCAGGACGGATTTTGCCGATGAGAGCTTCGATATAATCACAGGCGGTTACGCACTGCGCAATGCGCCGGATCTGAAAAAAGCGTTGAAAGAAATCCACCGGGTAATGAAACCCGGCGGCACGGGGGCATTTCTGGATTTTTCCAAGCCGAGCAACAAAATGCTTCAGAGACTCGAACTGCCGGCTCTGAGAATCTGGGGCGGTTTCTGGGGAATAGTCCTTCATCGCAATCCGGAGGTCTATACGTACATCGCCGCGAGTCTGAAGCAATTCCCCGACAGCAGGCAATTGAAGGAACTGCTAAGAGAGAACGGCTTTGGCAAAATCAGGTCGAAGAAGCATTTTCTGGGAATGACCGAAACAATCATTTTCGAGAAGTTTTGATATTTGTGATGGAAACCGTTCTTAGGTTGATAATTCACAGTTGACGATCCGCTCCGAATGGACTACCTTTGCCGGGGATCAACTATATACATTGTAGCCGCCAAAAGCGAATTCCCGAGCATGGCGGCAACTTCTTGACGAAAGGCGGATGAGATGGCGGATAAACTGGCAATCGACGGCGGTCCGAAGGCAGTGACAAACACTCTGGCGGGCTGGCCGAGCTTCGACGAGAATGCGATTGAAGCTGTGGAAGATGTCCTCAGGTCCGGCAAGGTGAACTACTGGACCGGTCCGAAGGGAATGGAGTTCGAGAAGGAATTCGCCGCCTGGCAGGGCAGCAAGTTTGCTATAAGTGCATCGACCGGCACGTCGGCCCTTCACATTGCACTCTCGGCTCTGGGAATCGGGCCGGGCGACGAGGTAATCGTGCCGAGCTATACGTTTATTGCCACGAGTTTTTCGGTGGTACAGGCCGGCGCGGTGCCGCGCTTTGCCGATGTGAACATCGACGATCATTGCATCAGCATCGAATCGGCGGAGAAACTCGTCAACAAGCGAACCAGAGCGATTATCCCGGTGCATCTGTACGGCAACGTTTGCGACATGGACGAGGTTATCGCCTTTGCGAAAAAGCACGATCTCTTCATCATCGAGGATAACGCCGAGGCCCTCGGCGGTGCCTACAAGGGCAAAAAGACCGGCACTATCGGCCACATCGCCGCGTGCAGTTTCTGTCAGAACAAAACCTTCACCACCGGCGGCGAGGGCGGCATGGTTACTACCGACGACGAGGACCTGGCCTGGCAGGCGAGGAGCTTTCGCGATCATGGCTACGACGTAAAACAGCGCCTGAGCCTGCTCGAGCTGGAGCAGAAACTGCCTTACATACACAACATGGTCGGATGGAACTACCGCATGACCGAGATGCAGTCTGCCATCGGCCTGGCTGAACTGAAACGCATCGACACATGGAATCTGCCGAAACGTCGCCGAAACGCTCATATTATAATCGACGCCGTCAAAGACCTGCCGCAGATTAAGTACAGACCAGTCGATACAGAGCAGCGGCAGAACGGCTGGTACGTCATGGCGTTCTCGCTGGACCTCGAGAACATGACCTGCGACATAGACCAATTCGTAGCCGCCTGCGGCGCCGAGGGCGCTCCATGCTGGAAGGTCTTTTGGCCGCAATGCCATACTGAAAAGGCCTTCCAGCAGGCAAATTCCTTCGGCAACAGCGGATTTCCGTTCAAGTCGAAGGAATATGCCGATCCCGCAAGCGTGGACTACAGCGACGTCGAAGTACCCAACGCCGTATGGCATCAGAGCCACACCTTCACATGCTTTGCTTTTCCCACGTTCACGGAGGACGACTGCAAACAGATAGGCGATGCGCTGGTGAAGGTTATTACCGCTTACTCGAAATAGACGAAAGGATCTGGACCATGTCGCGAAAGATCAAATGGGGCGTCATCGGCTCGGGAGGTATCGCCCGAAGGCGAACGATTCCGCAAGGTATTCTAAGAGCCGACAACGCGGAATTGTCGCTGGTCTTCGATGTAGATGAAAAGGCGAATGCAGAGGTGGCCGGAGAATCGGGCGCCCGCGCGGTCCATAGCGCAGAAGCTCTTCTCAATGGCAAAATCGATGCGGTTTACATAGCCACGCCCGCATACCTGCATCACGATCAGGTGCTGGCCTGTGCGAGAGCGGCCAGGCACATTCTCTGTGAAAAACCGCTGGGAATGACGGCACAGGAGGCCGAGGAGATGATCGAGACGTGCCGCAAAGCCGACGTCAAGCTCGGCTGCGCGTTTATGATGCGGTTCGTCACCCAGCACGTCGAGGCAATGAAGCTCATCGAGGATGGCAAGCTCGGCAAGCCGACGTACGCCCGCGCACAGCTTTCGTGCTGGTATCCGCCAATAGAAGGAGCCTGGCGGCAGAATCCGGCCACCGGTGGCGGCGGATCGCTGATGGACCTGGGAGGGCACTGCATCGATCTGCTGGAGATGTTTTTCGGGCCTGTCTCCAGGGTCAGTTGCTTCACTAACAGCATAATCCACGATTATCAATCCGAAGACGGCGCCACTGCCCTGCTCTCGTTCGAGAACGGCGCGATGGGTAGCGTCGATACGTTCTTTTGCATACCCGACGCCGGCAGCAAGAACGCGCTTGAACTTTACGGCTCAAAAGGCTCTATACTGGCTAAAGGAACTATCGGCCAGGGCCCGGCAGGAGAGATGGCAGCGTTCCTCGAAGAGCAGGGAAAACACTACGATGCTCAACAGACCAGAGGCGAGGATGAAGGAATAGTCATAGCCCCGACCCCGGTGAATACGTATCGAGCGGAGATCGAAGAGTTCAGCCAGGCGATTATTGACAACCGAGAAACTGTCATCGATGCCGAGCTTGGCTTGCGCAGCCAGAAGATTCTCTCGGCGTGTTATGAGTCGGCCGAGTCCGGCAGAGCCGTTGAAGTTACGTAGTCCGCAAGCAGCAAATTGATGGATACCATCGACAAAAACGCTATCCGAGCAATCAGATTCGAGCGGCCGGATCATATCCCCATGATCTTCTGGATCAATCCGGCGTGCTGGCATCACTACGGCCGGGAAGCGCTGCTTGAATTGATGGGTAACCATCGGATGCTGTTTCCCGACTTTGAGGGCGACAGCGAGCCGGAACCTGAACTGGCCCCTTTCGAACAAGCGGCAACACCTTACACCGATGCATGGGGATGTGTATGGGAAACCACCAACGATGGCATTACCGGCACAGTCACGGGCAATCCTCTGGCGGACTGGAACGATTTCGCGAGCCTCGCACCACCCGATGGGGCCCTGACCAATGGCGTCATAGACATCAATTGGCCAGCGGCAGAAAACAAGATTCATGCCGCCGAATCCGATGGAAAATACTGCGCGGGCAGCCTTGAACACGGTCACGCGTTCCAAAGACTCTGCTACCTGCGAGGTTATGAGAATCTCCTTATGGACATGGCGGACAACGAGCCCAGGCTCCGGCAACTGATAGAGATGGTTGAGAACTTCAGTGCAGAGATTGTCAAAAGATACCTGAACAGCGGCGTTGGAATGATGCGTTATCCTGAGGACCTGGGGATGCAGGTCGGCCCTATGCTTTCGCCGGAACAGTTCCGGCGTTACATTGAGCCGGTGTACGAGCACCTGATGGCCCCCGCGCGCAAAGCGGGCTGTCTGGTGCACATGCACTCTGACGGCGACATTCGCGACCTTGCCGGCGATATCACCCTCACCGGCGTGGACGTTCTCAACCTTCAGGATTTGGTTAACGGTGTAGACTGGATTGCCGCCAATCTTAAGGGCAAGGTCTGCATAGATGTTGACGTAGACCGCCAGCAGATCACCCGTTTTGGCACGCCGGAGCAAATCGACGGTCTGATTCGGGAGGAAGTCGAGAAACTCGGCAGCAAAGACGGAGGCCTGATGATGATCTACGGGCTTTATCCCGGCGTGCCGCTCGAAAATGTCAAGGCTGTGATGGACGCAATGGAACGATATGCGGGATTCTATTCTTAAGGAGTCGGCAAATGAAGAAGGTTGGTGCAGGTATTATAGGTTGCGGCTGGGTGGCGAAAGAATACATAAAGGCGTTCGAGAAGGACGAGCGTTCGCAGATTCGAGGGCTCACAAGCCCGGAAGTCAAGGATGCCGAAGGATACCGGGATGAGTACGACTTACAGTGCGATATATACACCGACGCAGCCGAGATGCTTAAGCGGGACGACATAAAGATTGTGACAGTCAGCACCCCGCACAATCTGCATACGAAATATGCGGTTATGGCCGCCGAGGCGGGCAAGCACGTTATCGTTGAAAAGCCGCTGGCGCTGACGATGGAAGACGTACGAAAACAGCAGGAGGCGGTGCGAAAAGCGGGCGTTAAATCGCTGGTCGGCTTCGTGCTGCACTGGAACCCCCTGCTGATGACTATTGACCGGCTGATTGAAGAAGGAGCTTTCGGCGAGATATTCATGGTCGAGGTCGATTATCTCCATCGGATTTGGATGACGGAAGACGAGAAATGGTACGCCAGCGCCGAAAAGAGCGGCACGGCCATCTTAACTGGCGGCTACCACGCGATAGATGCCCTGCGCTGGTTCGCTCGCAGCGAAGCCGAACACGTCAGCGCGTATCACGTCAAAACCGACAACCCGATTCAATATCCCGGCACGATCTCCGTGAATGTTAAATTCGAGGACGGCAAGATCGGCCGCAGCACGACGACGTTCGATGCCCGGATGCCCTACCGCTTCAACATCTGCATCTACGGCACCGAGGGCAGTTTGCGCAACGATCAGTTGTACGCGCCGAAGATCTTCCCCGGCCAGAACGACTTCATGAAGATCCCCTGCATCCTGCCGGACAGCGGCGACGTCGCTCATCACCCGTTCCAGGGCGAAGTCTCACATTTTCTCGACTGTATAATCGATGACAAACGACCGTTCCCCGACCTTGACGACGCAGCGAAGACCCATGCGATCTGCTTTGCCGCAGATATCTCGGCACAGTCCGACAAACCCGTCAAAATCAGCGAAATATAGGACGAAACCGTTGTTGTGAGCAACAAGGCAAAGATCACTATCTCCGGCACGCTGTCAAAGGCCTGGATGGCCGAGGCCCTCGGCGTTGCGTTTGATCGTGACTATTATTTCGACCCGGAGAGGCGCCATGCCGTTGACACGCAGTGCAACGATTATGCGACCGAACGGTTCGCCGGAATGCGATTGTTCTATTCGGAGTCGAACCTCGGACAGATCGAGTATTGGGACAGGAATCAGGTTCTGATCGGCAGGATTCAGCCGAACATGATTTTAGGAATGCTGCTGGGAGCGGATTTTGTGGCGAATCCGAATCACGATGCCGACATTACGCCGCGATGTCTTGCGGGTAAGAGTCTTTCGGACCTGCCCGGGGCCGAGAGCCTGCTCGATAATCCGCTGATTCACCTGTTCGACGAGCAGATTCTCCACATACGTGAGAATCTATGGCCTGTACCGCCCTTCTTCTGGGACATCTCCGGCCGTGCAACTATTCATGGTGTACTGACCACGGCGCAGAAGTTCTTCGGCGAAGCGATATTCATGGACATGGTTTCGCAACCGCAACGGTGTCTGGATATCATCGACTGGATCGCGGATGCGTACATAGTTCTCTGCCGGCATTTTTCGCAGGCTGCCGCGTTGCCCGTAACCAGCGTGCACGTCGGGGAATGCTCGGCCTGCCTGGTAAGTCCCGAGATGGTTGAGCGTTTTGTCGTTCCGGCTACGTCGAGAATAGGCGCCGAACTCGGCCCCGTGCGCCTGCATTCCTGCGGGTCGAGCACGGAATATGCTGAGGCTTTCGCCGGGATTGAAAACCTGTGCTCGCTCGATGTCGGCGGCGACACATCAATCAAGCGTGTGCGGGAAGTGTTCGGCAACGAAATGCCGCTCAGCATCGCACCCCTGCCGCAACAGATGTCGGCAGAAAGCAGTGAGCCGATCCTGAACTGGGCCAGGCGAATCCTGCAAGAAAACGGTGGCGGCGATCTCGAATTCGTATATCATCTGGAACCAAGCTATAACCTGGACAATATTTACGCATTGACGCATTTTGTGGAGAATCAGGACCAATGAGAAAAGAGATCAAAACACCAATCATTCTACTTGTTTCGGTCATTATTTGCATCTGTGTTCTCTGTACCGACGCCGGCGCTGAACTCAAAGGCGGCTGCTCGAAAGTCAATATTACGCCGCCCGTTGGCGTGTGGCTCTCAGGCTACGGCAGTCGGGACA
This sequence comes from uncultured Pirellulales bacterium, assembly GCA_964598225.1. GTDB lineage: Bacteria > Planctomycetota > Phycisphaerae > Sedimentisphaerales > Anaerobacaceae > SG8-4. Next base: position 78,575 of record CAZRBG010000015.1, read on the forward strand.
AGCCGAGCGACGACATTTACGACGATCTTTACGCCAGGGCGCTCGTCCTCGACGACGGCAACAACGCCGCGGCGATCATTTCAGTCGATCTGCTCTGGGTCCCGCCGCAAATAACGAGCGAAGTCCGCGCGATGGTTAAGGACCAAACCGGCATCGCCGAACAGAATGTACTTATCAGCGCCACGCACACCCACTTCGGCCCCAAGCTCTATTCCCGTATGAAACTCGGACCACAAAACCCGGATAACAAGGTCGATGCACACTACGTGCGCACTCTTGCCAGGAAAATGAGTAATACGGTTTTCCTCGCGCACAAGAATATGCAGGCCGTAACGCTCGGCACTGCGCGAGGCCGGTTGCCGGAAATTGTCTACAACCGCCGGACGAGATTACCGGACGGCAAGGTGAAAATGTCCTTCAGCCTTCCGGGCGAAGTGATAGCTGCCAGGAAAATCGAGCAAACGCCGGACGGCGAAACCCGAGTAACTTTCGCAACACCGCCGGAGCAGCCTGAGTTGACTTTCGGCCCGATCGATCCGGAAGCCTGGGTGCTCAGAGTCAACGACCCTAACGGCCAAATCGTCGGCGCGCTCGTCAACTTTGCCTGCCACGCCGTAAGCGGCAGCGGCTACGAAGACTGGTTCTACTCGATATCCGCCGATTTTCCCGGCATAACCACGCAGATCGTCGAACAGGCCGAGGGCGGCATATGCCTTTTCACGCCGGGCACGAGCGGCGACATAGTCCCTCTGAAACGCGGCAGAGAAGCTCGCTTCTCAATCGGCAAGGCCATCGCCGGCGAAGCCATCAGGCTGCTTCAGTTCGTGCCGACCAAGGATGATATCGAGGTCGAAGCGATGACGGCGGAAGTCAAAATGCCGCTAAGAAAGAAACTTTCGCCCGACAGAATCATGGACGCCGATGAAGATAAGAAAGAACTCACAACGGAATTCCAGGTAATCAGGTTCGGCGACGTCTACATCCTCGGCCTGCCCGGCGAAGTTCTGGTCGAAATCGGCCTGGAGATCAAAAAACGCGCCGACATTGAGAAACTGCTGATAATAGCACTTGCCAACGACCCGATTGGCTACGTCTGCCACAGCGCGGCCTACGATGAAGGCGGCTACGAATCCGGCTCCGGGACCAACCTGGCCAAAGGCGCCGGCGAGATAATGGTCAAAGAAGCCCTCGATCTGATCGGTCGAATCAAATCCGGCGACTAATCACACATTTCGAGTTCGTAGTGTGCCCGTAATGGCTTGGCCATCCTGCGGAGGGCATTTGTAGCGAGGGCATCCTGCCCTTGCGTCTCGAGGCCGTCTCGGCCTCGAACAAGGGATAGACGCCCTCGCTACGAACGCCTAACGGCGTCACTACAAACTACTACTACGACTCAGATATTGCGGAGCTTGTCTCGGTTCTCGTAGACCTTTATGATCGCGTCGGCTATATCGTCCATGTCGCTCTTTGTCGCCAGCAGTGGTCCCGACGCCCAGATCATCGCCATCTCACGGCAGACCTGATCGCATTTGGGACATTCGCACTGCTCGCGGAACTCTTTGAGCCTTCGCTTCGAGTACATCTTCCTGTAGACCGGCCTGTCCAGTATGTGGTCGATCCAGGGCTCTCTGTGCAGGCCGTTCGAGATATACGGGCTAAGCCTTATCCCTTCGGCGCGCACGGCCTTGAGAAACTTGTCACGGTCCACGCCGCCGAACTGTTCTTTCAGATACGACATTGGATACAGATAGAACGACCCGCTCTCGGTGCCCTCATAGAGCTTCTGCGGGCGGATGCCGGGAACATCCTTAAGCCTGCTTGTCAGGTGAGCGGCATTTTCATTCCGGCGGGCGAAACGTTCTTCCACGCCCTCCCACTGGCCGAGCAGCACCGCGGCCTCGAACTCATTCATCCGATATTTCGGTCCCGCAACTTCCGTCCGCCGCCGGCGGGATGTACCGTGGTTGTGAACGGTATAGCATTTGTCCATCAGCTCTTCGTCATCTCCGATAACCGCGCCGCCCTCGCCGCAGGCGATTGTCTTGCTCGACTGGAAGCTGAAACACCCGAGATCACCAATCGTTCCGAGCTTCTTGCCTTTGTACACGGCCAGGTGCGCCTGGGCCGCGTCCTCGATCACTTTCAAGTCATGCTTTTTCGCGATTTCCATGATCCTCGTCATGTCGGCCGCCTGCCCTCCCATGTGGACGGGCATAATCGCTCTGGTGTTGCCGTTGATCTTTCTTTCCACGTCGTCGGGGTCGAGCTGATACGATTCGCAGTCCAGATCGGCCATGACCGGCAGCGCCCGGGCAGACAGAATAGAGGCTATGGTCCCCGGATCTGTGTATGGCGAAGTGATAACTTCATCGCCGGGTCCGATTCCAAGCGCTTCAACACAAGTGTGCAGGGCCTGTGTGCCTGAGCCGGTGGCAACGCAATGCTTCGATCCGATCAGGCGGGCGAACTTCTTTTCGAGTGTCGGAACAGTCCCGGACCTGGACTGAATCCTGCACCATATCCGGCTTTTGGTAGTTTGCACTACCGAATCGACTACTTTCTCGTCCCAATAAGGCCACCGTGGCCAGCTTTTGTTCTTTCTGATCGGCTCGCCACCCAATATCGCCGGTTTTGTCGCCCTATTTGTGACGTTGCCACAGACGGCAGTGCCCGTCGATGCAATCCCGGCCAGAGAGCCGGCCGAAGCGGCCGCGAGTAGCTGCCGTCTCGTTAAATCTTTCCTATCCATTTTCCTGTCCCTTTCTTTTAACGTAATCTGAAAAACACGACTCTTTGCCAAAATCTTCATTATACTTACACGATTCGGCTATCGTTAGCAAAAAAATGCCGAACAAAGTGATAGAGCCATATTAACAGTCCGTCTGAATTTCGAACGTCACCAGGCTATTGTTTTCGTCGAAGACCTACGGCAATTGCGACTCAGAGCTATACCTAAAGGTGTAGCTCTTTTGGTTTAGTTGTTTTCCCCATGCTATAAGAGGCAAACTCCCCATAGAACAAACAGGTATTACCCCGATCAGCGAGCAAAACATGAGATCAAACCACGTCGTATTTAATAGAAAGTTTTACAAATGACAAACAGAGCATTGTTGTTTCTTTTACATATCAGTTAACAGTTTTTTCGGAAATATCTTATCTTCCTCCGGCTTAACAACAGATTAAGCAAAAGGACACGCACTTTTAAGGTATTTGCTTATTGTTGGGGGTGGATACTTGCCGCTAATGTAGCGGAGAATGTTGGTCAAAATACTATACATCAAATTGGAAACAAAATAAGCGGAGGTCAATGACAAGTGATATTGGTAATAATGATTTCGCCGCCCAAGAGTCATTAGAGAATTCCATCTGAGCCAGATGTTTCTATTCAAAGACAACTTCTTGTAGGAGATTAATGTATGAGCAAGGAACGCGATCCGCCATAAAGACGGGAGACAGGAGGTCTTTAACAAATTTGTACTACAAGCTGAACCAAATAAGAAAGCAACAAGAAACTTTACCTAAAAAAGGAGACCAACTTATGAACACGAAGAATAAAATCAAGTCGGAATATTGTAAAATAGCATTATGTATGCTCGCCGCCTTCGTTTTTACTGGCGCCGTCGCGCATGGCTCTATGCACGTGCGCACTTACCGCGTGACCGTTCAGAACCTAACCGAAGGACAGGCGCTGACGCCGCCGCTGGTAGCCGCTCATGAATTCGGAACCGATTTATTCATGCTTGGAGAGCCGGCAAGTGCTGAGATTCAGGCCATAGCCGAGAATGGCAATAACATGCCCATGCAGGATCTACTCATGATGGATCCAGGCGTGCTCGAAGTCACAACAGGTTCTACCGGGCCGCTCGTGCCGGCCAGCAATCCGGGTAATACCGATTTTACCGATTCGACTGACATTATGATTACCGCCGACCCATCGGCCAGGTTCTTGTCATTGGTTTCGATGTTAATATGCACCAATGACGGCTTCACCGGTTTGAACGGCCTTCCGCTGCCGTTGGAAGGCGCCGACATTGTCCTGACCCACGGTTACGACGCCGGAACCGAAATGAACACCGAGGATTATGCGGACTTAGTGCCGCCCTGCCAGGGATTGTTCGGCGTTTCGTCAGGAAAGATGGGCACCGGAGAAACTAATCCAATGCTGGCCGAAAACGGTGTCGTTTCTTATCACGCCGGCATACAGGGCGGCGCCGATTTGATGCCGGAAGAAAAGGACTGGAATAATCCGGTCGCCAAGATCACCATCACCGCCGTCGATCCTGACGCAAACTGGTTCGTCGCTGATCTGAGCGGTGCGGGCGAAGTTCCTATCGTCCCAAATTTTGCCACAGGCAAAGCCTTCCTCAGACTTAATGACCAAAGGCAAGACCTGGATTTTGAACTCGTCGTGGACGGCATAAGCGGCGTCACCCAGGCGCATATTCACGTGGGCCTGCCCGGAGAAAACGGACCGGTCGTAGCATTTCTCTTCGGCCAGGTGCCTCCTTTGGGCCTGTTCAACGGAGAATTGAGCAGAGGAACCATCACCGAAGCTGATTTGCTTGCAGACTTCGAGGGTGACTGGGAAGGTTTCGCTCAGGCCATTCGAGACGGCCGGTGCTATGTTAACGTACACACAGCCGACAATCCGGCCGGCGAGATCAGAGGACAGATAGGCGCCAGACTCCGCGGCCCCAGATAATTTTATAAGCGGGAGAAACTAAGACTATACGGGACACCAAGGTAAGGGACCGCCGTCCGGGGTAACGGTGCGAGGCCTATTAAAGGAGCCGAACGACGGTCCCTTGGTTCCTTCTAATTGCTTGGTCGCGCATACGGTATGCGCAGAAAGAGAGGTTATGAGATGTTTGGTTTACTTGAAAAATCGAAATATGTAACGTTTTATGCAGTGTGCCTGGCAGCTTTTATAGTGCTTGCCGGGATCAACGTAACACTCGCGGCTCCGCAGGACCAGCAGTTCTTCACAAGTTTCGAAGAGATCGGTATGGATCGCGTCAACGAACACACCATTGGCGAGGCTCCGCTTACGGCCACGTTCGTAGGTAATGTGGGTTTCCGGAGCACTACGGCGTTGTACCGTACAGGAACAAATGGTTTCTGGATAGAGCCCGGCGAAACGGCAACGGTCACATTTCGCAGATCCGCCACAGTGGTGGAGTTCTATGCTCGCGACACTGTTGCCAGCGGCGGAGGAAGAGTCGAAGTAGTCGGTACTGGTGAAGATGTTATAGCGACCGCCGACTTAACCGGCAACTGGAGACTATACAGCTTTTCGGAAGTCGGTTTTATCAAGTCCCTGAGGCTCAGTAACAACGGAACCGGGCTTTCGGGGATTGACGATTTCGGCTTTACCGCGCTGGAGGAGATGCCGCCGCCGTCATCACCGCAACCAATCACCGACCCGATCCCCGAAACTATCGCCAAAGGCGACATACGGATCGAGCTGGAGCCCGTGGCGGTCGGTCTGACCGCTCCCGTCTATCTGACGGCAGCTCCCGGCGTGTCGGATAAATTGTACGTGGTGGACCAGGCCGGCCTGATCCGCATAATCCAGAGCGACGGTATGCTTAAGAGACCATTCCTGAATGTCATGGATCGACTTGTCGCGCTCGGCGTCCAGGGGACACAGGATACAAGCGACTTCGACGAGCGAGGACTTCTGGGTTTGGCCTTTCATCCGGGCTTTAGCGACCAGGACAACCCGGGGTTCCGAAAACTTTATACCTATACCAGCGAGCCGGTCGACGGTCCGGCCGATTTCACCGTGCCCCTGCCCGAGGGCGAGAACTTCAACCATCAGGGAGTTATTGCCGAATGGATGGTCGATCCCGACAACAGCGATCGCGTAGACCCCATGTCCCGCCGCGAGCTTTTTAGATTTGACGAGCCACAGTTTAACCATGACGGCGGCACGTTGCTGTTCGGTCCCGACAACATGTTGTACATCTCCCTCGGCGATGGCGGCGGCGCCGACGATACGGATCCCGGCCACGGGGAAATGGGAAACGGACAGGACCCGACGAATATCCTCGGGACAATTCTGCGAATCGACGTCGATGGTTTCAACAGTGCGAACGGTCAATACGGAATCCCGGCTGATAATCCGTTCGTGGGCGATCCTGATATCCCCGGTGAAATCTACGCCTATGGATTCAGGAATCCCTACCGGTTCAGCTTCGATTCCGAAACCGGCGAGCTGATCGTCGCAGACGTCGGCCAGAACGACATCGAAGAAATCGACTTCGTCTCTGCCGGGGGCAACTACGGCTGGAACCTCAAGGAAGGCAGTTTTCGTTTTCTGCCGGAGACCGGCGAAGTAAGTGACGACTTAGAAGGACTTCCTGATGATTTGATCGACCCTGTAGCCGAATACGACCACGACGAGGGCATCAGCATCACCGGCGGATTTGTCTATCGCGGCAGCGCGATCCCCGAACTCGTCGGCATGTATGTCTTCGGCGATTTTTCGACGGGTTTCTTCGCTCCGCAAGGCCGTTTGTTCTACGCCGATCTGATGACCGGCCAGATCAATGAATTCATTCTGGGCCTGGACGATCGAGAACTTGGATTGTTCGTTAAGGGCTTCGGCCAGGACGCCGACGGGGAGTTGTACCTGCTGGCCGGAACCAACCTCGGCCCCTTCCGCTCCGAAGGACAGGTACTCAAAATCGTCAACGCCGACTGCACACCGGGCCAGATGCACACGATCCCCGGCGACGTCAATCGTGACTGCAAGGTGGACATCACCGACTTCGAGATATTGCTGGACCAGTGGATGTCCTGCGCCCCCGGACCGGACGTAGACTGTGAGGGCTTCAATGTAATAAGCCCGTAGACGTTCGAGAACAGGATATATCAGATATCGTCTCTGATGCCGGCCATCCAGTCGGGCCAGTGGTCCGGCTGGACGCCGCCGGCCGGCGTCCAGGGGCCGGCCGTATCGAATTGCCGGTTCCACTTCAGCGTCCACAACTGCTTGAGGGAAACCTTACGAGCAGACCAGTCGGCGAAAAGGCAGTTCTGTGCGCCACCGTGCCGGTTGACGCAGAGGCGCTGCATTTCGTGGTTGTTGGGCCCTAAAACAGGCGTGCGGTCGCCCATTTCCGGGGGATTGTCGGTGTGTCTTGGCCAGCCGTCCACCCACCAGCTCTCGGTGAAGACAGGGATATTATAAGCCCCCTGGACGTGATGGGTCCGCCAGTAGTACTCGGCCGGCCCACGTCCCCAGAGTCTGTCTAATCCGGGCCGGACATTGCACATCCAGCCGTTCGGAGCGTAGCTGCCCTCGTCGCCGCCGGTAGAGTCGTTGGCCCGCCACGCGTCGAACGGCGTTGCCGCGGGCCTGCGGCCGGAGCCGTCCGGAGAGATTGAGCGGTACTTTACCGCCGTCGGGCACAGCCACATCTTTTCATCCCTGGATAACGGCCACATACATTCCCGCCACCATTCGCCCCCGCCCATGCCCGATGACGAACCGTACAGATGGCCGCTGTAGAAATAACCGTCGTTATCCTGCGTATAAAGACCGAAAATCAGGCCCCACTGGTGCAGGTTGGATTTGCACGCAACCCCCCGCGCCTGCCGCCGAACCCGCTGAAGAGCGGGCATCAACACCGACAGCAGCAGCGCTATAATAGCTATCACGACCAGAAGCTCGATTAATGTAAAGCCTTTTCGCTGCATCCTGCAGATCCCCCCGTACATAGCTTCAGTCTCAGAAAATTTCCCATATCCGGAACTCCTGCAATCTTCAAACCTCATAATACCACATCACCGCCCCAATTGCAATCACCCCCCTGCCGATTTCGTTTATCGCTTTGTCAGCTTCCAGCAAAATCAGATTAGAAGAGCAGAAAATGAGTAAGATATCCACGGACAGCAATCATAACTCGTCTTGGGCCCCCTTTGGCCTCTTTTAGTAAAATCTCAGATTCTTGCTTGAGGAGAATTAAAGGTGTCCGGTACATTTTTTACGACCATCCGTTCTTCATTGTCATTCCTGCGCATGCAGGAATCCAGAAGCTCTTGAACAAATGGATTCCTGCCTTCGCAGGAATGACAACCATCGATCTTTTCTCTGTGTTCTCTGTGCCCTCTGTGGCCCTTTGTAATTGACTATTGATTATGGCACATTGTCATCAGTACTCTTCAACTTTTAGTTGTGGGATGTTTTCAAAATGCCTGGCGTTTCTCGTGACGAGTTTCTGCGTTGAACCAAGCGATGTTGCGGCAATTAAGACGTCCATGTCGCCGACGGGTTTGCCAAGCATTTGAAGGTACGCGGTAATCTGGCCAAACAGCCTTGCCGATCTTTCATCAAATTCAAGGACCTTGATAAATTTGAGTAAATTGCCGATCAGTCTTTCTTCGGCCTTGGGACTTTTCGATCGTGCGATGCCCACATAAAGCTCCGCCAGGTTGAAACGCGTTGTGTACAAGGGTTCGCCGTCGCCGGTTAGCTGATCGATTTTTGCAAGGGCTTTTTCTCTGTTTGCGGACTTTTTGCCAAGCAGATCGATGAGTATCGTTGTATCCAGACAGGCCATTACCGAACCCTCTTTAATACAGCGCGCCTGCTTTTAAGATGCTCTTTTACGGCATCGGTGGCCTCTTTGCTGAAGTCTGCAGAATTTATAAATCGATGAAATTTTTTCAAATCAATGGGAGTCGCAACAACTCTTTTAATTGTCTGACTGAAGGACTCCTTTTCCTGTTTGACGGATTTGAGCTTATTGTATGCCTCTAAATCAATTGTGATCGTTTTCGTCGCCATTCTACAGTCTCCGTATCATATAACTACGTGTACATGTACTTATCATAGCAGCCATGAACAGATTTGTCAAATCATAAAGTGCAGGGGGCTCTGTGCGAAGATGCAGAAGTGTGAAGTTTTTTCTATTCATTGCCGCATAAGGACTTGCAGCGAGAATGCGGCTTTCGATTATGTAGAA
>CAZRBG010000016.1:0-87184 GCA_964598225.1 uncultured Pirellulales bacterium
TATGGGCCACTCCACTCGGGCTATTACTCACTACGGAATGGTATCAGGTGTCCGGAGGGCCAAAGAGGATCGTGTTGTGATTTTCAGCAAAGACTGAGAATTAAAGGTGTGAGAATTAAAGGTGTCCGGTACATTTTTAAATGTGTTTCGTTTACTCCTTCACGGTAGATTGTTTCTCGGATGCCAGCCGCTTGTAAAGGGGGCCAAGGATTGGGTCTTGTTCCACTTGTTGCATCTGTAACCGGCGGGCTTCGGCCTCCGGAATCCCCTCAAATTCCTTGCGGATCTGCTTCTGGATATCCCATTTCATCTTCACGCAATCGAATTTCTTATTCTTCTTCATCGGCGTATGCTCGAAATTGTTTCATTCTGAGTCTATGGCCTCCCGTTTGCACTCTGCCGCGCATTTACTTTAGTCTATCAGAATCAGGAGCAAAAAAAATGATAAAAACCGGAAAATCAAATAGTGGCGGAGAGGAATGATTCGATATTTTTGGTGGGGACGTTGGGGGGCATTCCGCCGCCGCAGGAGAGGATGATTCGGGATTTGTCGTCTACGGAATCTATGGTCTCGGTGACGCTGGTATGCACGTCTTCGGGGGTGCCGTCGGCGAGGACTTCGCGGGTGGGGATGTTGCCGAGGAGGGTTACGGCGTTGTTTGTCAGCTCCTTCATTTCTGACAGTGTGTGCTGGTAGCTGAAGTTGAAGAAGTTGACGCCGATCTGGGGGAGGTACGGCGCGCATACCAGTCCGTCGGCGTCGTTGTGGAAGAATCGGACCGCGACGTCGAGGGACTGGAAGATGCGTTCGAGATAAGGCAGTGCCGCAGCGTTGAAATCGTCGTCACCGATGAAGCCGACGATGTCGTCGAGGATGAATACGCCGTCGATGGAGGGGAAGGTTTTAGCCTGGAGCTTGAGCCAGTCGATTGTGAAGTCCGTTATCGTCTCGAGCAGCTTGTGGACCTGCTCGGGATCGGTGCGGATTGCCATCAGAAACTCGGTGGTTCCGGCGAGGAAAGAGGCGATGTTCAAGGGGCCGCGAGCTACGGCGAACTTGATGTTGTGGCCCTTCTCTTCGATGCGGGACTGGTAGTGTTGCAAACGGCGAAGCACAAACGGCAGCAGGCCGTCTTTTGCGGGGTCGGGTTTCGTAACCGAGCCTGCCGTCTGGAAGTCCGTAATGATCTTTGCGGCGTGGGGCAGCTCGGTTTCCTGCCAGGAGCACTTGGCGCCGAACGCGGACGGCTCTGTGCACATGCCGTACTCGGACCAGAAGCCCGGCAGAAACATCACATCCGGGAATTGCTCGATAGCCTTTACGTTGGCCTCGAACCACATCTGCTCGCTTGCATAGTAATTCAGCGCGGTGATTCCCGCCCAGCCGGGCAGCCAGGGGCTGTCGATGACGAACCCGACCGGTAGCGGGTCGAGGGCCTCGCCGTTAATGACAGCCAACAGCTTTTCCCATTGCTCCGGCGTCATGCCGCCGCTTTCTGCTTTTCACGTGCGAAGTGGACGACAACGCACAGAACAATAAAGGCGATAAACAGAATGATGCCGAGCCAGCCGAGCTTCGACCAGAGGCTCCAGATACTGCCGAACGCCGCGGCGCCGGAAGCCAGCGCCATCAGCACGTTCCAGAGTACGCGCCTGCCGCCGGTGGGCATGTCCTTGCCCATGAAGGTCTTCTGGTTCATCAGCAAAAAGAACGCGAAGTACGCGATCGGCAGCAGGACCATCGCGAAGACCGATGTCGGCACGGCCAGATACGGCGCGGCGTCCTTCCAGAAGAACGGCCCGAGCGCCCCGACCACGACCATCAGGTTGCCGATTCGCTGCGGCCAGCCCCGCGCCGGTTTGTTGAGCAGCTCGCAGAAGCACAGGCCGTTAATCGTCATGAGCATCGTCGCGGCGCCGAGAGCCATGCCGATTACGCCGATGCCGAAAATGTACTGCGCCCAGACTTCTCCCGTCAGCGGGGCAAGCGTCTCGGCAAGGTTGAATGCGTCGCGCTTGACGAGAACCGCCGCCATTCGCTTGTCCCCCCAGGGCAAGTTTTCGACTTTGGCGTCTACGATGGCCTGCATCTCCGACGACAGCTCCTCGTAATCGCGAACGCCGACCCCGACGAATCGCTGGTCCTGGTCCGCCAGCTCGCTCAGGGCCCTCTCCATCAGCAGGCCCTTGTAAGGACCGACGAGGTTGGGAGCGGGTACACCCGTGATCTGCCCGCCCGGTTCGGAGGGCACCAGGCCCTGTGCGGGTTGGGCGTGAAACTGGCTGCCGGAGGCGATGACCACGCAGCCGGTCGCGATCATAAACGGGATGAACAAGCCGGTCGAAAGATCGAAAATCGCCAGGCCGCGGAAGTACTTGTCCCAGCCTTTTCGGAGCATCGAGTACGGCAGCAGGAACGTCATATTGATACCCACCGCCGTGGCGGCGGCGCTGATCATCACGTCTCGCTGCTGGCCGACGATCATGTTGGTCCAGAAGGCCCGGAACGGCTCGGCGACTCTTTGTATGTGCGGCATGATTTCATCGGTCGGTTTCATGAACAGACTCAGGTCCGGGACGAAGCCGCTGAGAATATTGCCCCATAAGATCTTGCCGTTGATGCTCAGCTTGATGACCACACCGATAAAGCACAGCACGATCAGGCTGACGATTGATTTTATCATCACCTCGAAGACCTTGACGCCTCTGCCGCCGGCGCTGTAGGTCAATGTGGCCGTCAGAGCAATCACGAGAAAGATCGCGCCTGCGATCATCTTGCCGTGGATTTCGCCCACGCCGGATTCGGGACCGATCAGGCCGGGCAGCAGGTTCTGACGAATCGCGGCGGTACCAAGCGCAAACTGCGGCAGAGACCAGACGAGATTCGCCATCATCGAGGCGAGCAGCCATCCCCATCCGAGCACGGGGCTGACGTGCTCGTTGATAGGCCGAAGCGGACGCCGGCCCGTCGAAAGCGTAACGTAGGCGATGGCGCTTAGCATGATAATACCCAGGATCATCGCGAGCGGTTGGAGCCACATGAAGCTAAAGCCCACGAGCACGCCGAGGTAGAGACTCGAAGAGAGCGAGCCGCCGCCGAGGGTGATGCCGCTCTGCAGCCAGCCGGGGCCGGATAACTTGACGAAGACTTTGAAAAGCGCTCCTCTGCCCTGCTTTTCGGCATCGAGTATCATCTGTCGATCTTTCTCGATGCGCGGATTGACGTGCATGACCTGTTCTTCTTTGGCCGGTGTGCCGGGGGGGACCTGCTGATTCTCGTTGGGCGTCATACTCTTCTCTCCTGATTAGACCTCTTAACGAGTGCTCCTGGACAAAATGTATTCTCGTGCTCTCAAAACCACGTCCGGGTCCGCCTCGTACGGCAGGCAGCCCGTACCTATACAGACATTTTGCCTATTCTCTGCAAGGGCCAGAACCCTGTCAACTTCCTTTTGCACCTCGCTGAAATTTTTTGAAGCAAGCCCGGCGGGATTCATATTGATCCGCACCATCACCTCGGGCTGCGTTTCCATTGCCTGCATAAACCTCCGCTGATCCGTCCTGGCCGGGCAGCAGACGTATCCCGTCCCGGTCTGTATGATGTAGCGGAGTATGGGCAGAGTGTCGCCGCCCATTATGCAGGGGACCGGATGGCCGACGACGTCGGCGGTCTCTGCCATGATCTTTTCAAGGGCTGCAAGCTCGATGTCCCTGAAATTATCCGGCGACAGCAAAGGCGGTGTGGCGGCAGACTCGAAGAACGCGATGTCGAGACCGTTGCGGACAACTTCCCTGCAAAACTCGACCTGACCGGCGACGAGATGTTTCAAGGCCTGCGCGACAAGCTCGGGGTCGGTGTATACTTCGCACAACAGGTTCTCGAAGCCGATAAGATTGGCCGCTAATGAGAACGGGCCGCTCACCGGAACCTTGACCTCGGTGTCGGGGCACTCGGCCGCGATTCGTTTGGCCGCCTCGATGACCATAGGAATGCGTCCTGCCTCTCGCGGATCGAACGGTTCAAGATCGAGCAGTTCCTTCATGGACCTGTAAGCATGTTTTGATATCGCGGGGATGCCGTTGCCTGCCGGCTCATCGACCGGCGAGCCATAGGCTTCGGCCTCCAGGTTGTAGATGTCGATGCCCACAACTACCGGGCAGTGCCGGTACAGGCGATATGCTTCTATGTGCCCCTGAGTAAGCAGATCGCAGCTTCGTGAGACCTCCCACGGACTTTTGTTAATCACTCTCGCGGCGTGCTCGTAGACCGACGGCGCGAATGGAATTTGTCTTGTTTGTGCCGGTTGTTCCTGCTGGTCCATTGTTAAAACGTTTTGACGTCGACTTCGGCGCCCGATCTCTCTGCCGAGACGTAAGCGCTGTAGATGGTCGAGATGCAGTCTGCGGCCAGGTTGCTGGTGCTCTCTAACGGCTCACCGTAAGCGATGGTTCTGTAAAACGCCTCCATCTCCTGCGGATAACCGGTGAACCAGTCCTCGTCGGGCGACGGGTTCGACCAGCCCTGCTTCGTGCCGGTCTTCTCGACGACGTAAATATCGTCGAAGTTCGCGTCGACCGGGTTGTACGTTTTCATCGCCGTGTTCGGGTTGATATTACAGACGGTCCGGTGGTTGTTGGCGGCGACTTCGAGCCAGTTGTGGATGCCGCCAAGGATGATGTCGGAGGCGAAGATGTCGGCGATTGTGCCGTCGTCGAAGATCAGGTGCATCAGCGAGAAATCGTCGATATCGTGGTAGTCGCAGCGGATGTGTCCTTCATCGCGGAAGTTTTCCAGTCTGGTAATGGCGTGGACTCTCGCCGAGACGGCGATGGGTTTGATTGGCTCGCTGTTTCTCGCCAGCCCCTCGACGCGCTTGAGGTAAAGCGCCGCCGTGAGCGGATGACAGCCTTTGCCTATCATTACCCCGCCGCCGGAGAACTTCCAGTAGGCGTAAGTCGTCGCGTGAGAGCCGGAATGGGCTTCTTCGCCGTGGATCCACAATATCTGGGCGCCGGTCTTCTCGATAATCTCGCGCTCCTTCTGGATGGACGGGGCGTAGATCCAGTTCTCGGCGTAGAGAATCCTGCCCTTGCTGTTGGATTCGGCTTCGAGCATTCGCTTGATACTGTCGAGAGATTCGTTGAGAGCATCCTGCTTGGGGAAGGTGTCGCCGCTGAAATCGTCCGAGCCGTCGCCGAAATAGCCGGTCAGCGGCTTTTCAACTATGGCGAACTTATCCTGCTCGAGAGCGGCAACCGCAATTGGCTCGTGAGCCACGGGCGGAGTGCAGACGTGGACAACATCCACCTTGTCGATAAGCTCCTCCAGGCTCTTGGCGGTTTTTATGCCGCGCTTGTCGGCGTAGGCTCTGGCCTGAGCGGTGTCGGTTGCGAATACGCCCTCGACCTCGACGTTAGTGCCGTAGATCTTCTTGAGGCATTCAAAATGAAACGTCGCGGCGAAACCGGCGCCGACAATTCCGGTACGTATGGTTTTCTTCTTCATCGGATTCCACTATTGTTTCATGATCGGCTCTGTTCATTGTCATTCCCGCGAAAGCGGGAATCCAAGACGTTAGCGATTCCGGATTCCCGCTTTCGCGGGAATGACAACGCCGGGCGGCAACCTCCGCCGTAGCACGCGCTTCCAGCCCGTGAAACACGGCCAGGATGGCCGTGCTACGCTTTCTATTGAGGCTGCCACCTATTGTAGACTATCAAATCAGATTTGGCAAACTACTATTTTCCCAGGTCAAAAGGCGAGATATAATCGCCGTATATCCCACGGGCTTCTTCGAGGCGCTTCCTGGTTTTTGCCATAGTGTCGTAAACCGACTGTGGATTGCCAGGCACGTTTTCCCTGTGGTATTTCTCAACGCGATCGAGCTTGGCCAGGTTCTCGGGCACTCGGATGGTGAACTGGTTTACGTAGTCGTCTTTGGTGTAATCCTTGTCGAGCACTTCCTTGAACAGTTTGACCAGGTCCTCGTAATGCGGAATCAAACCGGTCGGACACGTGATAGCGTCGACATCGCCGTGGATTCGCAGTTCCATCCACTTGACCCAGACGTGCTTATCCGGCACGTCGTTGGTGAACTTGCCTTCTTTGTCCCGCAGGAAATAGTTTACGCCGAAGACAAGCGGCGGGTTTTCGATCCCGTTGACGAAATCGATATTATTGCGGATGTACTTGCCGAGGGGAATCGCGAGGAAGTCCTGGATGCTCATCAGGTTGATTTCCATCTTACCTTCTTCGCCGATAATCGCAAAGGTGGTCTCTGTCTCGAGCGAGGCGCCGTACGAGACAATTCCGTGCGTCCAGTCGAACCCCTGTTGAACCGGCACTGACGCCTTCGGATCGCGTCCGCCGTACATTACGCCGCCGAGACCGACGCCCTCGGGATTTTCCAGTTCCGGGTCGCAATTGGCCAGGGCTGTCAGGGCGACGGTGTACCTGGCGTTCTTGTGAGCCAGGGGGATTTCCTTGCCCTCGTCGTCCTTTTTGCCTTTGTGCCACTTGCCCGAGAAGTTCACCCCTTCATCCGGCGTCTCCTCGCCCATGCCCAGCCAGTAAGGTTTGCCGTCCTTTACCAGGACGTTGCCGAAGATGACCTCGCCGGGTTTGTGCAGGATGTCCCAAATCACCGGGTCGTCTTTTTCCTTGACGTTCTGAATGATGCCGAAGATTCCCGCCTCGGCGTTGACGGCGCGAAACTGGCCGTTGATGCTCCTGAAATACGCGATGTCATCGCCCAGGATAGTCTCACCGGGCAGCATCGCCGTGGAAGTCTTGCCGCAGGCGCTGGGAAAAGCGCCGGCCAGATACGTCTTGCGTCCGCCGGGGCCGTAGACGCCGGAGATGAACATGTGCTCGGCCAGCCAGCCTTCGCGGTCGGCCTGGCGGATGGTGAGCCTCAGTGCCAGCTTCTTCAGGCCCATAGTGTTGCCGCCGTATTGCGTGTTAACGCTGTAGACTGTGTCTCTGGTGTAGTCCATGTAGATGCGCTTGTGTTCGACGTCCGCGCTGATCATATCTTCGCTCAACTCGCCGCAGGAGTGCAGGAAGCAGAAAACATTCTTGTCCTTTTCGATCTTGCAGAACTGCGGATACGCGGTTCGATAGAGCAGGTCTTCATTATGGCCTACATACCACGAATCAGTGATCTGGACACAGGGAACGCTGAAAACCGAACCGGCCGGGCCAAGAGAGAGGAAACGCAGGATCGCAGTCCTGCCCTTCATGGAGTCCTTGAGCAATCCCCGCACTTCGTCAAGCCCTTCTTGGCGCTCTATCTGGTTGAGCGCTTCGCTGAGCTTTTCATCCTTCGGCACGAGATACCTGGTCGCTTTTCTGTCGCGGCCCTGGTCTTTGGGGCCGTCGAAGTGGCAGGTGTGGCCGGGTATTTTGAGTGGTATCTCTTCGCCGTTCTTGATCGCCATTTCCCGAACGTGCCTGACGTCCTGCTCGGAATCCGTACAGACAAACAGCTCCTCGGGATTCGTCAGCTCGATCGCATCGGCGACAAACGCATGTATCTTGGTGTTATCCACGGCCATGAGCTTGTCGTAAGCATCGGCCGAAAGTCTTTCCTTCAATATTTCGTTCGCATTACTCATTTACAGTCGGTACCTCCTAATTGTGGGCTTCATAGTCCAAAAATCACGTGATTCTAATTGTGCGCTCCAATGGCGTCAACTTCTTTCTCCGGTTGCCGAAACAAGATCAACTATATTCATACCCTGCAATCTATGCTTGTCCTCAGAAGGTTCCCGAAATTTGTACGTGCCGGATGACCTCTCCCGATGAGATGGAAGTTCCGTTGGCACATCCGGTCACATTACAGAATGAGATGGCGTTGTTGTAATCGAGTTTGGGTGTTAATCCTATCACAACCATGTCGGCGTCCGGCCGGCAACTGCAATTGACGAGCTTGCTGAACATTACGCCGCAATGAGGGCAGTACAATTCATCTTTTACGCCGTCTTCCAATTCACCGGAAAGAATAATCTTGGTGAAATCGCCCTGAACGGCTGAGAGAACAAGCTCACCTTCCGTACCCGGCCGGCTGAATTTCATCCTGAGGCCGGGGGCGCCGTTTATCTCATTCTCCTTATCAATAATGCTGCAGCCATTCGGACAGTACGCTTCGCTCGCTACATACCTGACGGCTTTTTGAGCAGCCTCATCAGTATGTCTCGTGCGCGGCCCCAACGGGATAATCAACCTTCCGTCTTTGGTGAATCGGTCCATAGTGTTGCCTTCTCATGCTATCCGCAGTCGCTGAGCTCGAGGTATCCTTTCGCAAGTTCGAGGTTTGCAGCCGTTACTTTTTCGGCAAATTGATGCTGTTCCGGGCCTGTCTTGCCCACGAGCCTTATGACGTCTTCCGGACAAATGACGGATACGCCGGCGGGTACAAGCGATTCCGGAGCCAGCCGGACTCCCTGAACAATGGCTCCTGTGCCGATAAACGCTCCGTCTGCGATTTCAACATCGAACAGTTTCGCACCGAATCCGACAAAGCAGCCTTCGCCCAGCGTGCACGGCCCGTGAACGATGCATCCGTGCGCCAATGACGATCGGCGTGCCACCGTGACGTTCGCGCCGCCGAGCGCGTGGATGATTACGCCGTCCTGAACGTTGCATTCCGGGCCGATCTTGATGGGCGCGACTGCTGACGACAAATCAGCTTCATCCGCCCTGATGACCGCATTCGGGCCTACGTAGACTCCGGGACCCAGCCGCACGTTGCCTATGATTTGCGCTGAAGGATCGACGTACGCACTTGAATCGACCCGTGGCAGGTCCCGGTTAGGATTCCGGCGCAGTGATGTACATGAAGTGGTTGCCATTATTCGTCTTTCGTTCACATAATTACTATTTGATACTCTTACACAGAATTTTCTCAGCAGCCTCTGTCATCCCGGAGGCGATCAGTGCATCCGCCGGCAGTTCTGCCTGATGTTTCCTGCCGTGACCGGTCAGAACATAGATACCTTTTGCCCCGCCGTTTCGGGCGAATTCAACGTCGTGAGGATGATCACCCACAGAAAAAGACCTGGTAAGGTCTAGGCTGTAACGTTCTGCCGCCCTCTCTATAAAATAGGGTTTCGGCTTTATGCACCTGCAATTCTCGGCCCGATCGTGCGGGCAAACGTAAACATCCGTGACAGCGATTCCTCTCTCAGACATCACGCCGACAACTCTTCGATTGATTCGTTCGACGTCCTCGATAGTGATTACGCCTTTTGCAACTCCGCTCTGATTAGTCACTATAAAGAATAGAAAGCTGTCCCGGAGCCTCTGCAGGGCATCGAAAGCTCCCGGGTAGAAGGTAATGTCGGAAGGATCGCGCAGATAACCGCGATCTTCGATTATCGTACCGTCTCTATCCAGGAATATAGCGGCTTTTCTGCTGTTATTCATGATTCACCGCTCCTGCGCCGTCGTCTTTTCTTCAACGTTGAACACCATGACGCCGTCGCCGGAGTCAAGATTTACTCTCAACATCGAACTCTGAACGGTCCGTCCGAGGATGTCTTCCAGTGCCGACTCGAAAGCCTTTTTCGATACGTCGAAGACGCTGTTGTAGCACTTTTCAACCAACTCTCGCGACTCTGCTTCTTTGGCGTAGTCTTTCTCGACGGGCGGAACAATCCCCTGAAGAGTTACCAGTACGCTGCGCGAGTGAATGTCTGCTACGACCGTTTTCGGCGATACTCCCATGTAATCGCCGGCAAATTTTGCCACAGCTTCTTCAATCTTCAGCTTTAGTTTGTCCTGCTGTTCCATCCGAAAGACCTTTAATCAGGCATGAAGTCCATTCATGCGCTTTTGTCCTTAATCATTTGGTAGCCGTAGTGAGCCATCAGATTATCGAGAATCACCATCGCCGTATAATTTTCCGCAACCGGCCAGATTCTGGCGACGATTGTAGGATCTCGCCTGGTGATAGCCGCCAAGTCTTTATTCTCAAGGGTGTATTTGTCGATCGTGTGCTGCGGCTTATCTATCGTGGGTGTCGGTTTGACGGCAAGTCTCACTACAATCGGCTGGCCGGTGGAAAGCCCCCCTGTAATTCCACCGGCGTTGTTCGAGTCGAATACGACCTTGCCTTCTTCGGATCGCATCTGGTCGTTGTTCTCATCGCCGGTCATATCTTTGACGCCAAAGCCCGCTCCGACCTCGACTCCTTTGACGGCGCCTATGCCGAGCATCCTGCCCAACTCGGCATCGAGTTTATCGAAGACAGGCTCGCCGAGACCCGCCGGCGCGCCGGTAACAACGACCTCAACCGTCCCCCCCGCCGAATCACCCGTTGCCGAGATCCTGTTGCACGCATCGGTCATCTCCTGCGCAGCGTCGATGTCCGGACAGTTCACTATGTGATGGACGCCGTACTTATCCTTTATTTCCGCCGCATCCATCTTTGGTGCTTTATCACGGATTGAGTCTATTTCCTGCTCGACTTCGGCCAGGATTCTGGCTTTTTCGAGGAATCTCATTTCCATCGTAATGCGGTTTTTGGCATAAATCTCCTGATAGAACGGATCGTAGTCGTGCCGCATCTGCTTGTAAGAGTCGGTATATCGCAGGGCAATCTCGTGGTCCACAGCCGGACATCGCACGGACGCCAGTTCCCTGACATAAGAGAAGACGTCGATCCCGCATTTTTTCAGTATCTTCTTGGCCACGTATCCTGCGGCAACGATCGTGGAGGTGTATCGGCCGCTGAAAATACCCGCCCCGATCGCATCGTCGTCGGGACCGTACTTCGCGAACGAAGCATAGGAAGCATGGCCGGGACGGGGCGTGCGATTGGTATCCTGGTACTGCTTGATATGGATGAAATGACGGTCCAGATTGGGAATCAGGATCGACAAAGGCGTGCCGTTGGTGTGATTCTTGTTATTGGCTCCCTGGACCGTGTCGGCCACGTTGAACCCGGAATATATTACCGGCAGGTCCGGCTCTTTCCTCGGCGAAGACAGCTCATCGGCCCCGGGCTTTCGCAGTAGCAAATCGCCGTAGACCTCCTGTTCGGTAAACACCATTCCCGGCGGCTGGCCCTGTACGACGACGGTCAGGCCCTCCTGATACGAACCCCCGGCTACCGTTACCTGAAAATTGCGTCCTATATGACAACCAAGCATCTTTATTCTCCTTTTCTTAAGTCACTGACTTTCTGGATCAACTGCATTATCAGAACCAATCGATATGAGTCTCCTGAGACAATCGCTGCAGCGTATCTGGGCCTCCGAGCGGGGCCCCGACTCGCCCGCCATCAACGCAACCGCGTCTCCGCTGGTGAATATTCCGACGGGCCTGCGGTGTGCGCCGCCTTGAGTTACGATCACCAATTGGTGGATTCGGCGTTCCAACAATACCTGAACCGCCTCGTGGACCAGCGTATCCGGCGAGACAGTATACACCTGCGAGGTCATAATGTCCTCGGCGGTAATTTCCGAGAGCGTCCTGCCGTAAAATCCGATCAAGTCCGTCTTCGATATAACCCCGCAGGCGTTGAGCCTTTCGTCGAGCACCACGAGAGCGGAAACATCGTTGTCGAGCATTATTTTGGCAATCTCTGCCGCGTCGGCATTAACGCCGCAAGTCACCACACCTCTGCACATAAAATCTCTAATAACTCGTTCCATAATCCTTTACTCATTGGCAGCCGCCGACCGCCGCGGCCTCGTTGCGCATAAAAAAACCGGCAACAGCGCCTCGAATAGTTGCTGTTTACCGGCCCATTATCCAGCAGGTAGCACGGAGCTACCCCCTTTCAATCTGCCAATCAAATTATCAAGTTTTCCTTATCTTATCGATTCCTTCGGATATGTCAAGGGTATTTCTGAGAAAATTTTCACAAGTGTCTTGCGGCTGTCGTTTTCACTCCGAGGAGGAGTCCGCAAGCGTGAAGACGATGATACGTTCGCCCGTAATCGTGCTGATGTCTGTGTGAAGGCTCACGACCTTGCAGCCGGTTATGTCAGTGATGGTTTTGTCCAGAAGCGGCCGGGCTTTCTCGATCAATTCGGTCCTGACCTGCTTTACCAGGGCGCGGCCTTTTGAGCCGTCGCCGGCCCTGGCGAGCTGCTTTTCGGCGAGAGTAAGGACGCGCCGGAGTCGCACTACAACCATATCGTCAAGGAAATACGTTCGCGTCTCGTCCGGCCCGCGGCCCATGTATTGTTTCTCGAACTCGACGATGGCGTTGCTGATCTCGGCTTCGATCTGACCTTTGCTCATCTTCATCTTTATCCCATCCAGAAACCCTTGCGGTGAGAAATTCCAAGGACCTTGCGGCAATGAGGGCAGAAGTAGATGTAGCGCTTGCCCAGGGTGCCTTTGAGTTCTCTCATCCAGACAGATTGCAGCTCACGATCACAGTGCGGACACAGAGGATCAACGTCTTCTTTGGTTTCAAGGATAATCATCGTCTCCGATTATCACATGAACTTTGCAGATAGTAAACCAAAAAACTAAGGCGCCAACTCATTCTCGGATTGTGTCTCGACTGCGACCGGATCAAATTTTGTCGACCAGCCTG
Organism: uncultured Pirellulales bacterium; assembly: GCA_964598225.1. GTDB lineage: Bacteria > Planctomycetota > Phycisphaerae > Sedimentisphaerales > Anaerobacaceae > SG8-4. Next base: position 12,555 of record CAZRBG010000016.1, read on the forward strand.
GAAGGCGAATGTCCGCTATAACGGGGAAATGGTCGGATGGGTAACGGCCTTTCACCCGGCGACGATCTATTTGTGCGAACAGGGCACTTGCGCCGGCACAGACCGGAATGTGATCGATTTTGGGCCCCGACGTGCCGCCTCGAAAAGAATGCCGTGTTCCTTTGTCTTTGCGGTTCGGGTACAGCGACTGCCAGGCCGGGACCATTGTGGGAAAAGATGTCTCAGAATCGAGATTCTGCAAATATGCCATAGCGGGATTATCAAGTCCCATGTTAAAATCACCCGTTACAATAAAGGGATCTTTTGTCTTGCGGGCCGCAATTCGCTTTGCCAGCAGCTCTACGCTTTTTCGACGGGAATTCTGAGAAAACACATCGAGATGGACGTTATAAACGTAAAAACCGGTGCCGGTTGCCTTTTCTTTCAGATAGAGCCAACTGCAAAGTCTCGGCCAAATATTTCCCCAGTCCTTCGAGCCCGGTTCGGAGGGAGTGTCGGAGAACCAAAACGTGCCGTGATCCTCCGGCACAAAACGGTCCTTTCTATAGAAAATAGCACAACTCTCGCCCTCGAGCTTGCCGTCGTTGCGGCCGGCGGCGTAATAGGCGTATTGCGGCAGGGCCTGCTGAATCTGCTGAACCTGATGGGCCAGCGCCTCCTGAAGACCTACCACGTCGGGGGCGTGATCCGCAAATACGTCGAAAACAAGCTGTTTTCGGTTGTCCCAACGGTTGAACATGTCTAAGAAAGTATCGACACGAATATTGAAGCTCATTGCTTTGATGAGGTCCGGTTCGGATGATGGGAATTGGACGATTCTTGGGATCCCGGCCTGTTGCGATCCGCCGCAGCCGGAAACGACCAGCAAAACTGCCAATGGCAGGCCGATTGCGAACTTTATTTTTGTCAAAACAGTTTGCCCCCAAACTAAATATCAATATGAAATCGGCATTCTTGCTGAATGACTTGAAAACTCAATATCACCCTCGACATCGCAATTGAAGGTTCACTTATTATGGCATAAGTAAATCTTCAGGTAATCAAAGCAAACCCCATTTGGAACCGAACTCTCGCCTCTGAATCCTACAACTGTCGATAATAGATTATAAGTTTTTCCCTACCCGAAATTCATTCATATACCGAACACCAACGATTATTCCACTCCGTATACTTGTAAAGCATAAACTACAGGCAAGGATGTGTCAAGAGAAAAAAGTCAGAAGTCCTGGGCCAAAGGATTGAAAGGCAAGATTAACTCGGAAAGGCACCAAAGTGAATGCTAACAACCTCAGAAAGATGTTCATTGTACGTTCGCTGGGGCTACTGCTATTGACAGCGATTGTTCTGATGGGCGGATGCCGGGGGCCGGATGAGCCGCGACTGCGTTTCGGAGCGTTTTTTGGCTCGCCCATTGGGATGGACTTCGCAAATCCGGATAAACTCGGAGAACATAGTTACGGTTTCACGCTGAATGAAACCAACGGAATGCTGTACACCTGCAAAGCCGGTTTCATCGATCTCGCCCACGTGCGCGAGGCCGCGGACCGAACCGCATATCTCCAGAGGTTAAGCTATCGAGCCATCATACGCCGAAAGGAAAAATTCTCTTTCAGCATGATCGAACCGTCGACCTACTGGGTAAATCTGTCATATCCGGCCGACTGGGAAAGTCGTTCACCCCGCGAACAAGAAAGGATAGCAAGGAAGGTATCGATTGATCTGAGCCAGTATTTGGCGCACACGAGTCTGATCTGGCACGAAATCGTGACCTGGTATGGTTTTGCCACGGCGGGCATTTTTCCGGATACGATTTCCGCTTTTTCCTGGGAGGATCCCTACTCCGATGTAATGGGAGTCAGGCTCGCGGGAAAAGCTTTGCGTGAGGAAAAGCGGGATTATGACGAGGTGATGACCGAGTTGCTGTCTCAGAGGCTTGAAGAACTGGACGTTCAGCCGGCTCGGACGGCGCGAAAAGCCGCTGAAAAAATCAAAGGAAAATGGTACGACGGCGGATTCTATTTTTTCGTCGATATGAAGAGGCGTAACCTGGACGTCGGCCTGGATGACGGTCTAATAACGCCGTGGCTGGTGCCGGGGATATGCCCCGATGCCGAACCGCAACCGTACGCGGCGCCCCGGGACGAGCCGCTTCCTGAGCTGGGATTCAGCTTTGACGTGGAAATCGAACCGAATGTCATGGAAAAGAAGGAGATATATCAGGCTATTGGCCTGCCGGAAAAGCACAAATTGGAACCTCAGGTCGATTTTCCCACTCTCATAGCAGTAATTGAACGGAAAGAAAACGGCTTGGTTGTCTCAGCCACGGAAAAATAAAGAACCAAAGGAGCGAACACGGATGGAGCACAATACGAATTCAAGCGCAAGGGCAGCAACGATCTATAAGGCAGCGAATTGCTGCATGCTGATAGCTCTGGCTGTGATTTTAGCCGGTTGCAGTGTAACGGGAGGCCCTCGGGCCAGGCTCGGATACCTTCCGACCGATACGTTCGGCATTCGTTTTCCCGATCCCAATAAGCTGGGACATCATTCGTACGGATTGGGGATCCCAGACAGAGGCGGCATCGTATATACCTGCAAAGCCGGGCACATCGACATCGATCACGTTCGCGGCAACGCCGATAACACGCGACATATTTTCAAGTTGCTCCGCAAGACGCTGTCTAAAGGAAAGAAGAGCCTTTCTTTCAGCATCACCGGCGAACCTTCCACCAATAAAGTCCGCTTGACCTACCCGCAAGACTGGGATCAGCGGGCGGACAAGGAAAAGATCATAGCGGAAATCGCGTTCGACACGGCACCATATCTGGCTTTTCATACGACGATATGGCACGAAATCCTGACGTGGTTCGGCTATCATTACGCCCTTATCGAGCCGGAGTTCAATTCCGCCTTTTCGTGGGAGGATGTCTACTCGAATCTGACCGGGACCCAGCTCGCGGTCGAGGCGATGAAAGACCCGAACCGGAATTTTGACAAAGCGATGGTCGAGGCGATCTACAGGCGGCTCGAAAAGCTCGACGTTCAGCCTCGCAGCACGGCCATAGCCGCATCCGACAAGATGCGCGGCAAGTGGTACACGGGCAACTTCGTGCCCGATATGAAAATGAGAAATTTCGACATCGGCCTCGACGGCACGGTCACCCCAACGCTGGTCCCCGACGTCGAGGGTTGCAACAGCGAACCGCTGCCGCTGCCGGCGCCCACTCTCGACACGCTGGAGCGCTACGGCTTCTCGATCACCTATGAAATCAAGCCCAACGCCCTGCTCGTCCAGGACCGAATCTTCAAAGCCGCCGGCTCCAAAAGAATCTTCCCGGCAAAGCACTTTCCGGCAATTATCGAGCACATGAAAAAAGACGCAGCCGAAAAAGGCTACCAGTACGACGAATGAAAGTAAGGGCGGCATATCCTCAATACTAACTACTCCCGATCCCAGCACCCTGCGAAACGATGCGGCATGGCAATTTCCGACTAAATTGACAAATTCTCGATACCCGTGATAGATTTATTAGAACCAGCGGCGTCCAAAAGTGGTATTTCCTTGGTGAAGGGCGCCATAGAATGTGTGAATGGGGCTGAGTAGAATGTTAAAAAACAAATTCGGGGGTGAAATACGATGAGCCGTTTAGAAAAAAGAAATCTCGTTATTTTAGTGGCCGTCCTCGCCGGATTAATCGTGGGGGCGGGCGTATTTGCCAATTACACAGGTATCCTGCAAGCTGAGGCAAGACAACAGTCACAGTCCAAATCAAGCTGCAGCCGGGATAAAGCTTTATGCCCAGCCGTTGATAAAGAAGCATCCAATGTTGCGGGAGTGTTCGCATCGGTAGAGGCCTCAGAAGCCGAAGGAGCCTGCCCGGTATACAAAAACGAAGGCTGTAAATATAGTCACGCAGCCGATTGCGACAAAGAAGCTGGTTGTGAGAAGCAAGCCGGATGCGGCAAGGCCAAATTATCAGGCTGCTGCGGCGCCACGGAGCACGAGGGCGCGTGCGAAGCGCAGAAAGAGAGCACCACTTAATCAACCGATGTAGCGAAGTGTATAAAATTTAGCTGAGTATGAATAACAGACCTGTATAGCACCTTTTCGGCTAATTCGAGTTATCTTCTTGGCTTATAAGAGCAGGACTGTTCGTGAGAAGGCCGGCTAAGGCGAAGCCGGCCTTTTTGATGCGCCCTAAACTCCGGCAGGAGGTATGGACTATAGATTTTCACGCCATTCGCCTATAATAATGAGCCAGACAATTCGAAGATTTCACATTTTCTCCGTAACGCCGCAGCGCAAAAGACGTCTATAATAGTAAGAGTGAAGCTCAAACGGGTCGAGCAACCGACCGAAACATCTGAAGAAGGGAGAAAATTATGATCGGGCGAAGAACGATACTATACATAGTCGCGTCCGTCTTGATGACGCATTTTGCGGTCTGGGTACATGCGCTCGGCTCAGATGGGACATCGAGTGCTGACGATGCGAAGGTGCGATGGACATGCCTGATCTATGAAAAGACGCTGCAAAATCGAGCAATCGGTCCGCAGGATCGGGATTCAAAGCCTGCCGAGAGCCTGTCTCTTTCCTGTAAGATAGAAATGACCGATCCCAGGTTACTGCTGGCAACGGTCCCAGGCGTAGTGATCGAGCGGATTACGGACGCTCGCGGCCACGAGCTAAAGGCCGGCCTGGGGGACTTTCAATCGGCAGGGATGTACCGGCAGGATTCATTTCTCATCCACTGGTTGAAATTCAATCAGCAAATCGACGGAACAAGAGGCGCAGGGGGCAGGACCATGCGCTCACCGCCGCGATTGGCTTTGGACCCGCGATTGCGCGAGCAGGCCAAAGGAGGCATCAAGCTGATTAAGGGCCACTATACCGGACTGATGGCTGAGTCGATAGAATACGTTGATGTGCCGTTCAGAGCCGATGACGAATGGATCCGCATCACTCCCGAACTGGAGATCAGAGTGCTCGAGGCCAGAAACGTCGCATCAATGCACCACTACAAGATAGAGCAACGTCCCATGATAAGACCTTTCCCGTCAGATTATTCCGTCGGAGATAGCTTTCCCAACAGGCTTGTATTGGCCGAACAAGTCGTTGTACGTAACAATTCAGGAGTGTCGGGCTTTGGCGGTGGTCTGTCCAGCGGCGGGACGGATGACAGCGAAAATAGGATTGGCACGTCCGCCGGTTCGGGAATCGGCCGGGCGGAGAAAATTCGATATGTTATCGCAGTCAATCCGGCTCACAAGAAAATCCCGTTCGAACTTAAAGATATCCCATTATCAGCTCTTGCAGACCCATCGAAGAATGGTAGGGCTACATCGCAAGCGGAATCGTCGATAAAGAAAAATCGCGGAAAATATTTCGACGTGCGCTGGACTTCGATCATCCACACGCAGAGGCTTTACAATCCGGCGATGTCCAAAAGAGGCCTGGACCAGACGTTGAAGCTTCACTGCGACGCCGAGGTACTCGACCCTGAAATTGTGCTGGGTACGTGTGAAACTCCGATAATCGAGAAGGTAACCGACGGCAAGGGGCGGCCTGTCGATATCAGGCCGGAAAGACCTCGCTCGCGTCGCATGTACTACAAAACACCGGAATATCGCAAGAGCGGCCCTGCAACTCCGCCGTCAACTCTGGCTCAAATGTAGGGCAGAGCGAGGCTGGCGCTGGGGCTTCCGCTTAGGCAACGACACTGGTCACAGCGGGCAAGCAAACTGCAGCCGGTTCGAATGGTGATAGAGCTCGATCCCGGAGTTATCGGGCGAGGCCATAAAGAGATCGCGCAAGTCAAGGGGCATCTAAAATCACTGACGGCAGAGTCCTTTCGCAATGTCGAAGTGCCGTTTAAGACAGGCGCTAAATGGGTGCGTTTGACCTCGGATGTGGAGATTAAGGTAGCCCGGGCCTGGCACGACGGCTCCACTTATCGTTTTGATATTAGAGAGCGTTCCCGCACGCCGATGCGTCCGGGCCGGCTGTCGGTCAATAATCCGCTGCCGGATGGAATCACGGTAAGCCGTCGCTTTGACGGGCCTGGAGTGCCCGAAAAGGATCGATCCATTGTAAAGGGAGGCGATTCAATACCCATAAGTGCCGGCGGAAGAGGAAGCATCAGCTATGGTCCCGATTCTGAAATAAAAAAGATCAACTATCGAATAGCAGTGTATCCGAAGCATCTGAAAGTCCCGTTCGAACTCGAGCGTATTCCGCTGCCTTGATCTTAAACCAAACGGCGCACGGCAAAGTCGCGGAGGCACAGAGGGGCTAAGGCAAAAACACAAAAATGAAGAAGTCCCGCTTTGTGCCTCTGCGTCTTTGCCGTGGCGAATTGAGAGCTATCCACGCATTCGATCTCGCTCAGTGGCTGCCACCCTTCGCATCGGCAACATTACTTCATAAGACTGGCATTGGGGGATTATCTACCGTAGCTGCCACCTGCTCATTCTGTCATTTCGAGTGCAGCGCACCGAAGTCGAGACACGTAGCGAGGCGCGGAGCCTCGAAGGGAAATCTGGTTTGCTATTGTATAGCCTGTTTCGCTCGAATCCGGATTCCTCCACTTCATCCCGACTTTGTCGGGATTCCGGTCGGAATGACTATGTCGGCCTTAAAGTAAAAGAATTTCAACAGAACATACGCTGCGCAACGGGCGGGTCTTTCGTCTATAATGGTGAAGTCTCAAAAACGCAGGCATCAGGAGATTTTTTGAGTAGCGGCGATAAAGAGCTTCTGGAGTTGCTGGAAAGGTCCGGGGCGGAATTGTACACGCTCCTGACCAGGCTCACGCTGCGCGAAGATGTTGCCGAGGAACTTATGCAGGATTTATTCATAAAACTCAAGAATGCGAGAAGTGCCGCCAGGGCCGACAATCTCGACGCCTATGCCCGCCGGGCTGCGATAAACCTCGCTTTCGACTGGCGGCGAACGCGCAGGCGGGCTGTTGTCAGGTTCGGGAAGATAGCCGAGCCGGTTGCAGTCGGAACCTCGCCCCTGGGCAAAATGATACACTCGGAAGAGATACAGCAAACGCTCAACGCGATAGCGCGTCTCAAGAAACCGGCCCGCGAAGTGCTGGTAATGCGATATATCCAGCAGCAATCATACAATGACATCGCCCGGCAGACGGGCAAGACGTCCCACCAGGTACGGGCAATATGTTCCAGGAGCATACGCCGCCTGCGTGTCATACTCGATTCTAATCACAAACAGTCGACGACATAGGAGATAGAAATGTCCAAAACAAATGAAGATAAGATTCGCGAACGCCTCGAAGCCCTCTCTAAGGCCGAGCCCACGAAAGAGGCTACCGACCACGCGATGCAGAAAGTTCGTGATGTTCTGATTGAAGAGAAAGGTAGGGTGGGGCTTGCCCCACCGAGAATCGAGCGCTGTGGTGGGGCAAGCCCCACCCTACGGGTAATGAAATATGCCGCCGCGGCGGTACTGATGATCGGTCTGGGCTACCTCGGCGGGCGCCTCTCGGCTCCGGCGCCGGTTGACACCGATCAGCTCCGCGCGCAAATCGAAAGCTCGCTCAGAGCGTCTCTCGAACCGGCTATCAAAAGAGAACTGCTCGAAGAGATGGACACCCGCTGGGACTCGACGTTCGCCACAAAGAGCATCGAGTTGAAAGACGAGTTTCAACAGCAGGTCCGCCGCGATCTGATGGAGTTCGCTGCGCAGACTCTTACGTATGCAAATAACAGGACGGATGAGCGTCTGGCCGAACTCGTCCGGGTGATTCACGAAGCGCGGCTTCGGGACCGCCAGAGAACCGCCGAAGGTTTCCAGTATTTGGAATCGAATATCGAAAGCGGCATGGTGGCGCTCGCCGCCCAGGCAACCGAGATGATGGATACACAATAGATGGCAGGATGGGCAACTCGTTGCCCATCCTGTTAATCGTGCGAATTCTACGGAATTGTCATTCCTGCGAAGGCAGGAATCCAGATGCTCGCGAACAAATAGATTCCTGCCTTCGCAGGAATGACAATGAATAACAGCTCTCAGAATTGAAAGGAACATAAAATGAAATTCTCAACTCGAACGATTATTGCTCTCCTCGTTTTTGGTATGGCAACATATGGCACTGAAGACACGCGGGGTGATTTCGGCACAGGGCCTATCAGGCATACTATTTCCGGCAACACCGGCATAGGCGGCGTATTGATGAAAGGCCCGCCAAGTCAAATGGGTGTCACACCTGTCTCGGACGAGAACGGCAACTACAGCTTCCAGGTCGCCTATGGCTGGAGCGGAACGGTGACGCCAACAAAAGAAGGTTATGCCTTCGAACCCACCTCAAGGGAATATACTAAGGTAACCGGCAATCAAGAAAACGATAACTACAGACCCAGACCGATCACCTACACCATTGCCGGCAATGCCGGCGCAGAAGGCGTATTGATGAAAGGCCTGCCGGGCCATGTGGTCACCGATGAAAGAGGCCGCTACAGCGTTAGTGTCCCATACCACTGGAGCGGCGCGGTCGTACCGGAGAAGAAAGATTACACCTTCGAACCGCCCTATCGAGAATACATTCGGATCATAGGAAGCAACAGCAGCGGAGACTACGATGCCAAGCCTCGGCAGCATGGGCAACAAGTTGCCCATCCTACGTTTGAGTCCAGACCGGATGCGCCATGGCGGTTTGAGAATGGGAGGTGGGAGTCAACAAGGGGGGGGAGGGCTTCAAGACGCTCCGCGGGATACAGGCCGTCGATTCGTTCGGGGGGGCGGAAAGTGCTTGTGATTCCGGCCGGGGAGGTTAAGGCTAAGGAGCTTGCCGAGACGATTGAGGATATGCACGTCATGTCGCATATTCTGGACGAGCAGTTCAAGCAGAAGCGACGAGTTCAGGGAATGTTCACCGATTTCGGCGCGTTCTTCGGGCGAGACAGCCGCAATACCGAAGCCACATACCTCCAGGGCTACGGCGTGCTCTTCTTGATGGAGGTGAATTTCGCATTTTCACCGACGCCTAAGCGACAGGCACGAGATCCGAACAGAACGACCGAAGCCGTCGATTCGACCTGGCAGCGGGCCCGGCAGGAGGTTTTCTCGCCGGGAAGTTCATCCGCTATGGGAGAAGAGGACTCGGAGCGCGATTACGACGCCCAGATGGTCGAGGAACTGAAGAAGGAACTCGTCGAATCTCTGCGGCACGCAAGCAACATTCGCAATGTCGAGCCTACTGAGTGGGTAATACTCACAGTCATCGGCGGGCAGCGACAGTTCGGCATGAGCTTCGGCGGCGGCATGTCGGGATTCGGAGGCTCGGGTGGTTCCTCAGGTGGCGGGGGCGGCTACGGCGGCGGCGGATTCATGATGGGCGGTCATGGCGGAATGGGCGGCGGTACGGGCGGTATGTACGGCGGGACGACAGCGTATAGCGGAGCCACAGTTTCGACCTCTACAGTTCTGACAATCCGGGCCAAAAAATCCGATGTCGGCGACTTCGCTGAGGGACGGACGGACCTCGAACAATTCCGGAAATCTGTACAGATATTCATGTACTGAACCTGCGCCAGGAAGCAACGCTGATGATGATGGGCCTGCTAAACTGATTCTCTCTATCGTCATCAACCTGGTTCGAGAAGAACGATCTGCAAATCGAATATTGGCCGGGTCTGTTGGCCCGGTCTTTACTTATGCGCTTGCTGAATCTAATAATATATTTGCTTCTAATCCGGATTTATTTTGACGATTGTGTCTATTTTCGCTATCGTGATGCGCCCTTAGAGGGGAACCGAAATATGTAAAGCAGCGTATATCAACCTGTCATAAGTCGTGTTGAAAGGCACAGTTTGGCGCAGTTGAAGAAAGAACTCGGTTTGCCTGACGTATTCGCCGTCGCTGCTGGAGCTATGATAAGTTCGGGTCTGTTTGTTCTGCCCTCTATCGCCTACACCAAGGCCGGGCCGGCTGTGGTGTTATCTTATCTTCTAGCTTCGTTTTTGGTGATTCCCAGTCTCCTGAGCCAGATCGAGCTGGCGACCGCGATGCCGCGAGCGGGCGGAACATATTTCTACGTCGAACGGAGCCTGGGGTCGATCTGGGGTCTTTTCGGCGGGCTTGCAAACTGGTTTTCCGTCGCTTTGAAGAGCGCTTTTGCCGTGGTGGGCATGGCTGTGCTCATAGAGATTGTACTGCACGAGGCGTTTGGGGTGAAGGTGTTGCCGTGGCACCTCAAGGCCCTGGGCGTAACCTGCTGTCTCGGATTTATGGCTATCAATATCTTCAGCGTCAAACACACGAGCAGACTTCAGACCTGGCTCGTGGGAATATTGGTAGCGCTGCTCGTTTTCTTCGTCATCCTCGGCGCCGGGGAAACAGAAGCCGTCAGGTACAAGGGATTTCTCGAAAGGGGCTGGCCGGCTGTGTTCGCAACTGCGGGTTTGGTCTTCGTCAGCTTCGGCGGATTAACCAAGGTTGTCAGCATCGCCGAGGAGGTAAAGAATCCCGGCAGAAACCTTCCGCTGGGCATGTTGCTGGCGTGGGGAATTGTGGCCCTGCTGTACGTAGCGGTCGTAGCAGTGACGGTCGGCCTGGTGGATGGCGAAGAACTTGGCGAGAGCCTCGCGCCGGTATCCCTGGCGGCGGGTAAATTTCTCGGTCCGGCCGGTTTTGCCGCTCTTGGCCTTGCGGCGGTGGCGGCATTCATCACGACCGCCAACGGCGGGATTCTTGCATCATCACGTTATCCGATGGCGATGAGCAGAGATCGGTTGCTGCCCCCGGTGCTGGGCCGGGTCAGCGACAGATTCTCAACGCCTCACGTCGCCGTACTTCTGACCGGCACGTTTATGATCGCGGCAATAGTATTCTTTGACATCGAAGTGCTGGTCAAAACCGCATCGACGCTGATGCTGATTCTTTTCATTCTCATCAATGTCAGTGTTATTATGATGCGCGAGAGCAGGATACAAAGTTACAGACCCAGGTTCAAATCGCCGTTGTACCCGTACATTCATATTTTCACCATTGTCGCCTACGTTGCCTTGATCGTCGATATGGGCCTGGTGCCGCTGTCGATTACCGTCGGTTTCATTTGCCTCAGCGTCGCCTGGAATCGGCTATACGTTTGCCGCAGAGTCAACAGAGCTTCGGCGGCCATGCACATCGTCGAGCGAGTCACCGACAGAGCGCTTCAAACAGTCACCCTCGAAACCGAGCTGAGAGACATTCTGCTCGAACGGGACGAGGTCATCCAAGACCGCTTCGACAAGCTGATAAGAGAATGCCGTATACTCGACATCCAGGGGCGAAAAAACGCCGAAGACAGTTTCCGGAAAATCTCCGAAATCCTTGCCGAGAGAGTCGATAGCGACCGGCACGTGCTCTTCGAAAAATTCCTGCGTCGCGAAACCGAAGGCGGCACGATTATCCAGCCGGGATTCGCCATCCCGCATATTGTGGTTGACGGTCAACACAAATTCGACATTATGCTCGTCCGCGCAAAAGACGGCATAGAATTCAAAGGCACAGACGAGCCGGTCAGAGTCATGTTCGTTCTCGTAGGCAGCAAAGATGAGAGAAACTATCACCTTCGCGCTCTGATGGCGATCGCCCAGATTGCTCAGGAAAAGGATTTCGAGCAGCGCTGGCTCGCGGCAAGAGACACAGAAGCAATCAGAAACCTGATCCTCCTCTCAACAAGACGACGCGAAAGCAATTAGCTAATCGTCAGGTTTTGAAGAAAATGTGAATCTGTTGCTTTTTGGTTCTTCAATATTCAGGCCGGTCAAATCAGCAAATTTCCCCAACTTGGTAATATCATACGTATGAAAATATTTCGCCTTGATACGTTGTGCCGTGGCCAAATGAACATCTTCGTCTTTTTCGCCAATTCCTTTGACGGTTGCAATGGCACTGCCCCCTTCCAAGCTCTCTATATACCATTCAATCGAAGATTCTTTGGCAACATCGTTATGAAAGCCCTTGATTAAGTTGAAGAATTCACGCATGGCCTTGGAGAAGTCGCGCAATGAAACATCTCCATTTAGAGCAAGTGTAATCGTATCTTTTGTCATAGCCATCACCTTACTCGTTCTTATGCTAATTCCATTGATTTCTGATATAGCGGCCTTCTATCTTAGGCTTCGCTCAGCAACACAGAAACAGTCATTCCATAGCTGTACTTACTTATATTATACCAGAAATCGAACTCATACAAACACCTATAGAGATGTTTTTGCTAACAACATGGCGAAATCCACCTTATAATAGTCTGTCTTAACAAGTTACAACACACTAATTGATATTTGTGTATTTGCCCATTTACGTCTAGGCCCAGGCTAAGATTTGTTAATTTGTGATTGAATTCTCGTCTTAGCGTCCTATAAGCCTATAAACCTTTAGTAGTAACCACCGAAGTTCTATCGACTTTATCCCACATGAACTCTTTAGGGTTTTTCCAGATAACTTGCGGATCATAAGAATCAGCTCTCCAGACCTCGAGGTTCTTAGGTTAGTCGCTACTGCATAAGTCGCACTCGACATCGATTCTCAGTTGACTTCTGAGATAGATTTCAAGACGGTCGGCGAAAACGCCGAAAAACGGATCGACGGCTAAAAAAAGCGTTGCGCCTGAGACGCAGGCCGGCACTTTTATATGTATGAATCAGGAGTTCGTTGGTGCTCTTATGGCCCTACAGACAAGAAAAGACAGCAGAAGGAACCGGCAAGAAACGCAAAACCTTAATTTTTTAGTGAGGAATGGTACAATGAAAAGTTTGAAATTAAAACTAATGTTGGTCTGTATATCGATTTTTCTACTCGGCGGCTCAAACGTCGTCCTGGGTATCGAAAACGATAACTGTGCCGATGCGGAACCCATCGGCGAGGTCACAGACAAGAGTTTCGAAACCAGAGAGGCTACGTTCGACGGCCCGGGCGATTGCATGACCAGTCCGAACATCTGGTACTGTTACACCGCTTCCTGCACGGGAGAGGCCACAGTCAGTCTCCTCGGCAGCGGGTACGACACTAAGCTCGCCGTCTATGACGGATGTGCGTGCCAGCCGTCATTGGGCGAGACTATAGGATGCAACGACGACTTCGACGGCAGTTTTCAGTCGGAGATTTCATTTCCCGTGGTTGCCGGTAATAAGTACCTGATCGAAATCGGCGGCTACGCTTCCGACGTGGGCTCCGGTATACTTAATGTCAGTTGTATCAGAGATCCGTCTCTGGAGCCGCCGAGGGATCGTTGTGACAAGGCGGAAGCGGTCGGAAATGTGAAGGATCTTCAGTTCACCACAAATGGAAAGACGTTCGACGGTCCCGGGCTGTGCATGACCAGCCCTAACATCTGGTTCGCCTACACCGCCACCTGCACCGGCGACGTCACCGTCAGCCTTCTCGGAAGCGCTTACGACACGATGCTCGCCGTCTACAGCGGGCAAGGATGCAGTCCAACAGAGCAGGACCTGGTAGGATGCAACGACGACTTTGATAACGCTTTTCAGTCGCAGATCACATTCGGCGCGGTTAAAGGCAACAAATACCTGATCGAAGTCGGGGGCTACGCCTCCGAGACGGGCGACGGCGTACTGAACATAAGCTGCCAGGGCGGGTCGGCGGAAGTCAAGACGGACCTCGGCGACGCCCCCGACAGCACCAACAATTTCGGCGACGTTATGGTTGCATATACTTCGATTCAAGCGCATTTCCCGACTGTTTACGACGACGGCAGCGGCGTCGGACCTTACGGGCCTGTGCACCTGAATGAAACACCGGCAGCCATCCTGGGCGAACTTGTAACCGGCGAAAGCGAAGCCGACACGGGGCCGGACGATGACGACACGAACAATATCCTGCCCTTCCAGAATTCTTCGGACCTTGACTGGGCCGACGATTCGGTTGGAATGCCCAGTGTTCCGCTGTCTCTGCCCAATTGCGGCTGGACTCAATTCGACTATGAAGTTACCGTCATCGACCCGAACGTCGATATGTGGGTCAATGTATGGTTTGACTTCAACCGTGACGGCGACTGGGACGATGTGGTGGAATGCTCCGACGGCCGCATGGTTCCCGAGTGGGCGGTTCAGAATCAGTTCCTGTACGATCTGCGCCAAGGACTTAGCGAGGTCACAACGCCGGGATTTGTGTCCGTGCATCCTAAAAATGCACCGGAACAGATCTGGATGAGAATCACACTTGCAGAGCAGCCCTGGACGGGCGGCAGCAACCCCGGCGAGCGCGGGAACGCCGGCTCCGGACCGGTCGAGAAGTACCAGTTCGGTGAGACTGAAGACTATCGCTTCATTCCCGAAGTGCCGGCCGCATCGGATTGCCCGCTGTGCGAAGACGTCAACGCCGATGGTGTAATAGACCTGGACGACCTGTCCGATCTCATCGCCGAGTGGCTGACGACCTGTCTGTAATTTACAACATAAAGCATCTGACAAGGGCTGTGAGTATTCAACTCACAGCCCTTTTTTACTTTTTTCTTTATATCATTGGCGAATGCCTCTGCTTCTATCACTCCGCCTTATTGTCCGACGGCCTAACGCTTGGCTGAGTCCTCTTCTTCTGCGACCGAAAGCGTCTGTAGCATAGATTCGATCTGCGTAAGAGGAAATCCTTCCGCGCGGACCACGTGCCGTTGATCCGTCAGGATCAGCCAGGGCAGGGATTTTATGCCCCAGGCGGATTTAGATTCCTTGAAGTCGCCGTCCAGAATGTGGATAGGCAACGCAATCCGGTTGGCCTGGAAGAAGCCGTCATACGTACCGAGTTCTACCGGCGACGTCTGCACTGCGACGGCAACAACCCCTTTGGCCGCGAGCCCCTCGGCTCTGCGGGCCAGATTCGCTAAACAATGCCTGGACGGTCTCTGCTCGATGTCAACAAAACACATCAGTATCGGCTTGCAACCGGACCTGACCCCAGACAGCGCCGCGCCCGAGTCGATCAACGGGGGCAGCGGTTTGTTTACGAGCGAAGTCTCTTTCGCTGACTTACACTGATTGATGTCGATGAGCTTGCCGGATGCATCGACAACCCTGCCGTCCTGCCAGACGGCCTTAATGTTGCTGTGGCCCGTATGGATATGTACGGATTTTCCATTCTTGAGTTCCGGGTCCTGCTTTGGATTATGCAGCGGAATGTCGAACGAGCCCAAGGCATCGTGGTCGGGATCCAGCGTGATCTGCGTTCGCTTGAAGTGGACACGCTGCTTGCTGAAGAACCGGGAATCCGCATAATTATATGTCATGGCCTGCTCGCCTTCCATCGGGACCCAGACGCCGTCAAACTGTTTGAACCGCACGTGGTATACGCGTGCCGTCTGGCTGTTGCCGGCGGGCATGGTCCTGCTGCCATCCCTCTGACCGCCGACCACTTCTCGCATAATCTTGACAACATTGTAACCATGCTCGGGATCCAGCCATACGGAATACTTCCCGTACGCCGTGTCCGCGTCAATAACATAACAGGCTGATCGGCCCACTTTCTCGGTTTGCGGTCGCACGGAGATCCGATGGGCCCCGCGCAGGACCGTGTCAATTCGCTCATCGGTCCCGACGTATCCCAGTATACCCGAGTAAGGTTGTGCGCTGATCGTCTCCCAGTCGGGGTGTGCCGGTTGCACGTAGACACGACCTTTCACGCCCGGGGTATTCACAGCCGAGGCATGGACGTATCTTGTCCCATCGGCGACAACGCGAAGATGATAGCGCGGTGCGCTTTCGGGGAGGTTCCGGAGTTTGCTGTTGAAATCCCCCCAATGGTAGGACCGGTGGTACACGCGGCGGCCGTCTGCGCGGTGCTGTCCCCGTTTGTACGCCTTTGCATCCAGCATCGGCCGGGACATGCCGGGAAGATTATAGCTGTATTCGGTTGTTGCTTCGTAGAAGTCGATGAAACTTTCTGTGGCGTCCAGTGCTGCTGCGTAGTTGTCGAGCAGTTCGTGAGTAGAGGGCAAGCGCGCATAGAGCGACTGGCACATAGAGGTGGATAAAATCAGCGAAAAAATACATACGGGAGTTCTGACGCTTGCCATTTACACTCTCCTGTAAGAAAAGGGATTTTGGCTTTTTTTCGAAGTGGCGGGTCAAATTTGCCGAGTAACCTGCCACTTCACGTTTCTATTAGACAGATACGCGAAAGCCTAAAATGTTACAACATTTTTCAAAATTAATTGCATAAATGGAGAATATCGCATGCAGCTTCGCTGCGTATGTGACATTTTGCCTTAATCTGCTTGACACTTAAGCTTTGCAGATTCGGATTACGTGAAATCACGGATTTGCTTATAGCGAAAAATTCCGGAACCACTCATTCTATTATTCCGCTGCTGATCCTTTTTCTCCGGCTCAGGGCATGTCGTTATTTGAGTAATTAAGGTTCCAGTTGCTCAGGTCGAATATTCGGTCGTCGATAATTTCATGATTGAGTATTTTTCCACATACGTACGCGCGTTTTGTGCGGCTTCTCGACAGTGCCTTCGGAATTCGAATCATGTGGGTGGGCCTGAAGGAAGCCTTCCTACGAATACGAACAGGTCTACGCTATCGCCTAACGTTCTGTGGATGGATTTTATGGCCCCGGCGAAAGTCACTACAGTCAACGGACACACATCAATTATCTGGAGAGCTTTCGCGCCGTATTCCTTCTCGACGATCTTGTATACAACTTCACTTCCGTCATCCAGCCTGGTCATCCGGTGATTGGAATCATACCTGCGTCTTCTAAAGACGTCGTCTGGAATCTTCTCGATATTGAAACTACACTCATTCCGCCGCCTCAGGGAAGGCATTCGAACCAGTAAATCCGTCAAGCCGTGAGACATCATGTTCAAGCATTTGAGTTTACCGCAGACACTTCCTATCTTTCGAGGCAGAATGTAGAGGTCAAGTTCTCCGATGTCACGCCATCGGAGCATTTTGCATATGATGTCACGGGATTTGTTATTCGGAAAGCCGAAGGTAAAGCTGATTCCGTCTTGCCTCATGGCGTTCATAACCAGATTGGTCGCATTCAACAGGCCGAAATAATTACTGCGATGTTCCTTGTGGATCATAGTGTCGGTTGACAGACAGAACATGACGCGTTTGCCGAAGTAATTATAGCAACAGGGAATCATATTACACGCTCCGACTATGGAATCGTGCACCATCATGAGGCTGTGATATGAATACCCAAGCGGCGTTTGCGTGTATTTCCTGTCAAATTGACTTAGAGTCATCCCACCGGAGAAGATCGATGATCCGAGTCCGATGAACTGGCGCTTCTCATCTTTGCTCAGTTCACTGGTGCTCTTTAGCACATACTCTATCTTCATGATGGAAGTTATTCCCGACGGGTTTGATCGCGACTCTATGGGTTCATGCCCTGCGCGCAAATTAAATTCGCACTCTCCTTCAAAGAGGCCTTAAGTTCTTCCTAACAGTCGCCCTTCCTTGGCCGGCATAAATCAGTGATGCAAAGCCGGTCTACTCCTTAATTTATGATTGTAAAGATTTTGGAGTTGGAATTCAAGAGCTCCCGACCTCTTTTCGAAAAATAAGTACATGCCACACTTGACAACTCACCGGGCAATTGGATAGAATATACCTGCATTCAGGGATGAGTGGCGGGAAAACTCGATATTGCGGCGGAATTCTCGCATTTTTTTATCGGAACGGTCGGTTCTCTTGTTGGTTTACTCAGTGCGTTTGAATATCTGATATCCGAAGAGTTCTTCTGAAGGAGAAAGATAATGAAAGGGAAATCGGTTTTCCTTTTGGTGGTCCTGGCGTTGTTGGCCTTGCTTGCCGTTGTTGCTATCTGGACTCAGATCATCCCTCAATACCAAGCCAAAGGCGAAGTGCGAATTGAACCTTTTAAGCCGTATCTGGTATTTAAGACCGAAGACAGCGGGATGATACGTTTCTACGACAGCTTCGTAAATACTCAGGTTTCTGTTATGAGAAGCCCCAGCGTTCTTAACCGGGTACTGGACCAGCCGGAAGTCAAGAATACGCAGTGGTTCAGGAATCCACCGAAAACCTTCAGGTATCGCCCCTTCGCAGATCAAATTGATCCTCCGATGGAAAGGCTGAAAGAAGTCCTTTCAGTCCGGCCTCGCTCCAATACCGAGATAATTGATGTTTCTTTCGTGGCTACCGTCGCCAAAGATGCCAAAGTTATTGTCAATGCTGTTTTAGATCAGTACCTCATGTACATCGGCGAAGCCTCCGACAAAAAGGCGGACGAGCTTTACAGGAAACTGGTAGATCAATACCGCGCATTAGAAACAGACATAGAAGTACGGCAGGAAACCTTGACGGAGCTTCTCAAATCACTCGGAACGGTCGAGCCACGGGAATTGATCGAGACCACTGGGAGGCGCCTGGATCAAAAGCAAGCTCGCCTGAAGGGCCTGCAAAATCGTATTACGCTAATGGAAAAGGCAATAGAGCAGAGCGGTCGCGTTGACAGTAATGGGGTAAAACTTCCCCGTGAAAGCCGCCCGCCTGATTACTCCACGGATCCGGAGTGGCGCGAGCTGAATGAAAATCTCAGGGTTGCCAAGCACCAGCTCATGACCAGCCGACTCGGGCCCAAGCACCCGGATTACCGCCGTATGGAGGAAGCACTTGAGTATGCCAAAGAGTCACTCCGCAAGCGGGAGATGCAACTGGAGCGTCAATGGGGGGCTCAGACCGAAGGTGATGTCAGTTCGGCCCCGACGGCGCCACGTGTCAATGCCTACATGCCGGGGACGATACCGAGCGATAATTCTTACGATTCCCTGGAAGCAGCCAAGCCTCTGGAGGGCCGACTGGCTCTGGCCAAAGAAGAAGAGCAGCAATTGAGTGCGGAAATCGAGAAGGAACGCCAAGAGTTTCACAAGTTATTTGATAAAGCTCAATTGTACGAGGAGGAAACCGCTAAGCTCTGGGAAAAGCGTGAATTATTCGATGCCGTTCGTCAACGTAAGGAACAGAAGGACATGGAGCGCAACGTCCCCGATTCCATGAACATAAGCATCCTGTCGCGAGCCGCCGTACCCTCGGAGCCTCACAACGACCGGCGGATCATGTATACCGCAATAGTATTGGCCCTTTATTTGGCTGTGGGTAGCTGCATAGCGATCCTGAGCAAAAAAAGAGAAACATCGAAGTAAGAATAGAGAGAACAGCAACCTTATTTAAGCCGCGGATTGCCTGCCTTTAAGCTGTGGCTTTGGATTTTTCTTGACGGAGCAGCGCCGAATCCTGTATTATTAACATTTGTTAGTTTGTAGGCAGGCCGGTTATTCGAACGGTATGATGTTTTGCGATCGGCTCGGGACGGCTCTTTTGGCATATTCCTTAAGGTGCAAAACATAAAAGTGTCATAGCAGCCGCCGAGTCCGTAAGATTCGAGGTAGTGGTGTGCAATCTCTTAACTCTGGAGAAAGGGTAAGGCAGGCATTTCAGGCCCGGTTCCCGCGGTATAGTAGAAGCTCGAAAATGGTCTTCAATCGGGCGTTATCAACCAATTTTTATAGGAGGATTAGTAATGTACAAAATAGTCTTACAAATGTTGTTGCTCATTTCAGTTCTGGTGATCGCCGGGGTGGCTCAGGCTGATCAGGCCGCCTGGGAAGAAGCAATAGGCACAGCCGAGCCGCTTCACTGGTACAAGTTCAATGAGACCGGAACCGACTGCATCGATTCCGGCGGCGGCGGGCTCGACGGCGTCTACGACGGTGTCGTTACGGGCGCCGACGGTCTGTTCGGTCCCGGCACGGCGGTCGGATTCGAGAGGAGCGGCGCCAATCGAGCCAATTTCGAGGATGCCACGGACCTGCCCGGCCCGTGGACGGTGGAGTACATCGTCAAAACCACCAAGCCTCCGGCCGCCAACGACTCGCAGGCCCTGCACGACAGCGATAATACGTCCATTCGTCTCGCGGGCTGGACCGCGCTTGGAGAAGTGGGATTTACAGAGTACGGAGTAGCCGATTATCGTTTCACTCCGACCGCCGGTTTCACCCTTGAGGATCTTGTCATTCAACAGAGTGAATGGGTTCACCTTACATTTCGCAACGACGGCTCAGGGACCCAGGTCTTTATCAACGGCAAGCTCATGGGAACCAGCGACGGCAGCGTCGATCTGCCGCGCCTGAGAATCGGCGCCCGCGGCGCCGGTCCGGCCGACCACCTGATGGGTGTTTTGGATGAAGCTGTCGTCTTCGACCGGGCTTTGTCCGATGAGGACATCATCGCTCATTCCGAGGTCTCGACGCTCCTCGATCCTACCGTTCTGGGAGCGGGCAATCCCGATCCCGCCGACGGCGCCGTACACGCCGACACGTGGGTGGACCTGAACTGGTCGGCCGGGGCTACGGCGACCTCGCACGATGTGTACCTCTCCGACAGCCTCGAAGCCGTCGAAAACGGTACCGACGAAGCATTCCAGGGCAACCAGTCGACGACCAGCTTTATCGCCGGTTTTGTCGGATTCGCATTCCCCGAAGGGCTGGTGCCGGGAACAACCTACTACTGGCGCGTCGATGAGGTCGATCCCGAGACTACTTATGAGGGCCAGGTTTGGAGCTTTTTGGTTCCGCCAAAGACGGCGTACAATCCCGATCCCGCAGATGAGGGAAGGTTTGTGACCCAGGAGCCGACTCTCTCCTGGACCGGCGGATTCGGCGCAAAGCTCCATACTGTCTACTTCGGCGACAATTTCGACGACGTCAACGATGCGACCGGCGGTGCGCAACAGAATCTGACCACATTTACGCCGTCGGAGCCGCTTGCCAAAGACACGGTCTATTACTGGCGGGTCGATGAATTCGATGCGGCTACTACGCATAAGGGCGACGTCTGGAGCTTCACAACGCTGCCGGAGATACCCGTAACCGATCCGACTCTGGTCGGATGGTGGACGCTCGACGAAGGCGAAGGCTCCGCCGCTGTGGATTGGTCGGGTCAGAACAACCACGGCGAATTCTCCGGAAATCTCGAGTGGGTCGTCGGACAGGACGGCGGAGCTCTGAAGTTTGACGGCGATAGCTGGCTCGATTGCGGGACGCCGGACGCCCTGCAAATTGGAGAGGCGATCACCATCGCCTGCTGGGTCAATCCCGCCATACTCGGCGGCAACAGGGGTTTTGTGGCTCTGGGCGATTCCTATGCATTCAAGGCTTTGGATAACCATCTCCGCTTTACTACGCCCGGCATTCTGGATCATGACGCCGATGCCGCTGTCATCTCGACAGAGACGTGGCAGCACGTAGCGGTCACCTTCCAGCCGGAACAGACGGTCACGTTCTATATTAACGGCGTCGAGGCCCAGCAGTTGACCGCTTCTGCCGCCGAAGCCGGCGACGGTCCGTTCCTTATCGGCAGCAATCAGTGGGATGAAACCTTCACCGGCATGATCGATGACGTGCGGGTATACAATAAGGTGCTGACAGCCGAGGAACTTGTGGAGGCTATGAGAGGCGATCCTTTAGTCGCCTGGGACCCGAGCCCGGACAACGGGTCGAATCCGGATATCGACAACGCGCTGCCACTGTCCTGGCAGCCCGGCGATGAGGCCGCCGAGCACGATGTTTACTTCGGCACGGATGTTGATGCCGTCACCGACGCCGACGCATCCGACACGACGGGCGTTTATAGAGGCCGTCAGAGCGACACGAGCTTCAGCCCGGCCGAAGGCGTCGAGTGGGGCGGCGGACCTTACTACTGGCGAATCGACGAGGTAAGCAGCGACGGCACAGTCGTCGAAGGCCGAATCTGGAGCTTCACGGTTGCCGACTTCCTGCTGGTCGATGACTTCGAGAGCTATACCGACAACGACGCCGAGAATGAGGCGATCTGGCAGCACTGGATTGACGGCTTCGAGGATGCGACAAACGGTTCGCAGGTCGGGAATCTGCTTCCGCCGTATGCCGAGAAAGTCGACGTCCACAGCGGGACCCAGTCAATGCCGCTGTCGTATCTGAATACCGGCGGCGTGACGTTCTCGGAGGCAGCGCTGACGCTGACTTCGCCTCGCGACTGGACGGCGCACGGCGTCACAGAGCTGTCGCTGTGGTTCCAGGGCGATCCGGCCAACGACCCCGAGCCTTTCTATGTCGCTCTGGCGAACGCCAACAGCCAGCCTGTTGTTTATAATCATCCCGACGCCGCGGCGGCACAGACCGGCATCTGGACCGAATGGCCCATTCCGCTGCAAACCTTTGCCGACAGGGGTGTAAACCTGGCGGACGTCGACCAGATCATTATCGGTCTGGGCGCCAAAGGCAACGTAATGGCTACCGGCGGCGCCGGCGAGATGCTGATCGATGATATTCGGCTGTATCGCCCGAGCGACGGTGAGGGTCAGTAATGTAAAAAGTCTTAAACCGTAAAAAGTAGATAAAAAGGCCCATGCATATTGATTGCATGGGCCTTTTCTATTAAAGTTTGGCGCATGAAAACGTGCAAAGCTTTGACAGTTATTATCGTCCTGTCGTTCGCACTCGGCGCCGCGGCCGGAGACCCCGAGAGACCGAACATCGTGCTGATCATCGCCGACGACCTCGGCTACGGGGAGGTCGGCTGCTATCCGCAGACGTTCTCGACGCCCGTTCGCACGCCGCATCTCGACCGACTCGCCGAAGGCGGCGTCCGCATGACCAACGCTTATTCGGCTCATCCGATGTGCTGGCCCTCGCGTGCGTCGATACTAACAGGCCGATACTACCAGCGATTCTTGAGAGGAACCGTCGTGCCTGAAACCGAACGAATGATCGGCTCGTATCTCAAGCGATCCGGCTACGCCACCGCCTGCATCGGCAAATGGCACAACACCGGCTCGATCGGCGCCTGGGACGGCAGGCCGGAAAACATTCCGATCGGACGCGGCTTCGATGAGTTCTTCGGATTCTTAGGTGGCATGCACGACTATTTCAAGACCAATGTGGGAACGCATTGGCTCTTAGGGAAAAACCGGCCCTATTACATGCCCGTTTACAACGGCACGCAGCCGGTGACTGAAACGAAATACCTGACCGATGAATTCACCGAACGGGCCGTCGATTTCATCGAGCGGCATGCTCAGCACCCCTGGCCATTTTTTCTGTATCTTTCTTACACTGCTATCCATTCCCCTGACCAGGCGCCCGAGTCTTACCTGAGCCGCAATGACGGCGACGTCCACAGGGCAATGATCGACGCTCTCGACACGGGAATCGGCCGCGTCGTCGAAGCTCTCGAAAAGAACAACGTCCGCGAGAACACCCTGATTCTCTTCGTGGGTGACAACGGCGGCTACAGAGACAACTCGAACTGGAAGCTGACAGGACAAAAGGGCCAGTGGTTCGAGGGGGGAATCCGCGTGCCGTTCATCGCCAACTGGCCCGGCAGGCTTGATAAAGGCCAAGCCTGCTCGTCGCCGGTAATGCACATCGACATCCTGCCAACTCTCTTAGCCGCGGTGGGACAGAAAATCCCGCGAAACCTCGACGGCAAGAACCTGCTCGACTGCTGGCGCCGTCCGGACGCGCCTGATCCTCACGACGCCCTTTTCTGGTCAAAAACCGACGGCTCGCGCTACGCCGTCCGCAAAGGCGACTGGAAGCTGATTCAGGAATCCGACAGAAAGCGTGAAACACCAACCCTCCGCCTGTACAACCTTGAAGACGACCCAACCGAGTCCAACAACCTCATCACCCAAGAAAAAGCAATGGCCGACCAACTAAAATCCTTCTACAGAGCCTGGTGCCGAAAGATCAAGTGACTGCACAAACTATAGACCTTGGAACTTTCGAAAGAGAAAAGGCTGCGAGTCGCAAACTCACAGCCTTTTTGATTACGGTATTATCAGTTTATATCGAGATGTATTCGCCGGATGTTATGCGTACTTTCGCAGCTTCACTCCGACTGCACTCAATCCCAGCATCCCGAGCAGGATGGCTCCGGGGACGGGCACGGGGGTGACGGACTCCATCATCACGACGAAATCACTGTAGTCCCTGTCGCCGCCGTTCCACAGGTCCTCGAAAGCCAACGCATACATGTTGTTCGTCCAATTACCTTCGGCGAAGGGATCGATTTGGATCCGGTCGGGATCCGAGTATTTTCCCTGATAAGCATACATGTGATCCACGCCGTCGGCGTTATGGAGCGTGTCGCTGTAGAAGATGGCATCCGCACGCCCGTTGCCGACGCTTGCGTCCAGGTAAAAGCCGAAATGGTTGGCCGCAGTAAGCGGTGCGCCGGTGGGCACACCATTGACCCATATCTGTCCCGTTGCCAGCATTGTGACGACCCTGACGTCGCCCGGAGCGCCCGAGCCGGAAAATATCTCAATTCTGTTGCTCAGGTTGAACGGATCGTACAGCCCGAACTTGTTCGAGTTGCGAAATCCCGCCGCTTCCATGAACAACGTACTAACGGCTGATCCCGATCCGTCTATTTCCCATACCGAATCATAGTCGTCCAGGATCGCGTCATTCAGGACATCGACGCTGCTGTCGCCTATGGGATCGTTGGTTATCGCGTCAAACTTGTTCTGTACCTCAACGCCACCGTCGCCGTAAACCGCCGGCCCCGTAGGCCACATGGCTGCCATAGTGGGCGCGGCGCCCGGGAACAGGCACAAACAGAAAACCAGCATTGGTTTACTTCTCATTATTTCTCCCTCCATTTCATCAGTGATAACACTTACCCCCCTGCTATCGGGGTGTTCCTGTCCTCATATTTACTTCCCGACAGCAATGCCAGGCAGACATACCAGGCAGGAACACGGAAATCGCCCCCTCATAAATAGCTGTGGGAACCATTTTCAGAATGCTTGAGTCTCGCCTTAAATCAAGCCCCCTACTGTATGACTTTATTATACAGATTTTCACGTTGAATGTCAAGTGCAAAAGGGACCGCTCCGACGGCATTTGAAGCTTTTTCTTTTACTTTTGTTCGCACTCCGGTGAAAATGGAACTTGGCAAAGTCAAGGTTTTCGGAAGCTGAAACTATAGTTGGCCCTGTTTTCAATTGTGATAGTTGCTTCGGAGGTATCGAACATGGAATGTTTGATGGATCATATTGTTTTGAACGTCGAAGACGACGAGAAGATGGTTGCTTTCTACACGCAGGTACTTCTGTTTGAGGCCGAGCGGCTGGAGGAGTATCGGAATGGAGAGGTGCCCTTTCCTTCGGTGCGGCTGAATTCCGATACTATTATCGACCTTTTTCCCAAGAAGATGTGGCAAAAGACCAGCCCGGCCGCGCCGGGCCGCGAGAACCTGAATCATTTCTGCATCGCCTTGGGCAAGGCCGAGTGGGACGATCTTTCCGAGCGGCTCAGCGCCAACGGCGCAGAAATAGAAGAAGGCCCCGTCCCCCGGTGGGGCGCCCACGGCACCGGCATGTCAATCTATTTCCGCGATCCCGAAGGAAACCGAATCGAAGCCCGATACTACGACCCCGGCAACAACCCCCAAAAATGCCTCCTCGGATCATAAACAGCCGGCGAGGTATGCAAAATTTATTTTGCGCGCGCCCGAGGACTCATAACGGAAGAATGAGCTGTAAAAAAAGATTTGAACCTGCTATTCCCTAACCCGGACAAGCCGGAACCAAAGAGGGTTGGATGGAAGGCTGACGCCTCACGAAGTATCCCTTCTGCTCAGAAGGCGCCATCCTATTTGTACAACCGCAATCTCCCTCCCCACCGTCTTTCGAGGGAGGGAGGGAGGTTGCTTGTTCTCGAACCAAAGACTTGGCACGTGCCGGGCCGATCAAAGATGTCACCAAATCCTGCCCTGAGCGAAGTCGAATGGGATAAGACGATTTGGCACCATCTTTGAAGCGGCCCTACAACTGACCATTTCAATGAACCTATACAGCACCCGGTTTCACAAAACATTTGACCACTTTACTCAACCGGCAAAATTTTAGACTATACTCGGCGGTTTATAAAAGTATCCGTAAAAACTTGCAAGGATAGCCGCTTATGGAAAGTTTCGCCGTACGTCATGCAAACAAAATTCAAGGTACCTTGTCGTGCCTGGACAGAGTCGTCCTGACGCAAACTATCCCCGGTATATGTTATGCCGAGGGAATGAGCCGTCTGCTTGGAACAAAAGGCATTCGTATATTCGATTACACCAAATGGGCCGAGTCTTTGCGGGATGAGATTCGTGCGCACTGCCGTTCACTCGGTAAAGCCTGAGAATATCGTCACGTTTCTGGGACGGAAACTCAATGGTAATTACGCCGACGAGATTGGCAATGACTTTGATCTTTTCCGTGCCATCATCCAGGGCGAATTCAACATCAGCGGATTTCAAAATCGTAATCTTTGTCGATACTTGTCCGGCAAGAGTGCTCATCAGGTATCGAGGCTGCTCAAGCGACTGCGAAAACACGGCTTGATCAAGAAAATCGCAAACTCGTACAAGTACTACTTGACTGTCTTGGGACGCAAGGTCACCGTCACCGCACTCAAACTGCGGGAAATGTTTATCATACCATCGCTGAGAATCCCAACTGTCGGATGAATAATATTTCATGACCATTTTGCGCACAATTCTATTTGTAAGGGCCTAACCAGAAAGGCCATACCACGTCTACTCGACCAATTCAAGCTTGTCCCGTTAGGCTGCGCCCAGGGCAGGCTCTGAGTGCAGTCGAACGGGCCGATTTGCCCGCCATAAGTGCGGACAGGCCGGGTAATCCCATTTTTGCTCTCAGCGATTCTTCATCATCGGCAAACGGAGCCGGGCGGTAACGGGGTAGTGGTCGGAAGGGTAGCGGCCATCGGTGTTGTCGTAGAGTATCTGCGCTTCCAGCACTTTTGCAGTCGGCTGCGCAAGAACGTAATCGATCTTGCTGCCCTGCCGGGCGCCTTTGAAGGCGTGGTGTGTTCTGACGTCTATGACGTTGGGATGCAGGACGCGGAACGTGTCAACCATGGTAACGGGCGTATCGGCGGGGGTTTTGCCTTTAAGGTAAGTGACGGCCGGATTGTTCTCGCCGGCATTGAAATCACCCGTTAAGACGAATGGATCGTCATGATTTCGCTTCGCAATGCGCTGAGCAATAAGAGCCGTGCTTTTTTCTCTCGAAGGCTGGGAAATGTGGTCCAGGTGGGTATTATAGATGTAGAAAGCTTTGCCCGTTCTGTTTTCGATGAGCCTGGCCCAGGTGCAGATGCGCACGCAGGCATTTCCCCAGTGGCTCGAACCGGGCACTTCCGGCGTATCGGAAAGCCAGAAGGTTCCCGCCTCGGCTACGCCGAAACGATCGGTTCGATACAGAATCGCCGAGTATTCGCCGTCTATCCTGCCGTCCTCGCGAGCAACGCCGATTTCGCCGTAGACAGGCACGGCCTCGCGAATCTCATCAATCTGGAACCGCAGAGCCTCCTGCAGGCCCACTACGTCGCTCTTTTGCTTGCGGATAACGTCGAAAACCATCTCCTTGCGATCCGGCCAGCGATTCTCGCCGTCGTTGGCCGAGCCGTAGCGAATGTTGAAACTCATCGCCCGAAGCTCCAGACCCTTGGCCGTCGCCTCGTGCACGTCGGCGCCCAGGCACAGGCAAAGAACGACCACAAGAGAAAAGAACGCCGCCGTCGCTTTAGAGGCTATCGTATTAAACATATTTCCTTCCTGAACCGTTTGATTAAATGCTCTTGAGCTTATCTTCTTCGGACAATGATTCGTTGAGAGCGCCCGAGCGGAAGCCCTGCAGGTCCACCGTTACAAACTTGAATCCCAGGGATTTAAGCTTTTCTACGATCTGCGAGCGCATCGGTTCGGCTGTAACCGTCTCGATGTCCTGAGGGTTGACCTCGATTCGGGCAATGGTGTCGTGATGCCGGACGCGAAATTCAACCAATCCGAGGCTCCTGAGAAAATCCTCGGCCTGTTCGACCTGCTTTAGCCGTTCGGCCGTTACCTCCAGGCCGTAGATGACCCGCGAAGCCAGGCACGGCGACGCCGGCATCTCCGCCGTCGGCAGGTCCGCCCGCTTGCTAAGCTCGCGTATCTCGGGCTTGCTCAGCTCGGCATCCATCAGCGGGCAATGTACGCCGAAGACCTTCGCAGCACGGTTGCCGGGCCGGAAATCGTCCTTATCGTCGAAATTGCTGCCGCAAACGACACAGTTATAACCCTTTTCCCTGGCGATATCAACGAGCAGCCCGTACAAATGCGACTTGCAGTGAAAACACCTGTCGGCCTTGTTCGCCGAGTAATTACTGTCCTCGACCTCGTCGACCTGCGTCTCCATCACCTCGGCGCCGATGATCTCGGCATTCCTGATCGCCTGTTCGTACTGAGACCGCGCCAAGGACGCGCTCACCCCAATACAAGCCAGCACATTCTCAGCCCCGAGCGTATCAGCCGCCGCCTTCAAAAGATACGTACTATCCACCCCGCCCGAGTACGCAACGACGACTCTGCCGAGGCCTCTTAATATATCCCGTAATTTTTCGTATTTCTTCTCTATCATAAAAGCCGATGGTGGGAGTCGAACCCACAACCTCAGCTTTACGAAAGCTGTGCTCTGCCATTGAGCTACATCGGCCTGAAGAGTCATTATAATACCGGCAACGGTCTGTATTGTAAAGAGCTTTCATCTTCTTCCGTATTCAGCTCTGAGTTTTCTGTCCAGGCGATTCCTCAAGGAGAACAACCCGAGCGACTTTTTGGATTCGCGGCGAATCTCCATAATACTTACGCCTGAGTGCATCGACCGCTGCGAGGCGTTCTGCCGAAGGCCTACTCAGCCAATACTCAATGTTTTGCTCAATCTCCGAAGAGTCATCCAAGTTGTGTTTCTGTACAGTCTTGCGAATCATAGCCTATTGATTTCTAATCATACTCGCATTATGCCATCGTGCACCTGATGAACAATTCCATCTCACCCGCGATCGGCCTTGAAGTCGATCTATTCTTTCGGTCCTTGTCTGGTGACGATAGGTACATATCCCACCTCAAGTCCTTTCGGAGGACTTACGATCAAAGCCGGATCGATATCGGCCAGTTTTCCAAATGCCGGCGGCGGCAGGTATTCGCGGTCTTTTGTCCAGTGACGGTGGAGTTTTTCCACGCGCGCCTGCACGGCCTCCCGCTCCTTGTCCGTCAAATCGGCGTTGAGAAGTGCCGGCTGGTCTGCGAATCGATACCAGTAGTAGGTCACAACGCTGCCGTCGCCAGGATATGCCTGGAATGGTCCCGCCACGGGGCCGGGCTTTTTCCAGCAACTTTCCGGATCGTCGGGAGTGACGTAAGGTTCGGAGGGGCTTGCAGCCGGTGGACTGAAGCTGACCTCGGCCAATCCCGTTTCTGCCGGAACGTCTTTCGGCTGTACCACCACCCATCGGGACTTTTTGCCGTCTTTTTCCAGGCGATAGTATTCGGGAAGCGTCACCAGCGGCCCGTCTTTGGTGTCTTTTTTCGTCACCAGTTCGTCGTTCCACCGGTAGCCAAAGGTATGCGGGTCGAATGCCGCGGGGTGGGCGAATGAATCCCAGTCGATACGCGTTCTTTGCTCTTTGGGTTCTGAATAACTATAAATTCTCCACGTTGCCCACCCTTTTCCTGTAAACTCGTGTAAAACCGATTCGTCGGTATCGATGACGCCGCTTGCCGCCGGGCCGCCTTCGAACCAGTTCTCCACGGCATCCCAGAGCGCCTTTTTGGTATAAGCTGTTATGCGGTGAACGACCCGCGATTCGCCTTCAGGCCCTCGCGGAAACGACGTTGGAGCTATTCGAGCGTAAGTATCCCCCTTGTTGTCGGTGGCCTGGGCTCTGGGAACGTACTGGGTCTCCATCTGTAAGGCCCTGTTGGGATTGGCCGGGCGGCTGTCCAGAAACATGCCCGCCGTGCGAGGCTCGTCAACAGTCACCTGGGAAAAGAAATAGGGAGTGAAGAAGGTAACCGGGCCTTTGAAGTTTCCGGTGTTAAGAAACAGGGTCCAGCAGTGATTTCCGGTAGGAACGTCTTTGCCGGCGGTTTTGGATTTAGGTTCGGTCAGCGGCAGCGGCAGATACCCGTAGCCCCAAAGCTGGCCGCAGGTCCCCTGCTTGAGATTCAGCCCATCCGGAGGCCATATCACCCAGGGACTGAGCTGCGCCACGCCGTACTTGCCTTTCGGCTGATCCCAGTCCCTTCCCTTGCCGGCCCCGGGGCCGTTGGCCCACCCACGGAAATTCAACTGCACGCCGCCCATGATGAACTTCGGCGTTTCCGTGGCGAATCGCGTGTCGCGCCACCATCCCAGCCCGCCCTCGATATCCGAATACATCCTTTCGATAGGCTTGGGCTTTTCATTCTGGGCGTGCATCCAGGTGCCGAAAAGACCGGTCTGAAAACGATTCCCCGGATATTCCTCCAGCAAAGGCCACGCCGCCACATACATAGAAAATCCGCCGCCATAAGTTTCCGGAACTCTCTCGCGAGGCGCGCCCAGATATCCGGCCATCTGTCCATCCCGCATGTGATCAGAGCCGCCGATGAGCGGTATTAGCGGCGAGCAAAACACAAGAGCCAAGCATAAATTAAACGATGCAAAAACCTGTTTGTTCAACACTAGAAAACCTCCAACAATAATCCTTCTTTCGCTTACTGCCACTCAAGCTTGTGATCGTCGTCCCGTGGATTCCTAACGAAAAATAGTTCGAGTAATTCTTTGAAGTCTAATCATGCTTGTATTATACCATTCGGGGCAATGGCTGCAAGCCGGTTCGGTTTCACCCGAACCTACTCCTTTTTCTAATAGCTGCAATGTAGAGAACATCACAATCTTTCCCATATGGCCCTTGACTTATATACGCCATAGACGTATATATAGGTTATGTTCACGTTCATTGAATTGCAACCGTTCGCATTGGTTCGGGATAAGTACTTAAGCGATGATGATTTCGCGGCGCTACAGTTCTATTTGGCTGAACACCCGGATGCTGGTGATGTAATCCCTCGCTCCGGCGGATGTCGTAAGGTACGCTGGGCAGCCGAAGGGTGAGGGAAACGAGGCGGCATAAGAGTGGTTTACTTTCTCCGTCTCGATCCAGAACAGATCGTATTGGTGACGCTGTATGCAAAGAACGTAAAAGAGAATATTGATCCTGTATTACTCAGACGTCTGAAGGAGATTTTTGAAAATGGGTAAGTTGTCCGATGAACAATTAGCTGCATGGGAAAAGACTCGCGATCTTAACGCTGAGCTTTCCCAGGCTCTGGGTGATACTGAACACGGTGAGTGGGCGCGAAAGACAGAGTTAACAACGCTGCCGGACGGATCCATTCGCCGTGTAATCACCAGACGCGACGGAACAATAGAAAAAGATGAAATCCTGCCGCCGCAAAGAGCGCTGGTGGCTATTGCAAGGGCAGCTACGGGACTTTCTCAAGCGACCTTTGCAAAGCTTCTTGGCGTTTCAGTGCGAACACTTCAGGAATGGGAGCAGGGTCGAAAGTCGCCTTCAGGCGCAGCCGTTACGTTGTTAAAAGTGGCAGCCCGACATCCTGAAGTACTGCAAGAATTTGCGGCTTGACGGTTCTGCAAACGCATGCGAACCGTCAAACGGTCTTAGCCCTTGCGGCGCCGTGATTCGCGGACAGCGCGAACGATCTCGTCCGTGGACACGCCTGTTTTGACACCTTTAACGTCCAGCGGAGACGTGTCCGGCTTCTCCGGGCAGAGCGTAAAAACGCTGCCGTCTTTCCTCCTGATCTGCACCTTCCCCTCCTTAGCCGCCCGATCCAGCAGGCCGGCAAGATTCCGCCTCGCCTGAGAATATGTAAAAACCGTCATGTCATTCATACCTCTAACACAAGATTCTACAATCATACACGGCACATACAAGCCAAAAACGACAGACATGCATCTGGCCGCCCCAACGTCCGCTTTTATTTTCCTGATTATTCTCAAGTGCCGCTCTTCCTGCGCCGATAGTACCCTGAAGCGAGGCTTCTACGCACCTACGACGATAACATCAGCACGCTAAAGGAAGTACCCGGCTTCAGGGGGCGCTCCGCCCAATTAGAGCCAGCAAGTAAAATGGCTGGCCATAAATGGCAAGCATAGGAGAAACGAAATGACAATTGCAGAACTCGAAAAGAAGGTATGGGACCAAGACCGCGTTCGTATCGTCGTCAGAGACCGTTTGAATGCACCAGTCGGCAAATACGCCCGTCAAAATGCTGCCCAAGAAACGTGGTCAATTAAGAAGTTCCTCGACAACCGTATCAACCCTCTGGTTAATGAAAGAGAAGTAGTGGTCTTAGACGGCAAAGGCAGGATACCTCACGGCAGAACATCACTCAAAACAATCCGATTGTCCTATAACTGAACCGCCAGTTAGAAATCCTGAATTTAATCGGTGTATTGATTCGTTTAGTACATGGAAACTCTCATAAGAAGCTTTTGTGATAGACGAAACCAATAAACATCACGAGTAAATCATTGTAGTCGCCGGAACGGTTTCTGCACGAGAGGAGTATGAGATGAAGAATAAACTGCCTGTCTTTCTATTGGGGATTGCTTTGGGAGTTACTCTTGGCTTTGTGGGCAACTATTTGCTTGGGCACCGATATGACGTCAAAGCAACTGGGCCACAAGGAATCATGACGATTAAGACTGATCGCTGGACCGGAAGATCATGGATGATTCGCTACTATGAGAATAACGGCACGAGAACTTACTTCTGGGAAAGTATGCAGAATAAGCAGTAGAATCCTAATTGAGATCAGATTTGGGGGTCTCAGATGCCATCACACGCCCTGCAAAAGTTTGAAAACAACCTTCTAAGAGAAGTTGACCGTTTGATTTCTACTCACTCACAACTCAACCATAACGGACGTGGTCGTCGTGGCCTGGGTCATATAACACGAAGTGGTGTATTGATGTTGTGTGCAGCTTGGGAGTTGTATCTTGAGGAAGTACTTCTGGAATCCGCAAAGTACCTCGAAAGCAACTGTGATAAACCTGACACCTTACCTCTTCCTGTGAGGAAAGAACTTTCCAAGAGCGTTAAGGAGTCGAAACATGAACTGAAACCGCTCGAACTTGCTGGAGACGGATGGAAAGTAGTCTACATCAAGCATCTCGAGATGACCATTACGGGTATCAATACTCCGAAGAGCAATATCATCGATCCCCTTTTTAAACGGTTCCTTGGAATCAAGAATCTATCGGACCAGTGGTCACTCGGTAGTAGTGCAGTTAACCGTTTTGTTAAGGCGCGCGGAGACATAGCACATAGAGGACGGGACGCCCAATATGTAACAATCGAGAAGCTTCGGCGTTACAAAGATGAGGTTACACAAACCGTGGTCGAAACCGATAATAGTCTGGCAAGTTATCTAAGGAGCGCTTCGCCTGCGCCTCGAATGCCTTGGAGAAGGAGAAACAGCTGATCATGAAACCAGTTGTGGTGAATGCCGGGAGTAGCAACAAATTGTGAAGCAATCCCACAGTATGTTGCTACACTATGAGGCTATGTCCTAATGACCAAATGCAGATTCTGCGGTGAAGAGCTATCGAACCCAACGCCGGTCAAAAAGTGCAAGGCTTGCCACGAGCCTCAAGGCTGGCGTGTGTACTTCTGGGGCACGATACTGAAGTTTATACCTCTTGCATCTGCTCTATCCTTGGTTGTGGCTCTTGCCTCACTTTACATCGCATTTCTTCAACATGAAGCCACACGACGTGCCGAGGTTCGAGAAGAAGCCGCAAAAACACAGGTTCAAAGGACGACCTCACAATTGCATACAATCGAGCGTGCGTCCAACCGAGCGATTGAGCGTCTGACCCAAGAACTCCCCGAATCCACCAAACAGGATATTTTTCGTAGCCTTGACCTTCCATCTCGCGCCACTCTGAATGAGTTGGAAGATGAAGTGAGAAGTGCTCCAATGGACTCCCAGAAAAGGGAAAAGCTGTTTCTATATCGAGCACTCAAGGGGAAATAGGAATGAGCACTGGACATCTTTGAATTAAAATCATCCTAACTCGCTGGAGGGTTACATCTGATCTGTTTCAGTCTCAATGTGCCACGGCCTACAGGCGACCATGATGTTAGCCTGACTGACACGACGGTCTGCCGTTCTCCAGCAGGAGGATTTCTGCGGGGATGGCTTCGATTTGATCGGTCAGGGGGTATCGGTGCGGGCCGGAGTAGACGACGCCGCCGCGGGTGATGACGCCGTCGGTTAGGCCGGTGTTGAGGCCGGAGGCACCGGACCGGCCAACGGAAGAGGCGCATTTGAACTCGTAGCCGATTCGCTGCCCGCCTCGCTCGACTACAAGGTCGATCTCGGCGCCGGCGCGGGTGCGATAGAACCAGAACTGGCTGCCGACGTAACGGAGCTTCTCTAAGGCGATAATCTGCTCGGCTATGCAACCCTCCCAACTGGCGCCGCGCCGCGGAGACTCGAGAAGGTTCCTGTCGTTGCGGATGCCCAGCAGATAGTGCAGCAATCCGCTGTCTCGCACGTAGACCTTCGGGCTCTTGACCAAGCGCTTGCCGACGTTCGAATACCAGGGCGGCAGGCGGCGAATCAGAAAATGCCCTTCGAGAATATCGAGGTATCTGCCCACCGTATGGTAGTTGATCCCCAGCGACCGGCCAAGCTCGGAAGCGTTGAGGAGCCCTCCGTGCAGGTGGGCCACCATGCCAAGGAAACGCCGCATCTCAAAGGGTGAGCTCTTGAGACCATGTCTTGCCAAATCCCGCTCGACCAGCGCCTGAACGTATTGTTCGTGCCATCGAATCCGTCGTTGCTCGTCCGGCTCTCGGCAGGCATCGGGATAGCCGCCGCGCAGCCAATAGCTGCCTAAGTCCAGATCGCCGCTGGCGATTTCCGGGTAGAGAAACGGCGTCAGTTCAACGATTCCGATACGCCCGGCCAGGCTCTCCGACACTTGTCGAACCAGCGCCGGATTGACAGAGCCAAGCAGATAGAATCGTCCCGTCCGCTGCCGTTTCTGGTCGATGACTGACCGCAGGACAGAAAAAAGTTGGGGAACAACCTGAGCCTCGTCCAGAATCAGCGGCTCATCGAGTCGGCTCAGGGCCAATTCGACATCGTCTGAGAAGACCTGATAATCCGACGGCTTCTCCAGATCAAAGTACGTGCCTTGCAAGAAATGGCGGGCCAATGTTGTCTTGCCGCACTGCCGCGGGCCGACAATCAGCACTGCAGGAAATTGCTCAGCAAGAGCACCAACGAGTGATTGTGCGACCCTGTGAATCATCATTGCAAATTAGCATCAAGAATGCTATTTTGCAAGATAATTTTTGAAAAAAGTGCTTCTTGTGCCAGAAAATAGATATAAATGGCGAAGAAAATGCGCGTTGAGTGCAAAACATGCCTAATTGTTGTCATTTTGACGCTATACGGTGATTGATTATGACAGAATCTACGCCGTCCCCTCAGTCGAACCATTCGTCTTCGGGGTCGAAGGGGGGGATTGAGACGTTCAGGATTTTCATTTTTCCTGCGGCTCGGTGGCGGCAGCCGGGCTTGATGAAGATTGCGGTGAAAGGCTTGACGGGGATCCTTTCGCCGTCGAGCTCCATTTCGCCATCTCCTTCGAGGATGAAGTAGATTTCCGTCAGCTTCTTGTGATAGTGCACCTTTGCGTCCTGCTGGATATCGACCACGTGCATGGTGGCCGTGCCGTTGTCCGGCGTAAGAAACGCCCTGCGCGAGAAGCCACACGGGCACTCCACGGCGTCTATCTCATCGAATCTTGCGATCATGTATTTTTCCATGTTCTGCTCCCAAATAGTCTCCGGCTGGCTCGGAGCCGAGCAAAAACTGTTGTGTTTTCAATCAACTCGGTGTATATTCTGGCTTATCAGCGCGGTTTTATCAACCTGTAAAGTATGAAGGACAAATATAATGGACGATCTATTCAGTATCAGAGACAAAACAATCGTAATCACCGGCGGCGGCGGTGTTCTCTGCGGCACGATGGCGCCGGCGCTGGCCAAAGCCGGGGCGAGAATCGCCGTTCTCGACCTGGATGAAGTTGCAGCCGCCCAAATTGCCGACAAAATCAAGTCCGGTGGCGGCACGGCCATCGCGGTCAAGTGCAACGTGCTGGACAAGGACAGCCTGCAATCGGCTAAGGAGGAAGTCAATTCCGCTTTCGGCCGAACAGACGTGCTCATCAACGGCGCCGGCGGCAACAAGAAGGAAGCGACGACGTCGCCGGATATGTCGTTCTTTGACCTGCCCAAAGACGCGGTTCGATTCGTTTTCGAGCTGAACTGCCTCGGCACTATTCTGCCCAGCCAGGTCTTCGGCAGAGAAATGGCCGAGAGGGGCTCCGGCAACATCCTGAATATATCAAGCATGTCCGCTCTCGCGCCACTGACCAAGGTCGGCGCGTATTCGGCGGCCAAGGCGGCGGTCAGCAACTTCACGCAATGGCTGGCGGTGCATATCTGCCAGAATTATTCCAAAGAGATTCGCGTCAACGCGATCGCGCCGGGGTTCTTCCTGACCGAGCAGAACCGCTTTCTGTTGACCGAGGAAGAGACGGGTGATCTGACCGACCGAGGACAAACGATCATCGATCATACGCCGATGGGAAGATTCGGCCAGGCCGAAGAACTGATCGGGACTGTAACGTGGCTGCTCAGCGATGCGGCCAAATTCGTCACCGGCATAGTTGTCCCCATTGACGGCGGCTTTTCCGCATTCAGCGGAGTATGATGCGTCATACTGAGGGCTGGTAGGGTGTGTGCCGCACAACAAATCCCGATCTGTGAAATAAACTATGCAACTGCATTAAATAACAGACGTATAATTATTAGGATAGCCCATTTAAGATAATCGGGGTGTGAGAGCAACCGAATTATGGTTATAGAACGACAAGACAAAGACGGCAGCGTACAGGATGCTCAGGCACGAGAGGCAGTGGGGGACTTCTTCGAGCAAAACGATTATACCGACAAACGCATCCTGCTGATAATCCCCGACAATACGAGGTCCGGGCCCATTGGCAAGATTTTCAAGATGATCTACGAGTCCCTGGGGCCGAAGGCAAAGGCGGTAGATTGTCTGGTGGCGCTGGGGACGCATCAGAAAATGAGCGAAGAGCAGATTCGCGCCAGGCTCAGCATGACCCAGGACGAACGGCAGAGCAAGTACGCGGCGGTCAAATTCTTCAATCACGAATGGGAGAAGCCGGAGACTTTCACTTCTCTCGGCAAGATCACCGAAGACGAAATCGATCAGATCAGCGACGGCCTGTTCCGCGAAGAAATCGACGTTCTGGTCAATAAGAAGATTCTCGAATACGATGAATTCTTCATCCTGGGCCCGGTGTTCCCGCACGAGGTGGTCGGCTTTTCCGGCGGGCACAAGTACATCTTTCCCGGCATCGCCGGCGATGAGATAATCCACATGTTCCACTGGCTGGCCGGGACAATAACCAATCCGGTGATAAACGGCACCAAATGGACTCCGACGCGAGCGGTTGTGGAGAAAGCCGCTTCATTTATTACGACACCGCATAAGCTGTTCGCCGTAGTCGCGCTCGCGGAGAAACTCAAAGGTCTCTTCATCGGCGAGACTCTCGAAGCCTGGGAGAAGGCGGCCGACCTATCCGACAAGGTACATATCACATACAAAGACAAGCCATACGACACTGTGCTCGGTATCGCCCCTGAAATGTACGACGATCTCTGGGTCGGCGGTAAGGTAATGTACAAGCTCGAACCGATACTCGCCGACGGCGCAACCTTGATAATCTACGCCCCGCACATAACCGAGATTTCCTATTCACACGGCAAATGGCTGGACAAGATCGGCTACCACACGCGCGACTATTTCCTTAAACGAATGGATCAGTTCAAGGACGTGCCGCGAGG
The DNA here is from genome assembly GCA_964598225.1 of uncultured Pirellulales bacterium. GTDB lineage: Bacteria > Planctomycetota > Phycisphaerae > Sedimentisphaerales > Anaerobacaceae > SG8-4. Next base: position 50,390 of record CAZRBG010000016.1, read on the forward strand.
CATCATCGCTCACTCGACGCACGTTAAGGGCATCGGCACATTCATCGACGGCGTGGAGAAACCCCGAGTCAACGTCGTGCTGGCCACGGGCATTCCCGAGCAGCGATGCCGCAAAGTAAACCTTGACTACATGAATCCGGACGATATAAATATAGCCGACTATGAGAACAGAGAGGACGAAGGAATACTCGTCGTCCACCACGCAGGCGAAGTCCTGCACCGTTTATCCAGCGGATATATTCCGACGATTCCGAAAGAATGATGAATTATCACGGGATTGAAATCGCAGAGGAAAAGCTCGCCGAGCTTTGTCGAAAATGGAAGGTCAGGGAATTCTCGCTGTTCGGCTCCATACTGCGAGACGATTTCGGCCCCGACAGCGACGTCGACGTCCTTGTAGTTTTTCACGCTGATGCGCACTGGAGCGCGTGGGATCTAATGGACATGAAAGAGGAAATCGAAGCTCTATTCGGGCGCTCGGTGGACCTTGTTGAAAAAGAGGCGCTGCGAAACCCCTGGCGAAAACGCCGGATTCTCAGCACTTACGAGGTAGTCTATGCAGCCTGATCTTGATGACATGGCGCGCCTCTGGGATATCCTCGACGCCGCCCGAGCGGCGCTGCAGTTTACCGACGAAATACGGTACGAGGATTTCGTCGAAAATCGGATGGTTCGCAATGCCGTCGAGCGGAACCTTGAAATAATTGGTGAGGCGGCCAGATGCGTTTCCCAAGACTTCCGGAACAGAATGCCGGAAATTCCCTGGAGAGCCATGACTGCCTTGAGAAACGTGATCGCGCACGAGTATGGCGAAATAAAGTATGAACACATTTGGGTAGTGTGCAGGAAACAACTTGCCGTTCTGATTAGTCAACTGGAAAACGCCGGAGTCAGAGATCTGTCGGACGAGGATTGACAAAAGCGCATAGCTCTATTTTTCCAGCGTGAACACCTAAATGACAAAATCGAGAACCAGTAATTATTTTCAGTAAGGAGTAACATAAGATGTCTAAAGCTGATATTGGCGTTGTGGGGCTGGCGGTGATGGGGGAGAACCTTATCCTTAATATGGAAAGTAAAGGTTTTACGGTGGCCTGTTACAATCGCACCGTATCCAAAGTTGACAACTTTATGGAAGGCCGGGCAAAGGGCAAGAACATCATCGGCTGCCGGTCGGTCGAGGAGTTTGTTGAGAATCTCGCCACGCCGCGCAAAGTCATGCTGATGGTCAAGGCCGGTCCGGCGGTTGACGCCTTCATCGACCAGGTGCTGCCGCACCTCGAAGACGGCGACATCATCATCGACGGCGGCAACTCGCACTTCCCGGACACCATCCGCCGGACCGAGTACGTCGAGAGCAAGGGCAAGCTCTATATCGGCACCGGCGTCTCGGGCGGCGAAGAAGGCGCACTGCGAGGCCCGTCCATCATGCCCGGCGGCTCACCGCCCGCATGGGAGCACGTAAAGCCGATCTTCCAGGCGATCTGCGCAAAGACCGAGGACGGCGAGCCATGCTGCGACTGGGTGGGTGAAAACGGTGCCGGCCACTTCGTCAAAATGGTCCATAACGGCATTGAATACGGCGACATGCAGATGATCTGCGAGACCTATCAGATGATGAGCAAGGGCCTCGGCATGACCAATCAGGAGATGCACGACTGTTTCGCCGAGTGGAACCAGGGCGAGCTCGACTCCTACCTGATAGAGATTACGCGGGACATCCTCGGCCACAGGGACGAAGACGGCAATTATGTCATCGACCTCATCCTGGACACTGCCGGCCAAAAGGGCACCGGCAAATGGACAGCAATCGAGGCGCTGAACCTCGGCCAGCCCCTGACTCTCATCGGTGAGGCGGTATTCGCGCGGTGTCTGTCGGCGTTGAAAGAAGAACGCGTCAAAGCTTCCAAGTCGCTCAAAGGCCCCAGAACCTCCTTCAGAGGCGACAAGGAGAAATTTCTCCACGACCTGAGCCAGGCTCTCTATGCGTCTAAGATAACCAGTTACGCCCAGGGTTACCAGCTCATGCGGGCCGCGGCGGCAGAGCACAACTGGAATCTCAACTACGGGGGCATCGCCCTGATGTGGCGGGGCGGCTGCATCATCCGCTCGGCCTTTCTGGGCAAAATAAAGGAAGCCTTCGACAAAAAGCCCAAGCTGGAAAACCTGCTCCTCGATCCGTTCTTCAAGAAGGCCGTCCGAAAGGCGCAGGTTTCCTGGCGCCGCGTGGTAACCACGGCTGTCAGGCTCGGCATTCCCATGCCCGCGATGAGTTCGGCGCTGGCCTTCTACGATGGCTATCGCAGCGAGCGACTGCCCGCTAACCTGCTCCAGGCCCAGCGCGACTACTTCGGCGCACATACTTACGAGCGAGTGGACAAGCCGCGAGGTGAATTCTTCCATACGAACTGGACGGGCCGGGGCGGAACAACCGCTGCTTCTACTTATACGGTCTAAGACCATGTGTGCGAAGTCGACTTGACGTGGCGAGGGCGTCCCGCCCTTGCGTCCCGAGGCCGTCTCGGCCTCGAACAAGGGCAAGATGCCCTCGCCACAGGACCCAGGCGGCACAACCTTGCCCCTTCTCACACACATTGAAAGGCACGGATGGAACCGATGTACGACAGTATCCGAATGCAATCAGTGCAATCGCCGATCATACCCGTGGTCGGTGAACTGATACGCAGCAATCCCGGCACGATCTCGCTCGGTCAGGGTGTGGCCTATTACGGCCCGCCCCCGCAGGCGGTCGAGAGCATTCAAAAGTTTCTGGCCGATCCCGAGAATCACAAGTACAAGCTCGTTCAGGGCATCCCGGAGTTGCTGGAGGCAATCGAGAGGAAGCTAAAGAGCGAGAACCACATTCCCCCGGAGGGCAGCCGAATAGTCGTGACCGCCGGGGCGAACATGGGCTTTGTCAACGCGGTTCTCGCTATCGCCGATCCGGGCGATGAGATCGTTCTGCAACTGCCCTACTACTTTAACCACGAGATGGCGGTCGCGATAGCCGACTGCAAGGCCGTCTGCGTGCCGACCGACGAGGATTATCAGTTGCAGCCTGAGAAAATCGTTAAGGCGATCACGAATCGTACCAGAGCCGTCGTGACTATCTCGCCGAACAATCCTACTGGTGCGGTTTATCGCGAGTCGTACCTTCGGCGGGTCAATGAAATCTGCTGCGACAACGGCATATACCACATCAGCGACGAGGCTTATGAGTATTTCACGTACGACAACGTCGAGCATTTCTCGCCCGGCTCTGCCGCCGGCGCCGCCGGCCATACGATCTCTCTGTTTTCGCTTTCCAAGGCTTACGGCTTCGCGAGCTGGCGGATCGGCTGGATGGTAATACCGCAGCGGCTGTTCATGCCGGTAAGAAAGATACAAGATACGATACTGATCTGCCCGCCGGTTGTATCACAATGGGCGGCGGTCGGCGCGATGGAAGCAGGCCGGCAATACTGCGCCGAAAAATTGCAGATGACCACTGAAATTCGCCGCATGGTTCTGAATGAACTGGACGGCATAGCGGATCTGGTCACAGTACCTCGCGCCGACGGAGCGTTCTATTTTCTGCTGCGAGTCCATAAAGACACAAATCCGATGGAATTGGTCAGGCAACTCATCGAAAAGCACAAAGTCGCAGTAATCCCCGGCATGACCTTCGGCGTCGAAGATAAGTGCTATCTTAGAATTGCTTACGGAGCCTTGCAGAAGGAAACCGCCGCCGAGGGGATAGGCAGACTTGTAGAAGGATTGCAGCAAATATTGGGCAGATAAACCCAAATGGGGGTTCAGCCGTTCACGTCGAATGCTTTTTTTTCCGCCTCGAGCGGCGTATTTCTTCCAAATCGAAAGTATCCTCCGTCAACTCCATTGCGACGATCTCCGAAGCCTCTAAAGCGAAGAAATTCCTGCCTTCTTCGGCCTGGAAATCCCAGAAATAATAACAGTCTGACTCATTCTTATCGGCCCTGCCCCTGCTGAAGTACAATGGCGCACATTGACTTTTGAACTCACGTCGAGGCTCTTGTCGAGGCTCTTCGCCAAAGAAAGTCAGTCTGATCATTCTGTTCTGCGATATTCCGCGTTCAAATACTCCGTGGTCTTTATGCATGTTCAATCCCCCGTTGATGGGTCACCGAGGGCACAGAAAATCCTTTCTCATGTGCCCTCGGAGCCTCCGCACCAACAGCTGTGATTCCAACAGCTTCATAACCTTATTTTCCATATAAGTGCGCATACAAACAGTCCACTCATAAATAAAGGCGTATAACACCCCCCGAATGTAGACGATAAAAATGGGAATTTTTTCAACTTTTTTTCTTTTGCCGCGTTTTTGGCTCACTATGAGGGATTTCAATGCAAAAAATTTCCTTATTAAGACGTATTTACACCAAAAACAGAGCCCCGAAGCCGCCTTGACCTTCTAAAAAGATTCGTGTATCATTCTTTGTAGCAACAAACTTGGCCGGAATTTTCCTTAGTTGTTTGGAAAGCAGAGGATCAGAAAGATGTTGTACAAGATTTTCATGTTGATAGCTGTCCCGGCGCTGGCCATCGGATGGATCATCTATTGGCTTAGGGAGCGCAAGATCGCCGAAGAGGAGAAGAACCAGCCCAGAAAGGAATCGCAGCGGCTGCAAAAGAGCAAGAACCAGGTCTCCGACTGGGCCCAGAAAATGGCGGAATTCAAACCTCCCGAGCGCAAAGTCGAATCCGATGAAGACAACGCCGAAGACAAGGACTAATCGCCCTATAAAATCAGTGCTATCAGCCACCGAAACGCCTAAGAGAAAGCGAAAACGCAGATGAGCCAATTCATTTCCGAAGATTTTCTACTTCAAACCCATACGGCACGAGTGCTATACCACGAGCACGCGGCGAAAATGCCCATTTACGACTATCACTGCCATCTTCCGGCCGAACTGATCGCCGCGGACCACCAATTCGACAACCTCACACAGCCCTGGCTGTATGGCGACCACTACAAATGGCGAGCCATGCGGGCTAACGGCATCGCGGAAAAGTACATCACCGGCAGCGCGAATGATTATGAAAAATTCGAGAAATGGGCGCAAACCGTCCCCCGCTGCCTTCGCAACCCGCTATATCACTGGACGCATCTGGAACTGAGAAAGCCTTTCGGCGTAAAAGACAAGCTCCTTGGGCCGGATACCGCTAAAGAAATCTACGAGACGTGCAGCGAGATGCTGAGAACGCCTGATTTCAGCGTCCGCAACATTATGCGCAAGATGAACGTAAAGCTGGTCTGCACGACCGAGGGGCCGCTTGACTCGCTCGAACATCATAAGAAGATCCGCGCCGACGGCTTCGAGATTAAGGTCCATACGGCATTTCGACCCGACCAGGCAATGGCGATTGACAAGCCTGGGGTCTGGAACGAATTCGTCGAGAAGCTCGAAGAAGTCTGCAATTCGAGCATCCCCGACTACGATTCGTTTATTGATGCTCTGCGCAGCCGCCACGATTACTTTCACCAAAACGGCTGCCGCCTTTCAGATCACGGTCTGGAGACGGCCTGCGCAGAGGACTACACCGAGCAGGAATTGAAGAACATCTTCGATAAGGTAAGGGCCGGCAACCAGCCTGACGCCTCGGAAATTCTGAAATTCAAGTCGGCAATAATGCACGAAACCGCCCTTATGGACTACGAATCCGGCTGGGTGCAACAACTGCACCTGGGCGCGCTTAGAAATAACAGCACCAGGCTCTTCAAGGCCCTCGGCCCGGACATCGGTTGCGATTCGATGGGTGATCTTGAAATCGCCAAACCTCTCTCGAAATTCTTCGACAGACTGGACATCGACAACAGGCTGCCGAAAACGATTATCTACAACCTCAATCCACGGGATAATGCCGTCTGCGCCACGATGGTCGGCAATTTCCAGAACGGCTCGACGCCCGGCAGGATGCAGTACGGCTCGGCGTGGTGGTTTCTCGATCAGAAAGACGGCATGGAAGAGCAGATGAACGTCCTCTCGAACATGGGCCTGCTCAGCCGGTTCGTCGGAATGCTTACCGACTCCCGCAGCTTCCTCTCGTACCCGAGACACGAGTACTTCCGCAGGATACTGTGCAACATGCTCGGCAACGACGTCGAAGCGGGCCTGCTGCCGAAAGATATGCACCTGCTCGGAACGATGGTCGAGGACATCTGCTACAACAACGCACAGAATTACTTCCCCATGGAACTGGACGGTTCGTAGCGAGGGCATCTTGCCCTTGTTCGAGGGCGGGACGGCCTCGCTACAAACGCCTCCGCAGGATGGCCAAGCCATTACGGCGTCACTACAAACGGTCAATCAGCTCACAATTTATCTCTTCGAGCGAGTCAACTACGAGCGTCGCCTTGGAGAAATCATTGTCGGCCGTATGCGCGTTGGGAACGGCTATGCATTTCATCCCCGCCGCGTATGCCGCAGGCACGCCTTTCTCTGCATCCTCGATCACAACGCACTGTTCCGGCGCAGCATTCATTTTCTCAGCGGCATGAAGAAAAATGTCCGGATGCGGCTTAGTGCGAACGACGTCGCTTTTGGCAACTGTCAGCACATATCCTCCAATATCTCAGCGGCAGTCTGAACCATCTTGGGGCACACCGTCCTGAAGAGATTGTTGTTCGCCGCCTGCCCCATGCCTTCCGGCGTGCTGATGTCGCGGCCAAGAAGATCGCGACATTCTACGGAGTCGCAAAGGGATTCAAATCGCGACTGAAACTCGCTGACCTTCGAGTTTACGCCGGCCTTTGCGGAAGTGTCCGATTCATTCCGCGGCCCGAATCGCAGCCCCAGAATCATCAGAGCCCCGGTCACCGCCCCGCAAGTGCCGCCGTGACGCATCCCGCCGCCGAAGCCGCAGCTTACCCGCACGGCATCGAGTGCCGAAAGTCCGTAGACCGGCCCATACGTGCGAGCAATGGCCTGCGAACAATTAAATCCCGACTCGAAAGCCGAGACAGCATTCTGAACTTTACTCATTTTGCCTTCTCCATTTTGTAATCGTCCATTACAAACCCGCCGCCGATGTCTGTGACTATCGGGCCGGTGTTCTCGAAGCCGAATTTCTCGTATGTTTTTATCGTGTCCGTATTGTTCTTGTTAACCGTAAGCGTGACTTTGTTCAGCGCTTTCTTCCTGGCGATGTCTTCGATGAATTCGACGGTTTTTCTGCCGTAGCCTCTGCCTCGATGCGATGCTTTAATATACAGCTTGCTCAGGAACATCTCGTCTTCTTTGGGACATATTCCCGTGTACCCGAAATAGTCACCATCGGCTTCGAGCAGGTAGTACGAATAGCCTTGCTCTATTTGCTCGGCAATCGCCTTTTTCGACTGGAATTTCTCCACCATGTAATCGACCTGCGCCTTGCCGATTATGGGCGTGAAATGCTGATTCCATATCTCAAACGCCAGCCGGGCGACGGTTTCGATTTGATCCTCAGTTGATACTTTTTCGATATTCATTTCTGTCCATGGCGTGGAGTAGACAATTTATTGCACACGCAGTTGCTCATTTTATCATAGGCGTTAGAACAACGTATGCAAAATGATTTTTTCCCACACCCAATGCCCGGTGTCTCAGGAGTAGTATGATCCCCTCATTTGCGAAGCATTGAACACAATGTCATTTCGAGCGAAGCGAAGCTCAGTAGAGAAATCTGGCATACATGCACAAAAGAGTCAGGTGACTGACCTTCAGCCACAAGGGACGGACAAGTCAGTCCTGCACGAATCCAGATCTCTCCACTTCGCTGCGCTGCGGTCGAGATGACAAACAAATCCACCTAACTGCCCAATAGAAGCTATCATCGACAAGATAGTTGCCGGTTGCGCGCGGGTCGCTTATAATGCCTTCGGCCTGTGCGGCGCGCAGATTCACGGGCAGAGACAAGCGTCAATCATAAATAAGGAATTACAGATGCCGCATTTGATGATTTTTGTTTTTATCGCGATATTCATTGTCGTGCTGGTTTTCGGGATTATCAGCGCCCGCAAGCGGCGGGAGGCGATGTTTGCGCTCGCTTCCAAGCTCGGCCTGCGTTTCGATCCTTCCAAGGATCGGTCGCTGGCCAGGCGGTACAAATTTCTCGATAAGCTCCGCAGAGGATCGCATCGCTATGCGTACAATATTCTGTCCGGAAACTACAAGGGCCACGACGTGATGGCTTTCGACTACCACTACCAGACCGGCTCGGGCAAGAACAAACATCATCATCACTTCTCGTTCTTTCTCCTGCACCTGACGGCTGCTTTCCCGGAGCTGGTGATCGGCCCGGAAGGCATCTTCTCCAAGATCGCCCAGGCTGTCGGCTACGACGACATCGACTTCGAGTCGCACGAGTTCTCCAGCAAATTCTGCGTCCGCTCTTCCGACAAGAAATTCGCGTACGACGTTTGCAATGCGCAGATGATCGAATATCTGCTCTCTAACAGCGACTTCGGTACGGAGATCGACGGCAACGTTCTTGCACTTTCATTCAACCGCAGGCTGTCGCCGGATGCAATCGAGCAGAATCTGGACAGGCTCGTCGCCGTTCGATCGCTGATGCCGGACTATTTGTTTTCAGGGAGATAACTATGTGGCCTGTTTTCGCCGTTTTAGGAGTCGTTGTTTTTCTGCCGCTCCTGTACGTCATACTCACGTATAATACGCTGGTCGCCCTGCGGAACCACATTCGCGACGCCTGGGGCAACATCGACACCGAACTCAAACGCCGCTACGACCTGATCCCCAACCTCGTCGCAACGGTCAAGGGCTACGCGGCCCATGAAAGGGAAATCTTCGAACGCATCACCGAGCTGCGCACCCGGTGCATGGCCGAAAAAGGAAACGTGCAAAAGCAGGCCGCCGAAGAGAACCAACTGGTCGGCGCCCTGCAAAAGCTCATGGCGGTGGTCGAGAACTACCCTCAGCTAAAATCCGATCAAAATTTCCTCAAACTCCAGCAGGAGCTGACCAACACCGAAGACCGCATCCAGGCGGCCCGCCGCTTCTACAACGGCAACGTCCGCGATTACCGCAACAAATGCCAGATGTTCCCCAGCAGCATGATCGCCGGCGCCTTCGGGTTCGAACCGCAAGACTACTTCAGCGTCCACCCCTCAGTCAGAGAAGTCCCCGACGCCGACTTTGGATAATTGGGGTGGCAACGTTATTGGCACGTCTGGGTGGCAGCCACCAGACTTGAGCAAGTCTGAATACGAGTCTTTTAATCATCTTCTGTTTGTTCCTTATCAATTATGATAGCACAGCCGCGCCATTCTTTTTGGAATTCTTCCGGTCCGCACGTCCTCAAGCCCTCTAACGGGTCGCCGATTGTGATTTCGGTCTCGGTTACCGACAGCACTGCAACGTAATGATCGATCATGAAGCTGAATTTCACGATAGCGATACAAGGTCCTTTGCCCCGCAACTCGCCGAGGTCCCGGCAGTAAACGATTCGGCACGGAACGGCGTACTCTTTACGCATCGCATTGCGCAGTGAATCCATTGGCGTCCCCGTAAAGCGAGTCGTATAGGCGCTCAGTGCGAGTGCTCCTTCTTCGGCAGGTACGCCCATGCGACGCAGTACAGTCACGGCAGCCGCGGGGCCACAATTGAAATGCGTGCTCTGGATACACACGCCGTCGACGTCGAGCATTGTATCCACATCGGCCAGGCGAGAGTATTCGAAGGCCGGATACAGAAACGGCAGTACAGAGAAGTAGAAGGGAAACACAACGATGAGAATCGCCACGGAACGGCGCTGGCTCCGTAGCCGCAGACGGGATAGCGGCGTTGTCAGCAACATCGTACAGGCCAGCGCGATCACCGCAAACTCGGTTCGCCCGGACATGATCCATTTGAACGGCGGTACAAGCTCGGCACGCAACACCCAGCGCGGAATCCCGATCATTGCGACTATCACCAGTGGAATAACGTACGCAACAATCCAGACACGATTCTTGACGCGCCAGAACCGCCGGCCGATAAGGACTCCACAAACCGCCAGCAGAATCACACCGGCAGTTTGAGCAAGTGATATGGTCACATATCGCATAAATCACTTGTCGTCTGAGTCTCTCCACTCGATAGTTTTTGTTACATTGCGTGCCTCTTTGCCAGCCGTGGCGCGGAGATCAACGCCATGATCTCGCACTTCGGCACAATGATCGATAAAGGTTTTGCTCTCAATCTCCACACATCGTCCGCCGGAGCCGCCTATCTGAAATGTAGTCATGCTTCTACCATTTTCATAAGCCGCCAAACCAAACTGAAACGAGCAATCTGACAATGGCTTTATTCGGGCAAGCTGTCGCCCCGAGCGCATATCTTCAATGATAATCGGCACACCGAGAGCATTTTCTATGCGGACCGTACCTGTAGCAGTCAACGTGTCACGAGTCTCACGCCATATCGGCAAAATAACGGCGAGCACCGCTATAATCACCGTAATAACACCGACTATATACGCCCTGACGTATTGTCGCGTTTCGTCCTTCATGTCTGCTGACCATGTGGTTCTTGCGGTGTTTTCAGCGGACTCTAATTCCAGAATCGAGTGTACATAAAATTCTCTCGGTTTTCAAGGAAAAACGGTTGCAAAGGCTCTTAGGGTGGGGCTCGCCCCTTTCGCCTGCGCTCAGGGCAGGCTGTGCTTTCTTTTTTGCTTGCAACCGTTTCGGGAGATTCAATCGTAGTCTTTGCCGTTGAGGCTTCGGACTACGGACTTCAGCCAGGCTTCGAGCTGGGATTTCATTGTTGCCGCCTTATCGCTGTTCTCGGCGAGTACGTTGTTTTGCTCGCGCGGGTCGTCGGCGAGATTGTACAGCTCCCATCTGATGTTATCGTTCTTTGCCTGGATTCGATGCAGCTTCCAGGGCCAGTCGAGCCAGGCACTGTGGCCGGGGAAGGAATCTTCCGGATACTGCTTCTTAATCTCGCCGGCGTCCAGGCGCAGGCGTTCAAGCTTGCCGGTTCGGTCTCCGGCTTTCTGGGCCGCGAGCAGCTCAGCCATCCATTTGGCGCTGGGCGTGCCGATTCCCCGCGCGCGATAATCCCAGAATCCTGTAGGTTTGGGCCGGGACTTCATTTTTCCGGCGAGCAGCGGCTCGAGGCTTATGCCGTCCAGGGGCGGCTGCTTCTCAATCCGGACGCCAACGATGTCAAGCAGCGTGGGATAGATATCCGACGTGTTGCACGGGACATCTGTTACTCGGTGGCCCGGGTAGCGGGCGGGCCATTCGAGAATCGCCGGCACGCGCAGACCGCCTTCGTAGACCTGCCCCTTTCGTCCGCGGCCGCCCGAAGACTCGGTCTTCAGGCCGCCGTTGTCGCTGCAATACCAAAGTATTGTGTTGTCGGCAACGCCCAGGGTGCGCAGCTCTTTTCGCAGCTTGCCGAAAGCGCGGTCCATGCCGGTGATCTCGCCGTAGAAATCCCGGAGGTTTTTCTTCTGATCGGCGTAGAGCTCGCGGTCGCGCTCAACCGCCCGGTGCGGCCCGTGCGGCGAGCCGAACCAGACAACCGCCAGAAACGGCTGCGGCGTCTCGGCGTGCTTGCGGATAAAGTCGATAGCGGCGTCAACCGTCACCATAGAGCTTTCGCCCTCCATCTGCTCGGCGACGCCCTCGCGGCTGAGGATCGGATCGTTGTCGAAGAAGTTCGGCGCCGAGAGCCATTCGTCGAAACCGCTGGCGCCTGGATTGACGGGGCTTCCATTGCGGACCGAGCCGAGGTGCCATTTGCCGAAATGGCCTGTGACGTAACCGGCCGTCTTGAGCGCTTCGGCGACGGTGACCTCCTGCGGGCGAAGCGTATGGCCCCACTTGAAGCACCCGAAGCGGTTCGGATGACGTCCGGTCATTACGCTGCCACGAGTAGGCGAGCAGACCGGCGCCGCGGCGTAGAAACGGTCGAAACGCAAGGACTCAGCGGCCATCGCATCGAAGTTCGGCGTCTTCAGGACGGGATGGCCGTTATAGGCCATGTCGCCCCAGCCCTGATCGTCGGCCATGCATAGAACCATATTGGGTTTTCGCCTGGAGGCTGCGGATGAAATCGACACGAGCCCGGTCGCGGCAAGACATGCTCCGGCACCTGCTCTCTTCAAAAAATCACGACGTTTCATTCTCATTTGATCGCTCCCCGGTGGGGCAAGCCCCACCCTACATTGATGTCTTTAATTGCCGAGGAACAGCCGGACGTTGCCGCTCCTTTCCAATTGCTCTATAGTCATGACCAACTTATCGAAATTCCAGTAAAATTTCAAAAATCCAGTCACAATTTGCATCCTTGCCCGTCAGTCTTACTGAAAGTGATGCCATCGCATCGAGACCTGAATCTTCGCACTATGGCAATTCATTCACGAACATGATAGACTGTTTGGGCTTAGTGGCGAGCACGTGTGGCCACGATTTTTTAACCTTTTATTGAAGAGAGGAGCAAACTGCAATGTACAAACCAACAGAACTCAAGAGCAATGCCGCAAGGATTTTTCTGGCGGTAACGGTCGGAATTTTCGCATTGGCTTCCGGAGCCGCAGCGCAGGAGACTCTCGCCGATGCCGTGCAGCAGACGGGATGCAACTGGCTGATGGGCAAATGGGCCGGCGAGACCCCCGAGGGCCAGAAGTACGCGATCGAATACAAGTGGGCGCTGAAAGATCACGTGATCAGCGTGCACTTTAAAGGATTCGATTTCGAGTATCACGGCATCATCTTCTACAAACCCATCGAGCAGGAAGTCGTCCAGATCGGCGCCGACAGCAACGGCGGCCACGGAGAAGCAACATGGTTCGCCGAGTATGGCGTAGCCACAATGAGAAGCGAGCACAAAGGCGAATACGGCGAGGTCTCACGCATGGGATTCGTCTACAAAAAGACCGACGAAAACGCAATGAAACTGGATGTATACGGAATGGACGAATACGGCCGACTCTCCGACCAGCCAGGCAGCACCCTGGAATTCAAACGCGCAAAGAAAAAGTGACAGCCGGCAACAAGGTTAAAATGGCTGGAGAGAGCGCGCCAGTGTAATTACCTTTGACACATTTTTTATAAAATTGTCAAATTTGGGAATTTTTTCTTGCGTTTTGTGCAAGGCCGTGTATTAATCGGGTTAGTAGTGTTACGGGGGGAAGTTGTAAGGCGTGCGACGGTGCTGACAAGGAAAAGTACGCTCGCCACCGAAATCGAAGGATTTTTTTTAGGAGGACCGAAGATGAGAAAGTTCCATTTCTTTTGTGTTGCCGCGATTTTACTTTTGACAAGCACGGTCTACGCTGATCTGGCGGTGCACGAGTACGTACCCGGGGAAAAAGTTGTCTTGGATTCTGAAACCGGCAACTATTGGTACTATGATCTGACGGATTTCGTCGACCAGACATATTCCGAGCAGATATCAAGCATTGCCGCGTTGGGTACGTACGGCAACATAGCCGGCGGCTGGCACATGGCGACCTACGAGGAGATGGAGAAGTTATGGGGGAACACGCCGAGCGACATCACGGATAACTTTGCCCCGACATTTATCTATCCAGGCTTCCTGCAACACTCTATTGGCAGGTATGATGAAGTACCTTCTGGCTACCCTGGCTATCACTACTATGCTTAGGCAACCTTACACTTCTTGGACTCGGGTAAAACGTCTAGTAGCTTGTATCCTCTTTATTACTATGGCTATCTTGACACACGGTCGTACGATAGACTAGGGGCGTGGGTCACGACGGATGCCTCGGTGGTCCCGGTTCCCGGAGCGGCTTTGCTGGCCGCCGCTGGGCTGTTGTCGTCCTTGCCTGGCGTCAGGAGATTCAGGAAAAGGGCGTAAGTACAAATCGCGCAATTTTTCTTAACGACCCTCTTCGGTCGATGAATCACAGCGGCTCGTAGAAATTGCGCGGTTTTGGGCCGAGGGTGTTTGTCAGGGTACCGAGTTTATCGATGCCGGCTTCGATTTTGTCGCCGGCTTTCAGGAAGTTGCCCGTTGGGAAGCCGACGCCCGATGGCGTGCCGGTGGCGATGACGTCGCCCGGTTCGAGGGTCATCAGGTGGCTGAGGAATGAGACGATCTGCGCGACCGTGTGAATCATTTGCGAGGTGTTGGCGTTCTGGCGGACCTCTCCGTTTACCGTGAGCTTCATGTCGAGATTCTGCACGTCTTGGATCTCGTCGGCGGTCAGCAGGTACGGCCCCATGGGACAGAATCCATCGGCCCACTTGCCGTTGAGCCAGTCGTAAAACTCGTCCCAGGGGCGCTCGGCACGGTTCTTTTTGAATGTTACCGTGCGGGCCGAAACGTCATTAACGATCGTGTAGCCCCCGATCGCATCGAGAGCCTCCTCAATCGGCACGTGCTTTACTTTTCTGCCGATAACTACTCCGAGCTCGAGCTCGTAGTCTATCGTCTCGCTGTAAGCGGGCCAGGGAATCTCATCGCCGGGATTCGCCACGGCTGTCGCCGGCATGATGAACGGTCTGGGTACTGTAGTCCTGCGTGGAGAATCGGAAAGACCGAGTTTGCCGCCACCCTCCTTGATATGCTCGACATAGTTGCCCGCAAGCGCCAGAATCTTACCCGGCCGCGGGATCGGCGCCAGCAGCTTAACCGAATCGAGCGGCAGGCATTCAGCTCCGGATTTCTCCAGCTCTGTGAGCTGCGCGAGACACGCCGGTCCTCTTTCGAGAATCTCCTTAACGCTTCGCGGCGGGTTTTCATCGTTTTCCCAGGCCGATATGATGTCGATCAGCCCGGCATCTGTCAGTATCCCGCAGTTCACAGGACGCCTTGCGGCGGATACCGATCCGTCTTTTGAGTAGGTGGTTAGTTTCATGGATGATCTTATACAGTGTTTTTGCCTTGATGGGAACAGTCAAATGTCGACAAAATGAATTGAGGGTGGTAATCTGGGTAACTTTCAACTTCCTGACAACGACCATTTTGCCCTTGAACAAATAAAACCTCGGAATAATATATATTTTAGGGCAGAAAATTTGTTACGGCAGCGCAAATTCATGCCTGTTATATGTGGAGCATAAGCTCTTTTACGGTCTTATCGAAGAAAGGAGGCTGTCATGCTCACGTATAAAGACAATTCCAGATTCCGAAAATTTCGGGTTCACTCGTTGAAAATATGTGATCTCCGATTGATTATTTTAATTTTCTTCTTCGTTTTTGCCGCTGATTCTGTGCTGGTGGCAAGAAGCTCGCGAAAGAGATCGAGTTCGCGCAGTTCAGGCAGATCCGCGCAAGCAGCGAAGTCTGCCGCGCCGAAACGGGCGCCGACGCCTAAGCGGAGCAGCCCGAGCAGATCATCTGTCAGCAGGGCGCCGAAACCGAGCGGATCCAGAACCATATCCGCCGGCCGCAGTTCCGGCAGGTCGATATCGCGCAGGAGCAGTTCGCGAAGAACGTCGATCAGAAGAGCGCCGAGTTCGAGTCGTTCGAGAACGATTACCTCGAGGCGATCGTCTCCGAAGCGGAGCAGCTCGAGCAGAATATCGGTAAGCAGATCGAAGCCGAGTCGTTCGAGGTCGACCTCTTCCAGCCGGTCTTCTGCCGGCCGGGGCAGTTCGCGCAGTATAACAGTGCGCAGGTCTTCGCCGAGTCGATCCGGCTCGATCTCGTCCAGCCGGTCGATTCCCAATCGAAGCAGTTCAAGGCGAAGAATAACGGTCCGCCGTTCGACACCGGGACGCTCCGGTTCCACATCTTCGAGCAGAAGTTCGAATGGCACAACGTCCAGACGAATCACCGTTTCGAGGCGGCCCGGTTCTTCGACTTCTAAGAGGTCTTCTTCCGGTATTTCGGTAAGTCGAAGCTCAAAGGGTTCGACCTCGGTCGGCAGAAGTTCGAGTATCCGGCTAAGCCCGAGCAGCAGAGCTCGTATCGGCAGATCGATAACTATAAGGAGACCGTCGGCTTCCTCTCCGAACAAGCGGTCGACCACAAGCACAAGAACGAGTATCGGCGGCACGATAACCTCGAGAAGCCCATCCGCCTCGGCGTCTGCGAACCGTTCGTCCGCCGAGTCCCGAAGCCGGACAAGTTCGGGTAGAACTTTGCGAAGACGCAGCAGCAGCCGCATCCACAGGCCGTCCACTTCTTCTGCTGCAAAGCAGTGGGTCGCCGGTTCAGCCGGCAGCCGCTCCAGCTCGAGCACCGCCAAGTCGAGAACCCGTATCGGGGACAAGATCGGTACGCAAAAACCCTCGGTCGGCGCCAGGACAAGGCAGTCGGCGGCGAGCTCGGGCAGGGTATCGATAATCGGCAGGTCGAACAGCCGTAAGTCTCGTAAATCGAGGTCAGTCGCAAAGAGAACACCGTCGGTCTCCGGCTCGCAAAAGTCCGCCGCTCGCAGACCAACAGCAGGCAGGAGCAGTACGGATAATATTCGTGTCGGCAGGTCGATCTTGGACAGCAGGAAATCCCGCCGTTCGAGTTCGTCGCGAAGCGAAAGCAGCGACAGAAGTATCGCCCTTCGCGGGCAAAGAGACGCTCAACGGAGCCAACGGGACGCTCAACGCGACAGTACAGCGGGTGGCCGCAGAAACACCGTGGTCGGCGCCAGACGCAACGCCGTACCCGGCAGCACACGCGTATCGAGAAAGAAGCCCAAACCGGAACGTCAGAAGGCTGTAATTCACACCCGGTCCGGCTCGGCGCATGGGTCAAGATCGCGCCTGCACCGTTTCAGGCCGGCCAGGCACAGGACGGTGGTTTATCACGACCGACCGCACCGGATCTCGCACACGCGCCACTACGAACACATTTTCCACGATCGCCATCACCGCCTGCGGCACCGCATAATCTGGCCGCGATACAGCTTCGTGTTAGGCTACCATCACGGCCCGTTCTTCAGGTTCCGGTATCACTACCCGTACTATCACCGCAAGTACGTTTTCGTCAGTCTCGGCGGGTACTGGCCGGTAAGCTACACTTACCGCAGGTACTACTGGTACGGCTATCACCCGTATCACTGGTGCGGCTACTATCCGATCGCCCGGCAAGTGGGCTCAGATACTTACAATTACTACACTTACAACTACTACAACAGCGACAACGCCTCCTCCTACCAGCCTGAGCCGACGACGGATAAAGTGGTCTTCGAGCGGTTGGGCGAACAGCCGCCCGAGCCGGACGAGGTGACGCTGGTCGATACGTATTTCGAGGAAGCGGTCAAAGCCTTCGAAGAGAATAATTACGACAAGGCGGCGGAGAAATTCGGCCGGGCCATGGAACTGGCCCCGGACGACATGGTGCTGCCGTTTGCGTACAGTCAGGCTCTGATGGCCGACAGGCGGTACTCGAAGGCCGCTGAAGTACTCCGGGCCGCGATTGCCAATGCCAAGCCTGAGAAGGAAGGCGTTTTCTATCCTCGCGGGCTGTATCCGAAAGAAGAAGTGCTTGTAGCGCAAATTGACGACCTGGCCGAGAAAGCTGAGTTGTTCAGCTCTGATGCCGATCTCCAATTATTGTTGGGCTATCAACTGCTCGGCATCGGCCGGGTCGATCAGGCTCTGTCGCCGCTAATGTTTGCAAGCAGGGATATGGTGAATGCCGAAGCGGCCGGCGTTCTGCTCAAGCTCCTTGAAAAGATTAAAACCGCCAACGCCGAGATCGAAAGCGAGTCCGAAGCTGAGAATGCTTCGCCCTCGAATAGCGAAAAAGATACCGAGGACAGTGAAGCACCGAGCGTGGTGCCCGCTCCGGGTAAAACTCTGACGCCGGAGACGGCACCGGCCCCGAACAAGCCGCCGATCGAAGTCCCGTTCGGCAGCGGGCCGCAGAGCAAAGCAACGATTGAGCCGGCGGGTCTCAGCTCGTGGGCTATGGCTCGCAGAGAAAGGATGAATAAGCGACGAAGCACCGAACACGGCAAAGGTGCGCTGCTTGCGGCCGTGTGCGCCGCGGGGGCGGGCGTCGGAATTCATCACTTCGGCAAGTGCTGAGCAGTGGATTGCGTAGGGTGGGGCCTGCCCCACCAAATCACAGAGCAACTTAGGATCATTAAATGGTGGGGCAAGCCCCACGCTACAGGAATGATGAAGACTGCAAGAAAATACATCCTGTTGCTCCTGATTTTCACGACGCCTTGTCTTTGCCAGGCGGCGGGCGATTGGGAGGAATTCCCCGTCTGGCCCTCGACCGACGATCAGGAAATGCCTGATATACACGGCGATATCATCGTCTGGCAGCAATTCGTAGCCGAGTTTGGTGATTACGACGTCTACGTCGCCAGTTTGGCCGAAACGGACGATCCGCTTCTGTTCGTTCTGGGCGAGGCGGCCGATCAAATGGAACCTGCTATTTACGAAAACCTCGTGGTCTGGCAGGACTTTATCGTTACCGACGGCGGCGGGGACTGGGACATCAGCGCCGCCGACATCAGCGACCATAACGAGGCATTAGTATACCCGGTTACCGACATCGCCGAAAACGACGAGCGGAACCCGGCTATTTCCGGCAACATCGTGGCATGGGATGACGGCCCGGCCGGAGATACGGACATCTACGGCGCCGACATCACCGATCTTGCCAATCCGACGGAGTTTCCAATCGCCAATTTCGAGTTCGAGCAACGAAACGCCGCCCTGTACAGAACTATCGCGGTCTGGCAGGACAATTTCTTCGGAGATTTCGACATTCTCGGCGCCGACATCTGGCAGAGAAACAAACCGGCGGACTTCGACGTCGTCCTTCTGGAGCAGGCGCAGGAAAATCCGGCTATTTCGGGCGATACCGTCGTCTGGCGGGACAACTTCTCAGGTACCTGGGATATCTTCGCAGCAGATATCTCTGAGCCTGATAATCCTGCCGAGTTTTCCATCGCCACCGGTGAATCGTCGCAGGAAAATCCGGCCATAGACGCCCATTTAGTCGTCTGGCAGGATGACCGTTCCGGCAACTGGGACATCTTCGGCTACAACCTCACGACCGGCCGACAATTCCGAATCACCGACGACCCCGCCGACCAGACCAACCCGGCTATAAGCGGCAACACCGTCGTCTGGCAGGACAACCGCGACGGCAACCCGCAGATTTACGCCGTCGTGCTCGACGGCCCGGAGGTCGCTTTCTGCCGAACACGCATGCCCGGCGACATAAACGGCGACTGCAAAGTCGATTTCGACGACTTCTCCCTGATGGCCGCCAACTGGCTCGATTGCAACCTCGAGCCACAAGAGGCCTGCCCGCCATTATAGCTGCGTATCGATTGCCGCACGCATCTTATTCCACGGTAGGCGTTGAGGGAACGAAGTAAGCCAAGTCGAACGGAATGAGGCTGCCACCCGCCATCAGGCGTTTGTATCGAGGGCGTCTCGTTCTTGTTCCGATGCAAAATCCCTTTTATTGGCAGCATTTCCATTTGTCGCCGAACAAACCTGTCCGGCCCGAGGGTATATCCAAATAAAATTGACTTACGGTCGCTCATAGGCTAATATGGAATGGCGGAAGCGTTGTTGAAGCTTCAGGGGCGGCGGCGGTGGGCCGGAAAGACCCTATCCGTTGGGTTCACACAAAGGAGAATTGGATGTACACCAGTTCCGGCAGAAGTAGTTCGGCTTCATTGCTCGCATACACTATTTGTATTTGTGTCTTCGGGTTGCTGTGCCCGTCCGCATTCGCGGCAGACATCGACATATCCCGTAAACAGTTCAAGACCGGCAAATACGCCGAATGCCTCGAATCTACGCGAAAGGCAATAGAAGACGGAGCGTACGCGGCGGACTGGCGAATCCTGATGATACAATCACTGATGGCTACGGGTCAGTACGATCAGGCTGTCAGGGATATGGATGCGGCGCTGGGGGATTATCGCTGGAGCATCCGCCTTTTGAAGCTCGGTCACGACGTCTACAAGCGCAACGGCCAGTCCGAGCGTGCCGCCGAGATGCTCACGAGAATATTCAGAATAGGCACCGGGCGCGACGTGCGATTCATAAACGCAGATGATCTCGTGGCTTTGGGAGAATCGTTACTGCTGCTCGGCGGCGAGCCCAAGTTAGTGCTGGAGGAGTTCTTCAACCGAGCCGTCAAGAGCGATCCCAATTGTATCGAGGCGTATCTGGCCGCCGGCGACCTGGCTCTGGCAAAGCAGGATTACGAGTTGGCCGGTGAAAAGTATCGCGCGGCCCTCAAGAGATTTCCCAACGGCGCCGAAGCGCACTACGGATTGGCAAAAGCGTTTCTAAACAGCGATCGCGGCCAGATGATTCAATCTCTCGAGGCGGCTCTGCATTTTAACCCCAAACACGCTCCGGCATTGATACTGCTGGCAGAGCACCGGATCGACTGCGAGGAGTATGATGCGGCTGACAAGCTTCTCGACAAAGTTATGGATGTAAATCCGTGGAACGAAGAGGCCTGGGCATACAAAGCGGTGCTGGCCTATCTGGAAAACGACCCCAAGACCGGCGACGTCAATCGTGCCGGCGCGCTTACGTATTGGCCGAAAAATCCGGAGGTGGACTATCTCATCGGCAGAAAGTTATCGCAGAAGTATCGCTTTGCCGAGGGGGCGGCATTTCAACGTCAATCTCTCAAGTTCGATCCGCAATATCTGCCGGCAAAGATTCAACTGGCCCAGGACCTGCTTCGGCTCGGCGCCGAAGAAGAAGGCTGGGCGCTGGCAGACGAGGTCCACGAAGAGGATGCCTACAACATCCAGGCCTACAATCTCGCCAATCTGCGAGACAACATGGCAAAATTCGAGACGCTGGAGGCCGACGGTTTCATCGTTAGGATGGATCCGCATGAAGCGGATGTCTACGGCGGCGAGGTCCTGGAGCTGCTGAAGCAGGCGAAGACGGTACTCTGCAAGAAGTACGGCATCGAATTGAAAGAGCCGGTTACCGTGGAGTTGTTTCCCGATCAGCAGGATTTCGCCGTGCGCACTTTCGGCCTGCCCGGCGGCGACGGCTTTCTCGGTGTCTGCTTCGGCGACGTCATCACGGCCAACAGCCCCAAAGCAGGTAACCCCCACAATTGGAAATCCGTCCTTTGGCACGAATTCTGCCACGTCGTGACTTTGAACGTGACGAACAATAAAATGCCACGTTGGATCAGCGAGGGAATTTCCGTCTATGAAGAATTCCAGCGAGACCCGACCTGGGGCCAGCAGATGAATCCGCAATACCGCAGAAAGATCCTCGACGGCGAGCTGGCGCCTATCGGAGATTTAAGCGCAGCGTTCATGAGTCCGCCCGGCTCGACGGACCTGGAATTCGCTTACTACAATTCGGCGCTGGCAGTGGAATATATTGTCCAACGGTACGGCCATGAAGCATTATGTGCGATTCTTGTCGAGCTGGCTGACGGCACGGAGATCAACCGGGCAATCACAAAGCACACGGCGTCATTGGCGAATATCGAGAAGGAATTTGCAGCGTTCGCCCGCAAGCGTGCCGAGGAATTGGCCCCGAATGTGGATTGGACCCAGCTACAGGCAGGGCAGCTCGATTCCGGAGATCCCAACACACTGCAAAAGTGGCTGGACGAGCATCCGAACAATTTCCACGCTCTGACCGTTCGGGCAAAAAAGCTGATGTCTGACCGTCGATGGGAAGAAGCCAAGGGATCTCTCAAGAAGCTGATCCGGCTGTATCCTCGATACACGGGTGAAGACAATGCGTATCGCCTGCTTGCAGAAGTTCACCGCGAACTCGGCGAAACCGAGAAAGAAAGCCGCGTCCTGGGCGACCTAGCGGTCCTGTCGTCTGATGCCGTTGATGCTTACGAGCGGCTTATGGAGCTCGGCGTCGAGCAGAAAGACTGGCGGCAGGTCGTGACCAATGCCGAAAGGTACATGGCCGTTTATCCTATGCTCGGAAAAGTCCACTTGAGACTCGGCCGGGCAAATGAGGAGCTGGGCATGCACGAGCGAGCGATAGAATCTTACCGGCGACTTCTGTTTCTGGAGCCAACTGATCCGGCGGACGTTAATTACCGCCTGGCAAGACTTCTTCAGGACCGCAACCCCGCCAAAGCCAAGCGGCACGTCCTCGAAGCTCTGGCAGAGGCGCCGCGGTTCCGCCAAGCCCATAGACTGCTGTCGAAGATGACCACCCGGACCGATACACCACAAGCGACTCAGGGAGATGCACGATGAGAAAACAGAAGTGGCTAATAATCCTGTTCTTCGCGGCATCGCTGGCGGGCGGTCTGGCGTTTGCTCAGAGATACTATCGCGACGGTCGAGCGGGAGTTCCCGAATGGCAGCCCGACAAAGAGTTCTCGAAGGACGTCTTTACGTTCGTGCGAATCCGGTTCTCTGACGGCTATGGCAGGGGTGGTTACTATCGCGGCGACGCGGGGCCGTCGCCTGGTGATCGTGTTTATGGTCGTCGTGGTGGTTATGACGGCCGAAGGTCTCGTCGGTACAGAGGATGGGGCAGAGGCGGCAAATGGACCACAGACTGGCCCGACAGCGATCTGAATTTCTCATACCGCCTGCAGCAACTGACGTCGATGGAAGTCGATCCGAACGGATTGGTCCTGGAACTGACCGACGAGCGCCTGTTCGACTATCCTTTTATATATATCGTCGAGCCCGGCAACCTCGTCTTCAGCGCCGAAGAGGTCAAGGCCCTTCGCAAGTATCTGCTTAACGGCGGCTTTCTGATGGTCGATGATTTCTGGGGCGAGAATGAATGGTACAACTTCTACTATGAAATCAAACGGGTTTTCCCGGATCGCGAGCCGATTGAGCTTCCTTACGAGCACGAAATATTTCATTGCGTGTTCGAACTCAAAGAAAAGCCGCAGATTCCCAGCATCGGCCACGCCTTGCAGGGCCGGGGGCACGGCATAACCTGGGAGCGCCCCGACGCACGCGAGGTCCACTACAAAGCGCTATACGACGACAAAGGAAGGATAATGTCGATAATCTGCCATAACACCGATCTCGGCGACGGCTGGGAACGCGAAGGCGAAAATGAATGGTATTTTCACGAATTCTCGGAAAAGAAAGCATACCCTCTGGGGATTAATATTGTGTTCTATGCTATGACACACTGAGATTTTGCTCGTAGTGACGTCGTAAGAGCCTCCCCTGAGCTTGCCGAAGGGTGTTCCTTCGACATGCCCTTACGGGCACACTACAAACGGCGATTTTGAAAAGTAGGGTGGGGCTTGCCCCACCATATATTGATCGGTGGGACAAGCCGATTTTGAAATGAAAGGAACAGCGCATTGGCCACTACAACGTATGAATCCGAACGAAATGCAGTCGAACAGATTAAGGCAGCGCGCCGGCGCATCATTGACGAGCTGTCCAAGGTTATCATAGGACAGGAAGACGTCATCGAGCATTTATTCATTGCGGTTCTGGCGGGCGGACACTGCCTGCTAACCGGCGCGCCGGGACTGGCTAAGACGCTTCTGGTAAAATCGCTCACCGAATTGTTCGACCTGAAGTTCCAGCGTATTCAGTTTACGCCGGACCTCATGCCTGCCGACATCACCGGCACTGAAATCCTTCAGCAGTCGGGCGGCGAGCGAAAGATGGTCTTCACCGAAGGGCCGATCTTCGCCAATATGATCCTCGCCGACGAAATCAACCGTACCCCTCCCAAAACACAGGCGGCACTGCTGGAGGCGATGCAGGAGCACCACGTCACCGCCGTAGGCCTCGAGTACAAACTCACCGAGCCGTTCTTCGTCTTCGCCACGCAGAATCCCATCGAGATGGAAGGCACGTATCCGCTGCCCGAAGCACAGCTTGACAGGTTCATGTTCAATGTGTACGTCGATTACCTGCACGAAGACGACGAGGTCGCAGTAGTCTGCCAGACCACAACCACCAGGCCCGAGCCTATCGATCAGGTTTTCACCGGAGCCGACCTGATCCGCTTCAACGAGGTGGTGCGCAAGGTGCCGATAGCTCAGGACGTGGTGCGCTACGCCGTCAGGTTGGCGACCGCCTCCAGACCCGCTGCGGACAATCCGCTGAGCTTTGTCAACGAGTGGGTCACCTGGGGCGCCGGCTTGCGCGCATCGCAATACATGGTCTTAGGCTCCAAGGCGCGGGCGCTGCTGCACGGCAGATCGCACGTGAAATTCGAGGATATAAAAGCCCTGGCCCATCCGGTGCTCCGGCATCGCGTACTGATAAACTATCGCGCCGAGGCCGAGGGCGTGGTCGTGGACGACCTTATCGCCAGATTACTCAAGTCCGTCAAGGAGAGCAGTTAATAATGAAAGCTAAAGCGGCAAAATCTGACGGCCGGCCCGCCCAGGGCAGAATCGACGGGATGATCGATCCGCTCTCATTGATGAAGATCAAGTCGATGGAGCTGCGCGCCAGGGCGGTCGTCGAGGGATTCTGGAAGGGCATCCATCGAAGCCCGTATCACGGCTTTTCAGTCGAGTTCACCGAGTATCGCGAATACACCGCAGGCGACGATCCCCGCTATATCGACTGGCAGCTTTACGCCCGCAGAGACAGGCTTTACATCAAGAAATTCGAGGACGAAACAAATCTTCGCTGCCATCTGCTCGTCGATCACAGCCGGTCGATGGATTACGGCTCAGGAGAATACACAAAGTCGCAATACGCCGGGACGCTGGCCGCAACGCTGGCTTATTTTCTCTCCACGCAGGGCGACGCGGTCGGCCTGGCCACGTTCGACGATCAAATCAGGCAGTATATGCCCCCGCGCAACCGGCCGGGCTACCTGCATCGCCTGATACTGGCGCTCGAGGCCACGCCTACCGGCAGCACGACCGATTTGGGACCGCCGCTACAGAGTTTTGCAGAGCGGCTGACCAAACGCGGGCTGATTGTGTTGATTTCAGACCTGCTGACGTCGATAGACCGGCTCGAATCGGACCTGGGCTATCTGTGCACCGGCGGTCATGACGTCGTAGTGTTTCACGTGATGGACCCGGCGGAACTGAACTTCGATTTCGAGTCGCCGGCGCTGTTCAGAGACATTGAGAGCGGCCGCGACATGTATATCGATCCGGCCGCCGCTCGGGAAAACTACAAAGAGATGCTGGAAAAACATCTGGCTACGGCCGGAACCACGTGCAGAAAGCTCGGCATTGACTATCACTTATTCGCAACGGACCGCCCGTTCGATTTGGCTTTACTGGATTTTCTGCACGACAGAATGCACCGCAGAAAGAAGATCAGACGTATCAGAGGTCACAAAGTCAGGAGTACGGCATGAGCTTTCTTTATCCGTTATTTCTGGCAGGTATCGCCGCGATAGCAGTGCCGATCGTGCTGCACCTGGTGCGCCGTCACACGCGGCACCGTGTGACGTTCAGCTCGCTGATGTTTCTGCGCACTACGCGGCCAAGATTCACCAGCCGCAGCAGGATCGAGAACCTGCCCCTTCTGATATTGCGCTGTCTCATGCTGGCTTTGCTTGCGCTGGCTTTTTCGCGTCCGTTCTTCTCGCGGCCAACCGAGGATAAACAGGTCAGCCCGGCAAAGCGCACGGTCCTGCTGCTCGACACCAGCGCCTCGATGCGCCGCGCCGGAATGTGGGATCGAGCGATTGGCGAGGTTCGCTCCGCTCTGGAGGACACAGGTGCGACCGACCGCGTGTGCGTCATGAGCTTCGACAAGAGCACGCAAACGCTTATGGGTTTCGAGCAATGGCAGACGCTGGAGCCGCCCCGGCGCTTGGACCTTGCTATTGAAGAGGTATCCAAGCTATCTCCGAGCTGGGACGGCACGGCCCTCGGCCAGGCGCTTGTCAATGCCGCCGAGGCCATCGAGGACGACGAGGCCAACGACCGGCAGCGTGCCGCGAGCGTGCGCCGGGTCGTGCTCGTAAGCGATTTGCAGCAGGGTGGCCGCCTCGATGCATTGCAAAGCTACGAGTGGCCCGAGCGAACGGAGCTTGTCGTAAAGCCGGTTCTTGCCGAGGGGACCACCAATGCGACGTTGCAGTTGCTGGCCGGCCGGGACGATCTGGCGGTTACAGAAGGGCAATATCGCGCGCCTATTCGCATAACGAACTCTCCGGATGCCGATAAAGAACAGTTTGCCTTACGCTGGGCGGGCCGGTCCGAACCCAACGAAGCGGACAGGATCACGGACGTATACGTCGCTCCCGGGCACAGCACCGTCGTTCACGTTCGTATGCCGACCGATGAGCGAGCCGGGCAAGCTCGTGTCGAGGGCGTCCCGCCCTCGAATCGCGGGCAGGACGCCCGCGACACTATGGCCGGTCAAAAGCTCGTTCTGACCGGCGACGACCACGATTTCGACAACACTCTATACCTGGCGCCGCAGTTGAAGCAGCAGATCAATATCGTCTATATCGGCGACGAAGATCCCAACAATCCGAAAGAGATGTTGTATTACGTCCGGCGGTGCTTCGGCGCCAGCCGGACTTTGAATCCGCGAATCATTGTGTCGAGGGCGTCTCGCCCTCGGACCGCGGGCGGGCCTGTCCCGAGTGCAGTCGAGGGGACACCCGCGACACGCGGCGACATATCCAAAGCGCATTTCGTCATAATAGCCGACCCGCTCGAACGAGAGCAGATCGATGCACTGAAACAATATCTGGAATCGGGCCGGACGGCCTTGCTTGTCATGAAATCCCCGGATGCCGCCGCGGACTTGCAGGCGCTAACAGGAAACAGCAATCTAAGCACTGAGGAAGCTGAAATTGACGGCTACGCCATGCTCGGCCGGATTGAATTCAACCACCCGCTGCTGGCGCCGTTTGCCGAACCGCAATACGGAGATTTCACCGGCATACATTTTTGGAAGCATCGTCGCGTGAACATGTCCAGCCTGCCGGATGCCCGGGTTCTGGCCAGGTTCGACAATCCCGCCGTTTCGACGGACTCGACGGCTGATCCGAACGTGGCCGTTAAGAACGAGCCGGCGATTTTCGAGCAGCCGGTCGGCGCCGGATCGCTGCTGGTCCTGACATCCAGTTGGCGCCCCGCGGACAGCCAGCTCGCGCTTTCAACCAAGTTTGTGCCGCTGCTTTACTCGGTGCTCGAATACGGCGGCGTCCTCGTCGGGCGACGCGCGCAGCATTTCGTCGGCGACACTATACCGATGCCGCACTCGCCCGGGCAGATACCGACAGATGTAAAAATTCGTATACCTGATGACTCTGTTTCGGAGCTTGACGCGAACCAACAAAGATTTACCGGGGCAAACCAGCCTGGAATATACAAAATTGAATCGTCGGCCGGACAGCGACTTTTTGCCGTTAATCTGCCGGCCGCAGAATCTCGTACGGCGCCGATGTCCGTTGAAGAATTCGAGGCGCACGGTGTATCGCTCGGCCAAACCTCGAACGCACCGACCGAGCTGGTCCAGCAGGTGTCTCGCCGCAGCAGTTTCGTCGAAATCGAATCCGAGCAGAAACTGTGGCGCTGGGCGCTCGCGGCGTTGCTGGCGGTGGCCTTAATCGAAACCTGGCTGGCCGGATGGTTAACCCGTCGGCGGCCTGTAGCTGGGAGGGAAGAACAATGATCGAAGATGCTTTACGCAGAAGAATCCAGCCGATAGTAAGACGCCGCAGAGGGCTGTATCTGGCAAAGTGGCTGGCGATTTACTGGCTCGCCGCAGCGGCTTTGGGTCTTGCTCTGATAGGCACAAGCAGGCTATGGAATTGGGCGCCGCCTGCTGCTGTTATCGTCCTCTGTGTCGCGACCGCAGCGGCGACAATCGTGACTCTCATAAGAGTGCGCCGGATGCAGCCGGACTATAAGGCCGCCGCGAGGAACATCGAGCAGCAGCACCCGGAGGCCAGAGCTTTGGTCCTGGCGGCCATAGAACAGGAGCCCGAAGGCCCGGACGGGCGGTTGGGCTATCTCCAGGAATCGGTGATCGGCGAAGCCCTCACGCATGGCACGAAGCACGACTGGCTGCGCAGCGTGCCGCCGAGAAAGCTCATGCTCGCCAGAGTCGGCCAGATCGCGGCGCTATTAATGCTGCTGTTGGTGCTCTCGCGAACGGCTCCACCTGCGATCTATGTGCTTGGCGGTAAAGGTGTTCCGGCCCGGAAGGGCTACGCGATAACCGTAACTCCCGGCGACACCAATGCCGAATTGGGCACTCAGGTGGTTGTTTTCGCGCGCTTCGACGAACTCGTCCCCCCGCAGGTCGATCTGCTTTACGGCCCGGCGGATGAAGAACCTCAGAAGATCGTACTCTCGAAAAACCTCGAAGACCCGGTCTTCGGCGGCATAATACCCGAGCTGGAAAGCGAACTGCTGTACCATATCGAATACGCGGGCAGGCGAACCCGCGATTACAGGATAAGCATATTCGAGCACCCGGCGCTTACCAGAGCCGACGCGAGGATTGTTTATCCGGCCTTTACGAATCTGCCTGAGAAGACGATCCGAGACACGCGCAGGGTCAGTGCCGTCGAAGGTTCTCAGATCGATCTGACGTTCCTTCTAAACAAGGCCGTCACTAAAGCACAGCTCGTTGAAAAAGGCGAATCGCCGCTGGATCTTACGGTTGACAGCGAGCATCCGAACGTCTATACGACCACTATCGATGCTACCGAGGACCGACGCTACGAGCTGGAGTTAGCCGACGCCAGAGGGCTGGCGAATAAGGTGCCGCAGCGGTTCGTGATCGACGTTCACAAGAATTTGCCTCCCGAGTTGAAGCCGGTATTTCCCAATCGCGATGTTGTGGCTTCGCCATTGGAAGAACTTACTCTCGAAGCCGAGGTTTCGGACGATTACGGCGTGACCGGCTACGGACTAAGCTACGCCCTGGCGGGAACGGAGAGCAAGAATCTCACGCTGGGCGAGTCGTTGGAGGCGGATGAGACACAACTGATCAAGCATCTGCTGGCGATGGAAAGACTGCAAGCCAAACCGGATCAGTTGTTGACGTACTCCTTCTGGGCCGAAGACGTCGCCGGCGACGGCACAACCCGCAGGACCTTCAGCGATATGTACTTCGCCGAGGTGCGGCCCTTCGAGGAAATATTCCGACAGAGCGAGCAGTCGCAGAGCCAGCAGCGACAAAACCAACAGCAGCAGGGCAACCAGCAACAGCAGGGACAGCTTGCGCAAGAGCAGAAGCAAATCATCATCGCCACGTGGAACATCAAGCGACAGGCAGATCAATCGGGCAACGTGGACGACCGACTGAATGAAGACCTCGAAGTAGTCCGCCAATCGCAGAGCGATGTATTGGAAAAAGCACAAGCGGCTCTGGGCCAGGCGCGGAGTCCCGCCGCAGCCCAGGCGCTGCAGAAAGCCTCAAAGCACATGCAAGAAGCGCTGGAGCACCTTGGCGAATCTATCGAAACAGCCTCGGCAACCAAATTGACGCCCGCGCTGGGCACAGAACAGTTGGCTTACCAGGAATTGCTCAAGCTCAGAGGAAGCGAAAGCCAGGTCGCTCGCGGCCGGAGCTCAGGCAGAAGCGGCAGGTCCGGCGGCGCATCCGCCCGCTCGCAGCAGCAGTTGCAGCAACTGGAGCTTAGAGACCGGCAGGACAGATACGAAACCGAGCGCGCGGCCCAGACTCAGGAGCAGAGACAGCAGCGGGAGGACCTACAGGTTCTCAGCCGTCTCCGTGAGCTGGCGCGGCGGCAAAACGAAATGAGCGAGAAGCTAAAGGAGCTTGAGGCGGCGCTGCGGCAGGCTGAAACCGAAGAGCGGAAGGAAGAAATCCGCAGGCAGCTAAAACGTCTCAGGGAGGAGCAGCTCGAGGCGCTGCGTGACGTGGACGAGTTGCAGCAGCGAATGGAAAGCCCGCAGAACCGCCGGCGAATGGCCGATTCGGCAAGGCAGCTACCCGACTCCCGTTCGAGAATCCGTCAGTCGGCGGAGGAGCTGGAGGAGGGGATGGTTTCGAGAGCCGTGACGTCCACCACTCGCGCCGGACGCGAGCTTGAAGAGATGCGCGACGAGTTCAGACGCAGGACCTCCGGGCAGTTTAACGACCGGATGCGCGAGATGCGCGAACAGGCGCAGCAGCTTGACCAACGGCAGAAAGAAATCGCCGATGAGATAGAGCAGCAGTTGGAACAGAGGCAGAAGACGCTCGTGGATTCGGGCGACAGCCGGGAGCTGGCAGATCAGATCGACCAACAAAAGAAAAAAGCAGAAGAACTCATCGAGCAGATGAAAGAAGTCAGCGAGCAGTCGGAAAAGTCCGAGCCGCTGCTGTCGCAAAAACTCTACAACACTGTTCGCCAGGCAGGCACGAGCAACGTCGATAGATCGCTCGAAGCGACCGGACAGTTGCTCAGGCGCAATTTTCTCAGACAGGCCCAGGAGGTCGAACGACCGGCGAGCAAGGGCATCGAGCAACTCAGAAAGGGCGTCGAAGATGCGGCCGAGAGCGTGCTGGGCGATGAAGCCGAAGCGCTGCGTATGGCGCAGCGAAAACTCGACGAGCTTATCAGGCAGGTCGATCAGGAAGCCCAACAAGCCGGCGGCACAGGCCGGCGTCAAGGTGACCCAAACGAGCCCGGAGGCCAGCGCCTTGCCGATGCCCAGCGCCAAACCGGCGATCCGAACGAGGCACAGCGCGCTGACGCCCAACGTGGTGCCGAGGGCCAACGCGCCCGCAGGCAGGATCCGAATCAGCCCCGGCAGGGTAGAGCAACGGCAAATGCCGGTAGGCAGGGAAATCAGCCTTCAGACTCCGCACGGCAACGAGGCGGTCAGCAAGGTTCGCAGCGAGACGGCTCGCAAATGCAGGCCAATAATAGAAGCGGCAGCAGGCAGAATGCAGGCAGGCGCAACAACTCTTCGGGCTGGGGCGGCGGCTTGAGATTACCCGAGCAATGGGGCGGCACCAATCCCCGGGGCCCGATCACCGGCGAGGATTTCAGAGATTGGTCGGACGGCTTGCGCGAGGTCGAGGAGATGCTCGAAGAACCGGACCTGCGTAACGAAGCTGCGCGCGTCCGGGACCGCGCCCGCTCGATCAGGGTGGAATTCAAGCGCCACGGCACGAAACCTCAGTGGGACCTGGTCACGATGCAGATCACGAAACCTCTGAACGCATTACGCGAGCGCATAGTCGAGGAACTGGCAAAGCTCGAATCGGACGAAGCGCTGGTGCCGATAGACCGCGATCCGGTGCCGAGCCGCTATGCCGACTTGGTCCGAAAGTATTACGAGAATCTGGGGGGTGGAGACTGATGGCTTTTTGGGGGTCGATATTCATTCCGACCGGCGGCTGGATCTGGGCGGCTGGGGCGCTGTTGGCGGCGGCGTTTCTGCTGTTGCTCTGGTCCTACAGTCGGGCGCGCGGAAGCGGCGCGGCTCGCAGCATCGCGTTTTGCCTGAAGCTCCTGGGCATTGTGATCCTGCTTTTGTGCCTGATCGAGCCGCTGTGGAGCGGCAGGCGGGCCAAATCCGGCGCGAACCTGTTCGTTGTCATCGCCGACAACAGCGGCGGGATGAACGTCCGGGACAAGGGTCTGGACCGAAGCCGCGGCGAAATCCTCCGGGCCGCATTAGATGTTGACCGGGCCGAGTGGCTGGGCGCGATGGCCAACAATTTTCAGGTCCGTCAATACGTGTTCGATTCCAGACTCCGCCGGGCGAACGACTTTTCCGAGCTGACCTTCGACGGCAAAGCTTCCGCTATCGGGATGAGTTTGCGGACAGTCGCCGAGCGCTATCGCGGCAAGCCGGTCGCCGGTGTGCTGCTCATGACCGATGGCAATGCCACGGATATGGCCGAGCTCCGTGGCGAGGGCCGCCCGCCCTTGTTCCGTTCCGACCGAGACCGGGACGGCCTCGGGACACAAGGGCGAGACGCCCTCGCCACGCGAGTGCCGCCGGTGTACCCGGTGGTCATCGGCAGCGATAAGCCGCAGAAGGATATTTCTCTCGCAAACATCTCGGTCAGTCAGACTTCGTTCGAAGATGCTCCCGTGATGGTTCAGGCAGACGTCGAGGCGTCCGGATACGCCGGCCAGACCGTCGAGCTAAATCTTGTGGAAGCATCGGGCGAGACGGTGGAACAGCAGAAATGGAAAGTCTCCCGGAACAATGAGAAAGAAACGTTCCGTTTTCGCGTGCGTCCCGACAGAAGCGGCGTATTATTTTATCAGATAAAAGCTGCCGAGGCAGTGGAAGCCCAGTCGCCGGACCAACCTCAGGAACCAGAGGAAGCGACGATGGCCAACAATCAGCGCACGGTCGTGGTGGATCGCGGCAGGGGACCTTATCGCGTTCTGTACGTAACCGGCAGGCCGAACTGGGAGTACAAGTTTCTCAGACGGGCCATCAGCGAGGATGAGCAGGTTCAATTGGTCGGTCTGCTTCGAGTAGCGAAACGGGAGCCGAAATTCAACTGGCTCGGACACCGCGGCGAAAGGAGCAACCCCCTGTACCGTGGGTTCGACAACAAGGACGCCGACGAGACCGAGCAGTACGATCAGCCGGTTCTGATTCGAATGTTTCCCGTCGGCTGGGAGGACGAATCGGTACTGAGCGACGGCTTTCCAAAAACGGAAGAGGAGTTGTACCGCTTCCATGCTGTGATCCTCGACGACGTCGAGGGGGAATTTTTCTCGCACGATCAGATGGAGCTGATTCACCGCTTTGTCTCGGAGCGCGGCGGGGGATTCATGATGCTCGGCGGCAAGGAATCCTTCCGGGAGGGCGGTTTTCATCGGACGCCCATCGGCAGGATTCTGCCGGTCTATCTGGATAGTTTAGGCGAGCCTCGTGGCGAGGACGTCGCGCCCTTGTTCGGTTCCGACCGAGGCCGGGACGGCCTGGAGAGACAAGGGCGAGACGCCCTCGCCACGCGTATGAATCTGACCCGGGAGGGCTGGCTCCAAAAATGGGTCAGGCTTCGTGACAATGAGCTCGACGAACAGAAGCGACTCTCGGAAATGCCCGCGTTCAAGGTGCTCAATCGAGTTCGAACGATCAAACCCGGGGCCAGCATAGTCGCCACAGTCGGCGATGAAGCCGCGGAGCAATATCCGGCTCTGGTTGTGCAACGATTCGGCAACGGGCGCGTCGCGGCGCTGACTATTGGCGACGCGTGGCGCTGGGGCCTGAAAAAGGCTGAGATGCACGACGACATGAATAAATTCTGGCGACAATCGCTGCGCTGGCTGATCGCCGACGTATCCGACCGGACGTCGCTGCGAGTCGCACACGAACGTGACAAGGCAAATCAGCCTGTCGCGCTCAGGGTCCGCGCCCGCGATAAGGAATTCAAACCGATGGACAATGTTACGGTAACTATGGAGGTTCGCGATCCCAACGGCCAGACTGTAAAGCTCAGGGCCGAACCGGCAGCGGGCGAGAGCGGTCTATTCGAAGCTGTTTACGTCCCGCGTCTAAGCGGCGGCTATTTCGCTCGAGCCGTCGTGGTCGACGAGAAGACAAACGAGATCGGCGATGCCGAAACCGGATGGGCCGTCGATCTGGAAGCTCAGGAATTCGAGTCGATAAAGGCCAACCGCCCGCTGCTGGAAAATATCGCCCGGCAGACCGGCGGCAGAGTCGTCGAGCTTGACGAACTCGACAGCTTTGTCCGCGAACTGCCAAGCCGGGACGTCCCGATTACAACCACGCAGGTAAAGCCCGTGTGGGACCTGCCGGGTGTTCTTCCGGCCGTCTTTCTGTTGACTTTGGCCTGTTTTGCCGGGGAATGGGCGCTGCGCCGCTGGAAGGGATTGCCGTGAAAACAGCAGTAGCAACAATTCTGTTGATTTGTGTGGTCGCGTCTGCCGCAGCCGGGCAAGCAGAGGATCAAAGAGCAACTGTTATCGTCGTTGTCGGCGCGCGGGGCGTCCCTGAGTATGGACAGCAATTCGCAGAGTGGGCTCGATCGTGGGAACAAGCCTGCACGAAAGGTGAGGCTAACTTCGTTTCTATCGGATTAGACCGAAGCGACAATTCGAACGATCATGAGATTTTGCAGGACACGCTGGCCGAAGTATCGCAGGAAACCGAAGCTGCTCTGTGGCTTGTTATGATCGGTCACGGGACTTTCGACGGCAGGACAGCAAAATTCAATCTTCGCGGCCCTGACGTCTCGGCTGAAGACCTGGCCGAATGGCTCGAACCCGTAGTCCGCCCCACAGCGGTGATTAACTGCGCCTCGGCCAGTGCTCCTTTTCTGGTCAAGCTCTCTGCGCCGGGGCGGGTCGTCATCACCGCGACAAAAAGCGGCTTCGAGCATAACTACGCCCGGTTCGGCCGGTATATGGCCGAAGCAATCGCCGAGCCGGAGGCGGACCTCGATAAGGACGGCCAGACTTCCCTGCTCGAAGCATTTCTGACCGCCTCGGGCCGGGTGGACGAGTTCTATGCCGGCCAAGGGCGGCTTGTAACCGAGCACGCTCTGCTCGACGACAACGGCGACGGTCTGGGCACCCGCGCCGACTGGTTCCGCGGCATCCGTCCGGTTAAAGAAGCCGAGCAAGATGCGCCTCTCGACGGTTATCGGGCGCACCAGTTCCATCTGGTCCGCAGCCGGGCCGAGCGAATGATGCCGCTCGACCTGAGAGCGAAAAGGGATCGACTCGAGCTTGAAGTTATGAAGCTCCGCGACAGAAAAGAAGAATTTTCCGAAGAGGAATATTTCTCCAAGCTCGAAGAGTTGCTGTACCAGATCACACTGATCTACGAACAAACGGACAGAATTGGAGATTCCGAGTAGACTTTTGTCGACAGAATGGACATGAATACAAATCAGAGCCACGTACTCAAGAGATCGAACAATTCAATTATCGGCGGCGTTTGCGCGGGGTTATCGGAATGGTGGGGATGGCCCTCTCCGACGCGAGTCCGCGTCGTGTACGTGCTGGCTTCAATACTAAGCGCCGCATTCCCCGGCATACTATTCTACGTAATTCTCTGGATTATTATCCCTCCTGCCGATTACGTCCCGCCCGGTGCCGCTCGATCCGGGAATTAGCCATCATAGGCCTTACCTCAGCGAATAGAAGCTCCTGTCTTTCCCCGGGGCAAGAATCATTCACATTTTTGTCCGGAAAAGCCGATATTAGAAAGTGCGAAAAACGGGCATTAAATTATCGGGTGATCGGCAAAGATGAAAATAAAATGGCAAGAGAAAGAGCAGTGTTGGCACGGGGCGCCGAAAACGACTTTTCCGCGATTCGAGGCCTGGCGCTCCGATGAAGCAGAACGCGATCCCTGGTGCCTGAATATGGTGAGAAGCCCGAACGCAAGACCGATAAAAGTTCGCCACTTGCAGAGTTTTGACGCGGCGAAGGAATTCGCCCGAGGATTGCTTGCCGAATTTGATTGGATTCCAGCGACAAGCGGGGCCGCCAGCGATGCACGCGAGGCAGATGAACGCCGCAGGGCTCGGATTGCCGCAATAGGACCGCTGCCCCAGACAACGTGATTTGCTGTTCTACGTACCGTTCGATCCGTGAGTGTAGCTCGCTCATAACCGAATGGCCGAGGTAGGATCTCCAGACGAGATTCGGGCGAGAAATGTGAAAAGGGCCACGGGCATATATGTGCCCGCGGCCCTGTCATTACTTATGCTTAACTTAATGTTCTCAGTGCTAAATCTTACGACTCTTTGCGTCTCTTCAGCCGCCAATTGGCAACGGCAAGCCCGATGCTTCCGAGCAAGAAGGCCCCTGGAGCAGGGATAGGTGTGCCGTACAGAGTCAAATCGGCCGTGTCCATGTTGCCCAGAGAATCATATGCGTTCACCGTGAAGGTATTCGCGCCCAGCGTTATTGCCCAGTTAGGCAAAGTGAAATTGCCAAGCCCGTCAGTGCCGTAGTCAACGAGCCAGGTGCCGTCCGGTAGCAGGACATCAACCTGATCAACACCCACCAGGTTACCCGCTGTTCCGTCAAAAATACCTTCAAGCGTGCTCAAGTCGCTTACATTGGTGTAGACACCGTGGCCATCAGTCGCAACTTGCTGCATCAGAGTTGGATCATGTCCTGGCACACCAACAGTGTGTGTCACAATGCCATACGTGCTGTAGGCGCTCGCGGCTTGGCCCGAATAGGATCCGTATCCATCAGATAGCACAACTTGCATCATTTGCCGTCCGGAAGTGTGACCCGTCGTCAATACTAACGTGCCTTGGGATACACCTGCGCCTATATTGGTCCCGCCGCCAGCCGAGAGACTGTCGATAGCGCTGTCAACCAACGGCTTATTCGGAACCAGAGGGGTCAAGCCAATTTGGGTATATGCAGAGGATGCAAATCCCACGACTCCAACCGACGACGTATCTTGGGGCAGAGCAGCCACCAGCGATTTGGCGGCGGGCTTTGCGTAATTTGGCAACGTGTAGTTCATGCTGCCTGACGTGTCAATGACCAAAGCAAGGTCCAGCCCCGAACCGCCAGCTTGACCTGAGGCATTTGCATTTCCATTCGGATTTACATTTGTCCCTACGAGGTAAGAACTCCCATCAGGCGGGGCGAGCCAACTGGCCGTAATGTCCGCCTTTGCTGCACCGGATATCAGTGCGAGCAGTACAAAACAAGTTATCAGCTTCTTCATAATAATCCACTCTCCTTTCAATAATGATTCTTCTTTGATTCCCAAAAAACGAAATCCTTTCTTCCGATATAACTGTCACCCTTATTGGCACCAATGGCCCGGCTGAAAAAAAGCTTTTGCTGAAAGACACCGTGCTCTTAACTGTTGTAGTCCCACCTCCTTTCTTTTCATCTACTGCCTAAAGTGACAGAAGCAATTAGCGACTTCTAAAACCTTTAGCCGGGAAACATCACCACTCAAAAATACCCAAATTCAGACAATAATTAAACACACAAAGGATTCCCTTCCTCAGGTGTGGCCTTAAGGATCGTGCATGAAATAACTTCCCGATTTGTATATGGTCTGGCGTAATAAC
>CAZRBG010000017.1:0-86094 GCA_964598225.1 uncultured Pirellulales bacterium
GCCTGTTTTTCTATATTCTTATAGGGCCTTAACGCTTATGGAAGTGCCATTCGTGACTGTCCCTAGTTATTAGTTCGCTCACGGGCGAGACCAGGGAATCCCCCGTCTCAAAATATTTTTTATTTTTCTATTGATTCTATCCTGGTACTCTGACCCCGACTTTCTCTCTTTAGCTTCCTTTTTAGCTTGCCCCGGTTTTTGGAAGGTAACGTTTTAATTCACTGGACCACAAATCATCCCAGTCAGTCCGATTAATGTGAGTTATCACGAAATCTTCTTCGCTGTGGGGCATTATTATTATGTAAAATATATCCCCCGACGGAAAGAATACGATCCCACCGTGATATCCGGATTCGTTATCGTAGATCTTTATGTAGCATTTGTTTCCAAGATTCGAGGCGTACTTATTAAATACATTGAGAGCACGTTCTGAAATTGAACCATTTTCAGGATTGTATGTACCTTCAAAAAGCGCCTGCATAGTTCTGTAGAAGAACGCAGTGGCCTCTTTGTTCTCTCTCATGCGCTTGAGAACAGGTTTCGAGGAACTATGCAAAAACCCCATAAATAAAAACCAACCGGTGGAAGCTACAACCAAACCAGCAACAAAAGAAATAGCAATCGCTGGTACACGGAATTGAATACTTGATTTATTTGTTTTCATTGCATTTGCTCCCAACGCATCACGTAACCGAGTCTCAACGTTCCCAAGGATCATCGTTCTCGGGATCCCAATCACGATTTGGCACCCAATCAGGATCAGCAAGGTTATCGCGTATCCACGTGCCAACTTCACTTGGATCCATGCCGATTGTATCAAAGATTATACTTCCTGGTCCTGCTATTGTGCTCATACCATTGTACTGCAACATTTGGCCGATGGCAGCACCTTTCACACCAAGTCTCCAATCCGCAGTATCTATTATCTCACCGTCTTCATGCTGACCTCTTTCATGATTATACAAGTGAGCAACAGCAGCGCCTAATCCCCCGTAAAAACCGGCCTGGATATAGGCCACAAAGTGACTGACTTGGTTTCCACTATTCTGTGGACTTTCGTCTTGGTAAATCTCTTTGAAGCCGGTTTGTCCAAAATTACCAATTATATCATCATTAGCCTTCTGAATCCAACCAGTTGAAGGAATTTCACTAAAGCTGAGCGTTTCAGAACATACAAGACTTGCCAAGCCCTTTACGAATTCATAACTCTCTGTGGCCTCCGTCCAGGTCGTATCGTCTGCCCAAAGTGCCACCATATCCGCAATTCGAGCAAGGGCTTCAACATCGCTGATCCTATTACAGGGATCCGCGTCAAATGCGGCTCTCCACTGTGCTTCAGCATATATGCGCACCTCATCCCATGTCACAGATGTTCTGGTCCCCGTGGAATCCACAAAGCTCAGCGGATTATTTCCACAGTACGCATACATGTTCATTCCATCTCCGTAACCGATCGGATCAGTCTGCAGGAACCGGCCTGTATACGGATTATAGTATCTTGCACGGTTGTAGTAAAGGCCTATTTCTATGTCGTACCTTCTTCCTGCGAACATGTAGGGGTTGGTGTGGTTGGCGTCCTCGACGGCTGGTTCGCCGAAGACGGAGTATTCGTAGGTCTGTACGGTGTCGCCGGTGCTGTCGCTAAGGGCAATCACCGAGCCGAGGGCGTCCCCTCGACGAAGCTCGGGACAGGCTCTGTGGTAGTAGTATGCGGCGTTGCTGTCTGCGACCTCGATCATGCTGACCGGCTGGTCGATTCCAGGGCCGTAGATGTACTTTCGCAGCAGGTTGTTGCGGCTAAGCCGTCCTGTGGATGGCCGTCGTATCCGGCTATCTATTCGTAAACAATCAAACTAAAAATGTACCGGATACCTTTAATTCTCCCCCCCGACTTTCCGGTCCCTAGGTGACTGTCCCTAGTTATTTAATCGGCAGTTTCGGGCTGACCCCCGTTCTTTCCTATCCATTCAAAATCCATAATGTCAGAGGAAATCCAGAGTCCATCAATAAGTTTTTTTTCACCATACTGATTCTCGTAATCCTCGGAAAAAGCAATAAGAAAGCAGCTACTTAAGCCACCGAGCAGTTCTATAACCACCGTATTATCAGACACATCCACAGTAAAGGGGTCAAGGTCTTTAATTTCTTTAGGAAACTTATCTATATCAGGATGCCGATAAAGCCTTCCCCATCCATACAATCCGAAGTCGTATTGTCCTCTATAACCCTCTCTTATAAGATTTCTGCACGCAGTCAGAAGAGCCTGATGGTCAGTATGATCAGTAAGTTTATAGATACGTGACTTAAGCGTTATTGTCCTGCCTAAGTCAGCGCCCAAAAATACCGAAAGGATAGGGTACAGTATCATAATAGCCACAAGAGGCAAAAGAACAGTTGATATTATTTTTGTACGTGTCTTCATTAGAATATTCTCTTTTACAAAAGGGGACTATACTGGTTAAAAGGGCTACCAGTCACTACTGTCATTATTATAATCATAGTATCCTATGCGCGTGGCTCGCCATTTCATTAGTAACTCTAGTTTAGTAGGTGTCTGTCGTCCCGGTGTCAACCGTTCCAAAACCGGTAAATATACCCTATTATGGGCCTTAACAAGTCTCTCAGATTGTTCTATACTAAGCCTCATATGCTTATGTGCATATCCCTGTGTTATGTAGTTAATTTCACAAGCTTGCCAAATCGTGTTGCGATACAAAAACCCTAGCTCGTAGCCAATAAACTTTTTAAACGGACTGTCAAGAGCCATTAGTTTGAGAGGGTTTAATGGATTCCACCATGTCCAACTTTCAATTTCCTGTATTGTTTCAGCCAATATTTTGTCCATCGCTCGTTCATCAAGAAGTGCAATTTCATTAACTACAAATGCTTCGTAACTGCCAATCTCTTGATATCTAACTGCAATAGGAACATCAATATCTTCATCTTCTTCATCACCAAGAGTAACTGAATATTCTCCATCAGAATATGAGACTTTAATCAGTAAAATATCTGGAAACAAATCATAAAAACCTGCATCTGAAAGAAAATCATCAACATCACTCGGATGAGCATTATCGTCCGCTGCCCCACCAGAAGCTGTGTCCCACACGGTATCCAACGGAATTGATGTAGTATATCTCCAACTTCCACTTGGATCAACAAAGTTTACTGAGTTATTCCCACAATAGGCATACATATTCATCCCATCTCCGTATCCGATCGGATCAGTCTGCAGGAACCGGCCTGTATACGGATTATAGTACCTTGCGCGGTTGTAGTAAAGGCCTATTTCTATATCGTACCTTCTTCCTGCGAACATGTAGGGGTTGATGTGGTTGGCGTCCTCGACGGCTGGTTCGCCGAAGACGGAGTATTCGTAGGTCTGTACGGTATCGCCGGTGCTGTCGCTGAGGGCAATCACCGAGCCGAGGGCGTCCCCTCGACGGAGTTTATCCCGTTCGGCAAGCTCAGGGCAGGCTCTGAGCGTAGTCGAAGGGCTCGGGGCAGGCTCTGTGGTAGTAGTATGCGGCGTTGCTGTCTGCGACCTCGATCATGCTGACCGGCTGGTCGATTCCGGGGCCGTAGATGTACTTTTTCAGCAGGTTGTTGTTGCCGTCCTGTGGATGGCCGTCGTGTTCGACTATCACCTGAGGGCCGTCATAGAGGTACTCATCCCGGCGTCATCATCTCGTTCGGCCGGCGGAAACATCCTTTACAGCATCCAGGCTTGGGAGGTAACATATAGCCGTTATGAATATTTGGAGAAATAACCGCAGAATCCAGGGGGTCAAGATATGAGACGAAGATTATTTCTTAAGACCGCATCGGCTTCGGCATTGGCGGCGGCAGCAAGCAATCGTTATTGGGATACAATTCAGGCCGCTCTGGCCGAGGATATGGACAAGCCGATCCCTCGCCGGACATACAAGGGCGACGTCAAGCTGCCGATTATCGGCTTCGGCGGTATCGTTGTAGTTGGTCAGGCGCAAGACGACGCCAGCCGGGAGGTTGCTCGGGCTGTCGACCGCGGCGTCAACTACTTTGATGTCGCCCCGACCTACGGCAACGGAGAGGCCGAAGAGAAACTG
Source organism: uncultured Pirellulales bacterium (assembly GCA_964598225.1). Lineage (GTDB taxonomy): Bacteria > Planctomycetota > Phycisphaerae > Sedimentisphaerales > Anaerobacaceae > SG8-4. Next base: position 4,089 of record CAZRBG010000017.1, read on the forward strand.
GGCGTTGCGCTTAAACCATATAGGAAGAAAAGCTTTCTCGCCTGCAAGACACAGAAACGCGATGCCAAGGGAGCAAGAAAGGAGTTGGAGAACTCGCTGAGAGTTCTGAATACAGACTATTTCGATCTCTATCAATTGCACGCCATGAGCAAGATGGAGGATGTGGATACCGTGCTGGGGCCGGGCGGAGCGATGGAGACGTTCTCGAAAGCCAGAGAACAGGGCAAAGTCCGTTACCTCGGTTTTTCCGCTCACGACGAGGATGTTGCTCTGCGATTGATAGATGAGTTTCCGTTCGACTCGGTTCTTTTTTCCGTGAACTACGTGTGTTTCGCCCAGGGCAACTTCGGCCCTCGGCTCGTCAAAAAAGCGAAAGAGAAAGATGTGGCCTGCCTCGCGCTGAAAGCCCTTGCTTACACGCGCTGGGGCGACCGTAAAGAAAGAAGGGCCAATTACCCCAAGTGCTGGTACCGCCCGATAAGCGATCTGGAAAAAGCACGCCGGGCGCTGCGTTTTACGCTTTCAGAGAACGTCGTGGCGGCTATCCCGCCGGGGGACGAAAAAATATATCGCATCGCAGAAACATTAGCGGCACAATTTACACCTCTGAGCCCGGATGAACGAAAATCTTTCTTGGCCTCGACTAAGGGCGTAACGCCTATTTTCCGTAGTTGACTTCAAAGCTATAAGGACAAAACATGAAATTAGCAAATAGCAGCTCAGATATCTTTCTCACGGCCTTCATGGTGGCAGTGCTTCTTACTGCAAGCACCGGATCGGGCGAGACATTTTACGTGTCGCCGGACGGCAACGATGAGTGGACCGGCAGACTCGAAAGGCCCAATGCAGGCCGAACCGACGGCCCGCTTGCATCGCTGACCGGAGCGCGAAACAGAATACGCGAGTTCAGAAAGAAGGACCCCACAACAGAATCCGTGCGTGTGATTGTCGCCGACGGAAGGTATCAGCTCGAACAGCCTCTGGTTCTCGCACCCCGGGATAGCGGCACGCAGCGATATCCCGTTATTTACGAGGCGGCGAAAGATGCAACCCCGGTATTCAGCGGCGGCCGTATTATCAAAGGCTTCCAAAAAGAGGCTGATGGCTTATGGAAAACGCACATCGACCAGGCAGGGGACGGCAAGTGGTATTTCGAGCAACTGTTCGTAGACGGAAAACGAGCGGTTCGCGCGAGAACTCCGAACAAATTCTACTTCTACATGCAAGACGTCCAGCAGGAAAAACTGAAAAGCAAGACACCTCTCGGCGCAACGCACCGGCAGACGGTGACGGTCAGAAGCGAGGACTTAAAGCACCTGGCGCGGCTGAGCAAGGAAGAGCTCGGCGACGTCAACCTGATGATATATCATAAATGGGACAACACGCGGCGCTTTATTAAAAGCATCGACATCGAGAAGAATCAAATCGTCACCGAAGGCAGGGTAATGAAATCCTGGAATCCCTGGCGGAAAAACACGCGATACCACCTTGAGAATTTCAAAGGCGCTCTGGATGCGCCGGGCGAGTGGTTCCTGGATCGAGACGGCGCGCTGTACTACAAACCACTGCCCGGCCAGGACATGACTAAAGCCGAAGCAGTTGCGCCGGTAGTCGAGAAGTTCATAGTATTCGAAGGCGATCTCGATGAGCGGAAGTATGTGGAACACATCACTGTCAGAGGACTTTCGTTTCGGCACGGACAGTACCTCACACCGCCGGGAGGTTTCGAGGCGTCGCAGGCGGCCTCACCCATTGATGCCGCGGTAATGGCCGACGGCGCAAAGCACGTTACAATTCAGGATTGCCAGGTCACCCGGGTCGGGACTTACGGGGTGTGGTTTCGCAAGGGCTGCCGCGACTGCAAAATAGAAAGAACGCTCGTGCACGAGCTCGGCGCCGGCGGCATAAGAATCGGCGAAACCCGCATCCCCGCCAATGAGCACGAACGCACGAGCCGCATCATTGCCGACAATAACATCATTCATTCGGCGGGCCGTATCTTCCCCTGCGCAGTCGGCATATGGATCGGTCAGAGCGGCGACAATCAAGTCACCCACAACGACATCGGCGATCTTTATTACTCCGCCGCTTCGGTCGGCTGGCGATGGGGATACTCCGAAAGTCTCGCCAAGCGCAACAAAGTCGAGTACAACCACATGCACCATATCGGCTACGGCGTCTTGAGCGACATGGGCGGCGTATACACCCTCGGACCATCCGAAGGAACGACCGTAAGCAACAACGTGATACACGACGTTTATTCATATTCTTACGGCGGATGGGGACTGTACACCGACGAGGGCAGCACGGGAATCCGAATGGAGAACAACCTCGTCTACAACGTGAAGAACGGCGGTTTCCATCAGCATTACGGCAAAGAAAACATCATCCGCAACAACATTCTCGCCTTCAGCGAGCTCTACCAGGTCCAGGCGACGCGCGTCGAAGACCACCTCTCCTTCACGTTCGAGAACAACATTATTTATTACGATCAGGGTGTTCTGCTGCACGGGCCGTGGACAAAAATCAAAATCAACATGAACAACAACTGTTACTTCAACGCAGCAGGCAAGGAAATATCTTTCGCCGGTAAGACCTTTGAACAATGGCAACAACTGGGCAGAGACAAAGACTCCATTATCGCCGATCCACTTTTCACGGATCCGGAGAATTTCGACTTTCGCCTGAAGCCGGACTCTCCTGCCCTGAAGATTGGCTTCGAGCCGTTCGATTTTTCAAGGGCCGGCGTCTATGGCGACCCGGAGTGGATCGAGCTCACCGAGAGCTTGCCTGTCAAGAAACTTGAAATTGCGCCGAAGCCTCCATCATCCTGATATTATAAAGTTTCGCCAAGAGCCTTGATTGTTTATGCGTCTTTGTGTAGGATGTTCTTGGTCAATATGTTAGAGTAGGAGTAAGGTTTGAATTTATCGTTTTATTAACAATTAAGGAACCAGAATCATGTCAAACATTACACGTCGTCAGTTCGTCAAACGCACTGCTGCCGCCGGGGCGGCATGCACAATCGGTTTCCCGAGCCTCATCCGGGCCCAGGGACTCAACGAAAAACTCCAGGTAGGCTTCATCGCCGCCGGCGGACGGGCCGGGGCCCATACCGGCGCAGCCCACGGTGAAGGCTGTCAATGCGTCGCCTTCGCCGAAGTTGACAGGGGCCGGTGGAACGGCGTCCACGGCAAGAAAGGCTGGGAAAAGGCGGCCGGGTATACCGACTGGCGGAAAGTCTTTGAAAAGCACGGCAAGGAACTCGACGTTGTCTTCGTGGCAACCCCGGATCACAGCCATTTTGCTCCATCGATGACCGCTGTCTCTATGGGCATTCACTGCTACACAGAGAAGCCGTTGACCTGGTCGGTTCGCGAGGCCCAATTGCTCGCGGCGGCGTACGCAGCAAATCCAAGGGTCGTTACCCAGATGGGTAATCAGGGCCACGCCGGCAAAGGCTGGCGCCTTGCATACGAATACGTCAAAGCCGGCGCAGTCGGCGAGATCAAAGAGTTTCACACCTGGACAAACCGCCCGATCTGGCCTCAAGGCTACGACCGGCCCGACTATGCCGACCCGATTCCCAAGAACCTCGATTGGGATGCCTGGATCGGTCCTGCGGCTATGCGTTCCTATGTTGCCAAGTACCGCGAGAGCGATGATATTGAAAAACGGCACGTCGGCAAATCCGTTTATCATCCCTTCGCCTGGCGCGGCATCGTAGCTTTCGGCTCCGGCGCCCTGGGCGATATGGCCTGCCACACCACCGACGGCATCTACTCGATTATGGAGCCCGGCTATGCGGCCACCGCCGAACCTATTGAAATGAACGGCGAAGTCGGGGATCAGTGGCCGAAAGGAATGATCGTCAAGAGCACGTACCGCGCCAAAGGCGGCCGGCCCGGTTTCACTACTTATTGGTACGAAGGAAATAAAAAGGACGGAAAGCCTTACATGCCGGAACCTCCCGAGGAACTCGCATACAAAGGAAAAAAAATGAAGCTGCCGAGAACCGGCAATCTGGTTTATGGCACCAAAGGCAAAATGCTGGTGGAAGGTGACTACTGGAACAGGGTGCGACTGCTCCCACTGGAGAAGCAGAAAGAGTTCGGCGATCCGCCGCAACTGCTCGAGCGTTCACCAGGTCATCACAAGGAATTCTTCATGGCATGCAGGGGCGAGCGGCCGCGTGAGTTCAGCCGTTCCAACTACAGCTACTCCGGCCCAATGACTGCGAACATCCAGCTCGGCAACCTCTGCGCCCGCGCGGGCAAAAAACTCGAGCTGAATGAAGCCGGCAAAATCATCAGCGATCCTAAGATCAACGATCTGGCCTGGCGCGAGCCTCGCGAAGGCTGGGGAGCGTTGGAGACAAAGATCTGAGCCAACTACGAAAAAGGGCACCTTCCGCTTTTTTCGTTTATTGCCGGAGGGTGCAAATAAAGCATAAAAATCGAACCGGTAAGGCTGCTGCCCGCGGCGGCCTTGCCGGTTTTGCTTTTGGCCACTATCCCCGAGAGGATTCGAGCCTCTAACCTTTGGCTCAGGAGGCCTCCTTCAAGCTGTAATATGCTGTGAAATAAGACTTTACAATGCATTTTTTGCACTATAACAAGGGTTACAAGTCAAAAACCAGTCACGAATACCGCTGGTTTCCTTTAGTAATCCATGGGCCCATTTGGTGATGACTGCCGCTCCAACAATCCCCATCACCGAATCGAGCCAGAGCCAGCCAAAGTACTTGCCTGCAACGAGTGCTCCGATCGCCAACATAGAGGTGAAGGCATCGGCCAGCACATGGAGGTAGGCGGCACGCAAGTTGTGGTCGTGGTGACCGTGTCCATGCTCCCGGATGACAGAAAAATCATGCTTATGCTGCCACTTTTGCAAATGTTGAGTATGCATTTGTCATTCACTCATTCAAGTTGCGATGTTGACAGAATTTCAGAATATCCAAGTATCTCCTTGTCGGCATGGCATTTGGTATGACTGTGAACAGTCACCAATATTTGTGAACCCGGCTCTGGAATATCTGTTGAACGAAGTTCAAATCGCTTCCAGTTAGTTCCATGTCCGACTCTGTTTCTTGCAACGTACAGTTCGGACATGTGCAGACTCTGGACTATGTGATTCTCACGGATCAGCACCAGAACATGAACATGCACCGGTATCGGAGCGCCTATACGCTCATATCTTTTCAATACGCCGCGGACTATGAAATTGCCGTCTTGTTCGTAGGCACTGCTCCAGAGTATCTTGACCTTGCCGGGGTGACGATTTTCAATGGTTACCTGACCGGTATCCGTCAGACTGGTTCGGTTGGCAGCGCACCCTCGGCCAACGACCAGAAGACTGAACAGGAGAATCAATCGTATGTATATCGGTCTCATTTTGGATTCTCCCGCGCCGACTCTTTCTTGCTGATCCAAAGATAGAGTGTTGGTATGACGACAAGGGTCAGAAGTGTCGACGAAGCCAGACCTCCTACGACAACGATAGCCAAGGGCCGTTGGACTTCCGATCCCGTGCCGGTTGCGATGATCAGGGGAAACAATCCCAACGCAGTGGTCAAAGTTGTCATCAGCACAGGCCGAAATTTCGACCGACACCCGGCGATGACTGCCGCGTAGAGCGACTTTCCTTTCTTTCGCAGCACCTCAAAACGAGAAATCAGCACCAGGCCATCGGTCAAGGCAATGCCGAACAGGGCAATGAACCCGATGGACGACGGGATACTGACATTCTCACCAAATGCCGACAATGCAAAAACGCCGCCGACCAAGGCCAGAGGAACGTTGAGCATAATGAGCAGAACGTCTTTCAAAGAGCCAAAGAGACCGTACAGCATCGCCAGCACCAACAGCAATGTGATCGGCACGACAATAGCGAGGCGTTTGTTTGCGGCCTGCTGGAGTTCGAATTGCCCTCCCCAGGCTACGCGGTATCCCGCTGGAAGGCTGACCTCTTTCCGCACTCTCTTCTGGGCCTCGGCCACAAAACCACCTTCATCACGCCCGGTTACGTTACATTGCACGGATACATACCGCCGGGTATCTTCACGGCTAATTTGACGCAGGCCGGTGGTCGTACGAATATCGGCCAGTTGGCGCAAAGGTACCTGAGACCCGTCCGGGGTCGGAATAAGCATAGCGCTTATCGCGTCTATGTTCTGGCGATAAGGTTCATCGAAGCGCGTTAGTATACGAAAAGATTTTTCTCCCTGGAAGACATGGCCGACTTCTCGGCCGGTAATGGCATTGTGGATAAGTCGCTGAACATCCTGTTTCTTCAGGCCGTAACGCGCCAGGCGGGCACTGTTCAAATCGATCTGCAGTTGGGTCTGGCCGGATGTTTGTTCAACACGAAGATCGGTGACTCCGGGGATCTGAGCGAGGACTTGTTCGATGTCGGTGGCTATGGTCTGCAAGACGCCCATGTCATGGCCGAAGACCTTTGCCGCTACAGTGGCACCGACTCCCGAAACCAGGCCGTCCAATTCATGGTCAATGGGTTGTGAGAATCCCGCCGTTGTGCCCAGGAAGCCTGCGATCCTCTCATGAAGCCGGTTGGCCAGTCCGGCTTGTGTCTTGGCCAGCTTCCACTGCCCGTGGGGCTTGAGTGTGATGGTCATGCAGGCGTAGTTGGTGTGGTGCACATGCGGTCCAACTTCGCCGTAGCCAATGTCGGCCACAACATGCTCCACCTCCGGCACCAGCTTTAGACTTTCCGAAATCTGTGCAGAAGTCTCCTTAATCTGGTCCAGAGATATGTTGGGATTCATGTATGCATAACACTGCAGCACCCCTTCATGCAAAGTGGGCAGGAACTCCCGTCCCAGACCCAGGAAGACCATTATGCCGCTGATGAATATGGCCGCGACAGCCACAGCGACCAGAAGAGGATGGATCAGAACACGTTTTAGTCCCGCTTCATACACATCAAGAACTTTGACAAGAACCGGGCTATGTCCGCTTTTCGACTTTTGCTTACTCGCGTCGGAGCGATGGAGGATGCGGTAAAACACCGGCGCTATAATTAAAGCATAGAACAACGATCCCGCCATGGTTGTCACCACGGCAAAGGCGAGAGGACGGAACATCTTGCCTTCCACTTCGCCAAGGGTGAAGATAGGCAGAAAGACGATCACGATGATTGAAACGGCGAACACGATAGGTCGGCCAACTTCCTGGGCCGAGGAGGTGATGATTTCCGTGACTGAGAGCCGGCCGGATTTCTCGGCCAGAGCCGTCTGTATCTTCTCGACCATAATAATAGTCGCGTCAATAATCATTCCCAAAGCGATGGCCACACCGCCGAACGAGATGAGGTCCCCGGGGATGCCGCTTCGTTCCATCAGAATAAAGGCCGTCAGGATTGAAAAGGGAAGCGAGCACACCATGATCAAGGCATTGCGGAGGTCTCCGAGGAACAGAAAAGCAACCAGGCACACCAGGACCAGGCCCAGCAGTAAGGCCCCGCGCACCGTGCGGATGCTGTTTCGCACCAATTCGGACTGATCGTAGAAAGGTACAATCCGAACGCCTTCTGGGAGGGTCTCGTTGATTTGCTCGATCCGCTGATTGAGCCGTCGGATGACCTCAAACGAATTGGCCCGATGCAGCTTGTATATCCCCCCCAAAACTACTTCCTTGTTTCCATCCATTATGGCCACTCCCCGGCGCAACGCCTTGCCGAAGGTTACCGTGGCAACATCTTTGACCACTATTGGCTGGCCGTCATGGGTCTTGATGCACACCTGCTCGATGTCGGAGATATCCCTGACACGCCCCAGGCTCCTGACAATCCACTCTTCGCTGCCGCGTTTGACCAAACCGGCTCCCACGTTCGCGTTGCTGACCTCGAGAGCCTCAATAACATTCTGGAGCGTTAAATCCAGGGCCAGGAGCCGGTCCGGATGAACGTTGACCTGATATTCCTGTACATGCCCGCCCTGACTTACAACCTTGGCGACGCCCGGAATAGTTTCAAGGTCTCGCTTGATAATCCATTCCTGGATTGTCCGCAGGTCTGCTATATCGTGTCCTTCAGCCTCCAGATAGTATGAAAGGATCTTGCCCATGCCGCTGGCCACCGGCCCCATCTCAAGGCCGTGCGGCATATCCACGCTCGGAGGTATACCTTCTTCGGCCAGCTTGAGACGTTCTGTGACAAGCTGACGGGCAAAGTAAATGTCCAGATCATCCTCGAAATAAATATTCACGGTGGACAATCCCAAAGAAGACAGCGATCTGATCTTCTTTACGCCCGGGATGCCTCGCATGGCAATCTCGACCGGTCGCGTAACCAGTTGTTCCACCTCTTCAGCGGCCATGCCTTCGATCTCGGCAAAGACCTGAACCAGATTGGGACTGATATCCGGAAAGGCATCGACCGGCAAACGTCTCAGACACAAAACGCCGAAAACGCAAACCGCAACGGTTACCAGAAAGACCAGCAACTTATGTCTTAATCCTATACGTATGATTTGTGCAATCATATAATTACTCCCTCCCCATTCCTAATGGACGTGCCCATGTCCGGACACGGCTTGCTTGGTTAACTCGGCTTTCAGGTGAAAAGCATTGCGCACAACGAGCTGTTCGCCATTGTCAACGCCGCTGAGAATTTCTACACGATCGGCCTCTTTCCGGCCCAGGACAACGTAGCGTAATGCAAAGCCTTCATCGGTCCTCACGAAGACGCAAGGCTTATCGTTCACGTTCTGAATGGCATCTTCAGGTACGACGATCTCCCGGCCGCGAGACTGAATGCCGATCCTTCCCGTCACGAACGTGCCCGGACGGTACCGGCCTTCTGCATTGTCCAGTTCCATACGCACAACTGCTGTACGGGTGGTCGGATCGAGAACCTGCTCAACATAACTGACCCTGGAGCGTACGCCGGACATGTTGTGATCTCGGAAAATTTCAGCCCGCTGGCCGGTCTCTATTGACTCAATGTCCGTTTGATTGACTTTCAAATCCACCCAGACCGTGCTGAGATCGGCAATAACGAAGGTCTCTGAGGTACCATCCACGATTTCGCCGAGAACAATCTGTTTGCGAATGATGGTTCCATCAAAGGGAGCAGTCATGGCGTATGATGTAAAGGCCTCTTCTGACTCAGCGGGCAGATCGTCCACTTCTTGCTTTGTCAAACCCAGCGCAAGCAGTTTCTGACGCGCGGCACGGTGTTCAATACGGGCCCCGGCAAAAGCCTGCTTACTGCTGAGATAATCCTGTTCGGATGTTATCTTCTGCTGAAAAAGACGTTCTTCCCGCTCGAAATGAGTCCGAGCCAATTCCTGTCGCTCCAAGGCGCTTAGAAACTCCGCCTTGGCGTCGGCCAGATCGCGGCTTTCGATGACCGCAAGAACCTGGCCACTTTTGATATCCTGTCCGAGATCCGCTCGGACTTGACTCACCACACCCTTTACGCGAGGAACAATGTGTGCCATACGTTCGTGATTGATCCGGATCTGCCCCGGGGCTCGAATCCAGGCGTCCACCCCGCCTGTTACCGCCTCTTGACAGACAATCTGGAAACGCTGGACCTGTTCGTCGGTAACATGGACGACATCGCCCGTACTCTGGTCCGCCGGCTCGTGATGGGCTAACGCTACAGAGCCAACGCCTAAAGTCACGACATGTTCCTGCTCGCTGAGTCCCAGGCTCACTAATGCCGTGCCTTGTTCACGGCCGTCCACCTGGACTCGCCGTCTTTCAAAGGTCTCGCCACCCAACTGCACGTATACGTACGCTCTATCGCCGCTGTAGGCCAGGGCCCTCTCGGGGACGGCTCGATACGTGATGCCGTCTTGGGTACGTGAAGTGACTTGCTCGACCTGGAAGGGGATGATCCACTGCTGCTCCTTGAGGAAACTGAACCCTTCGGGTTCGACAGGGTCCGGAGCGTGATCCGCCTCGGCCTGGGTCTTGTAGACCCGGACCGGAGGAAAGCGAATATCGTATGTTTCGCCGTCCATGGGGATTTGCAGGGTTACAGCCCATGTCCCGGATCGAGGAAAGACCATTTCCGGGATATAAATGCCGTTGCGTCGTGGCGCCGAATCCCGGTGTTCCATACGTTGTGATCCCAGAGTCATGACAAAAGTCACGGCGCCTCGAGTTCTCGGCAAAAAAGTCTTCAACTCTGTGACGTGGGTTACAAATGGAGCCGACTGTCCGACCACCACGAACGGATGTTCGGCAAATATTTCAAACGTATCGGTCCAAACTGTAAAGGCTATCGACCGCTCATCCCCGTGAGCGTGTCCGTGGGATCCATGATCGTGAGCGTCACCCTGCGCTCTGCAAAAAGTGCCAAAGAACAGAAGGACCAAACAGACCGGCATAGTTGTACTTTTGAGGTTCATACTTTGATTCCTTTATTTTGAAGATGTAGTTGATATTTCTTTTACGGATTGACCGATGGCGTACTCGAGATCCGCCAAGGCCAAACGGACTGATACCTGAGCATCCAGGAGCTGGATCTCAGTGTCGAACAGTGTACGCTGTGCATCTAATAAGGTGCAGATAGTCAAATCTGCCCCCTTCGTATCCGGTTCTCGCAACCTCAATAACGGTGCTGTGAGATCGGGGCACAGGACGTTATACCGGAAAGCCCCGCGATAAAAGTAACTATGGTTAATAGTCGGTTCATTTGTGCTGTTTTCCTAATAATTTGTCAAAGGCTGTTCGGACAGAGCCCTACAGGCCCGTGTTACTTTGGGAACAGACGGATACTTGCATCGAGCCGGGACTTACAGATGAAATAAGCCGCTCGCTGCAAAGGGAGAAGGAATCACAGCAAGAGAATGTGGGCGCGCACGTAGGCCTGTAAAGACGATTCAATACGGTATATGACAGGGGCAAGAGCAGAGGGTGCAAAAACCAGGCTGCTGCTGTCAGGAATTGAATCGACCACCATTACCGGTTGGTCTGGCGTGATTTGCTGCTGTATCGACGAGTTCTTCTTTACCGGAAGGGGTCTGAATTGGTGATCATGTGTATCGTCGTCGTGATGGTCGCTGTCATGGCCGGTCTCGCAATCCGTATCATGACCATGCTCTTCTCCGGGATGGGAGAACAACTCGGGTGAAGCCTCATCGCCACCCCCATGGCACAAAGCCTCGTGGGTAAACGTGTAGCTCACACATAAGACCAAAATGGCAGATATCCATCGCATAACTCAATGATATTACCACAATTTCACAAATCAGTCAATACGTGGAGTTTATTCCGTCGCCGGAACGGAGCGTGCCAACTCGGCTTTCGCTGAAATTTCCAGCGGCGGTGGGCCTGATATAGTTTCTTACGCCCGTTGCCGCCCGGGCTGCGAACATCCGGCGGCACATGATATAACTAACTCAGGTTGCCGGGGTACAAAATTAAGGGCGTTTTTGCCGTTTTTTCCTTGACGCCATCCAAGTCGATCGGGTATTATAAATTGAGATGAAGCTTGTGATTTATCCGGTTTCACAATTTCTGGCTTCTTCCGGTATTTTTAGAAGAGGAGCGGCAAAAATGCCTCAGAGGCAGATGGAAGCAAGCATTTCACCATGGTTCGTTGGCCGCTTCGAGGGCTCGATGGAGAAGTATGTCATGCAAAGCAGTGGGGGACTTTTCAGATTGCAGGATGAGTATGTCAGCACGTGGACCAGTTACCGATCTCCGAGACGTAAAATGCTCGGCGACGGAGTTATAAAATTTTAACTTTTATGAAGGAGGACAGATTATGTCCAGAAAATTGTTGTGTTTGATGTCTTTAGTTTTGGTGCTGGGTATGGCTTCGACTTCCCTGGCACGGCTCGAGGGCTATTGGCCGCTGGACGGCAATACTCTCGATGCCTCCGGTAACGGCCGCGACGGCACGCTGGTGGGCGACGCCGATTGGGCGGCGGATCCCTATGTAGAAGGAGCTGTCGGCCAAGCTATATTCTTCGACGGCATGGGCTACGTCAACATCGACGACTACAAGGGCATCAGTTCAATCGACGGCGTCCAGCAGGAATTCTCCATTTCGAACTGGTTCCGGACAACCGGCGACGGCGAAATGGTGACCTGGGGCACAAGTGCCGGTCGTACGCGACTGACTTGGAGAGTCAACGGGGGCAGATTGCGTACCGAGCACGGCGCGGGTAATCTGCGGGGAAACACCTACGTTGATGACGGCGAGTGGCACCATGGCGCCCTGGTCGTGACCGAGGGTGCTAATCTGCGGGTTCCAAACACGCTGCTTTACCTGGATGGTGCACCGGATTCGACTTTCTCCGGCTCAGACAATCCCTATGAACTGGGTGAAGGAGCCGATGTAAGCATCGGTCGTCGAGCCGACAACGACAGCAGGTACTTCCCCGGCTCGATCGACGAAGTCTACATCTTCAGCCGGACGATGTCGGACGAGCAGGTTGCAGGCGTGATGGACGGAGTTATTCCTGTATGGCCGAAGGCCGATAGACCGAGCCCGGAAGACGGCGCCATGCTCGAGGAAAACTCTGTATTCCTCAGTTGGCGACCGGGAACCAACGCAGTTTCGCACAACGTCTATTTCGGAACGACCGAGGATCTCGGGGATGACCAGTTGGTGAGCCAACAGGAAGCGTCCGAGTATCTGGCCACCGGTATAGAGCCGGACAACACGTACTATTGGCGAGTCGATGAAGTCGCCGAGGACGGTACCGTCACAATGGGCGACGTATATAGTTTCTGGACGCCGCCGAGAAGCGCATACGACCCGTCTCCGGCTAACGGCAATTCGGTCCTGGGCGACAGCGCTACTCTTACCTGGGAAGCCGGCTGGGGTCCGATCATGCATCAGGTTTACTTCGGCACCGACCAGGAAGAGGTCGCAAATGCCGTGGGCGCTCCGCTCGTAATGGACATCGGTTATGACACCGGTGCGTTAGAGCCGGATACGACCTATTACTGGCGCGTAGATGAGTTCTACGGCACAGATACGGTCAAAGGGCCTGTCTGGAGCTTCAGTACTGTTCCGGTTCTCCCGATGGCGGACGACCCGAATCTTGTCGTACAATATTCATTCGATCAGTCTTCTAATAACATCGTACTCGACGAATCCGGTAATGCCAATCACGGCGCGATGTTCGACGGTGCAGAACTCATCACCGCAGGGTTAGTCGGCGACACCGCCCTGAACCTTCCGGGTGAGGATGAGTACGTAGCTATCGATGGCCTGAGCTACGAGACCACCGACGCCGCTGAAGTAAGCGTCAGCGCGTGGATTCGCACGGACGACGGAAGCAACCAGATCATTGCATCTTATGACCGCAACGAATACTGGCGGCTTGAGATCAACGGCAACGGCGGCGGTTTCGGCCAGGTCGGCTGGGACGTCCTGACATCCGAGGGTCAATCTGATTATGGTAGCGAGAGACGCGTTGATGACGGCATCTGGCACCATGTCTGCGGTGTATACGATAATGGTCTGCATGTCATTTACGTCGACGGCGTTGCCGAGCCTTCGGTGACTATCGGAACGACCATGGGCACCGGTACGGTACGGTACGGTTACGTCGGAGTCGGTTCGGAGTCTGAGGAATTCGACGCAAATAAAGGCCCCACTGACTACTTCAACGGCCTGATCGACGACTTCCGGATTTACGACAGGGCTTTGAGCGCTGAAGAGATTCAAGAGCTCACTCGGGTCAATCCCGGTCAGGCCTGGAACCCGACACCGCTCAGCGGCGATTCAGGGGATATCCTGGCTCTGGCATCGCTCTCCTGGAATCCGGGCGACGATGCGGTCGAGCATGATGTCTACCTCGGCGCCGACAGTGCCGCTGTGGAAGCCGCTGATGTGAACGATACAACAGGCATCTATCGCGGGCGTCTGACGGAAGCTTCTTACATAGCCGACGACCTTGATTTCAGCACGACATACTTCTGGCGTGTAGACGAAGTCGCAGCCGACGGAACCGTAACACCCGGCCTGCTCTGGAGTTTCACGACCGACGGCGACTTGGTCATCTTCGAGGAAGAGACTGTTATACCGTACGATAACACGGTCGATCCGTTTATCACGCCGGCCGATCTGGACTTCGATCCGGCGCTGGACTTGACCGACCCGATCGCCAGAATGGCTGTCAATTACACCGGCCAGGCCGCTCCGGGCAGTTTGACCGTCGGTGACGTCAATACAACGGTGGTTGGCAGAGGCGACGACATCTGGAACGACGCTGATCAGTTCCAGTATGCCTACACAACCCTCACCGGCGACGGGACGATGACCGTCAAGGTCGAAAGTCTGGATTACACAAATCCGTGGACCAAAGCGGGCATCATGATCCGCGAGACACTGGATGCCGGTTCGACTTTCGCAGCCGTTTATGCTACAGGCGAGAACGGCGTAAGGTTCCAAGGCAGAAGCATGGCCAATCAGGACGCCGAGAGCGACAGCTCTGTGGCAACTGACGAGCAGAAGGCCCTGACCCCGCCGGTCTGGATCAGGATCGAGCGGGCCTTCCCGATGGTCAATGCCTACTACTCGACTGACGGCGTTAACTTCACGCCTATGGCATGGAATCCGCAGGTCATCCCGATGAGCCCGGCGCCGATCTTCATCGGTCTGGCGGTAACTTCGCACTCCGGCGACGACACATACGCCGAGGCTGTGTTCTCGGAGATCACTTCCGAAGGCGGCGTAGCACCCGGACCGCTGACCTCCGTCGAGATCGGTCTCGAGTCCAACTCGGCCGAGCCGATGTACCTGGTCCTGGAAGATTCTTCCGGCGCAAGTGCGGCTGTGATGAATCCGGACCCGATGGCTGTACAGCAGGCGAGTGCCACCGACTGGATCGTAGAGCTGGCCGACTTCGACATCGACCTGTCTGCGGTCGCCAAAGCGACGCTTGTTATCGGCAATCTGGACGCCCCGGCGCCCGGCGGAACAGGGACGGTGACGGTCAACAATGTCAGGTTCCTGCCCGAGCTTCTGTCAATCTCGACGCTGGATAGCCTGGAGGCTGAAGTCGATCCTGATAATCCGAATCAGTTGACGGAAATACTCGCGATTAACGGGATAAACGCCGCCAATCTGATCGTCGGAACGACCACGACTGATTTCGAGAAGCACGCAGGCCGCGAAGCCGTTAATGCGGATAACCTGAGCCTGGTCGAATACGCAAGCCTGGATGATTCTACTTTCATTCAGACCATGTTCGATCAGCCGGTGAACACGATCTTCATCATGGAAAGAGGCGCCAACGACAGCGGCTTCTTCCAGGCGCTCGATGCCGACGGCAATCCTATCGGCGGAGCGGTTGCGTTCACCCCGGACGACTTCGAGCTTCCGGAGTCCGGCCTGAAGATCGTCAACCAGGACGCAGGTGGTGTCGCAATCAGTGCGAGCATGCCGATCGACGGTCTGCTGATTCTTCCGCCGGCGGATGAGCTGCACACGCTTGATCCTGCGAGCATCTCGGCTGTTGCCGATTAATCGGCTGAAACTGTTGTTAATGTTGTCATTCGCCGTTAGCGGATGACAGCCGGAAGTTAATCAAACGGGCTCGTGTCCGAATCATAGGACGCGAGCCCGTTTTCTATGCGCGTATACACATCACGGTGGGCTGAAGGCCACCCTACCGTTTTATCGGCGTCTTCGCTCGGAGGGTAATGGATTCTTTGCTTCGTTGTGATCTTTCATGCACAATTCTCTGTCGAGAATCTTGCCGGGAACGTGCGGCGTGTGGGCTTGTTCGGCAAACTCGATCATTCGCTCGATGATGTCCCGGTGCTTTGATGCCACATTGTTTTGTTCCTCGACGTCCTTGCTCAGATCGTACAGTTCCCATTTCCCTTTTCCGGGCTTGTAGGCCTTCCAATCGTCCCGGCGGACGGCGGTCTGCCCTCTGTACTCCCAGTACAGATACTCGTGCTTCTTCTGCGCTCGTCCGGCGGCTTTCCTGCCGAGCAGAGTGGGAACAATAGAGATTCCATCGATATCATTCGGGCTATCCACTCCGGCGAGTTCCGTCAGCGTCGGCATAATATCCGGGAAGTAACCCAGATGCCTGCTGAGCGAGCCCGCTTCGATTTTGCCGGGCCACCGCACGATAAACGGAATACGCAGGCCGCCTTCGTAAAGCAAGCCCTTACGTCCACGAAAGACCTTGCCGGTCTCCGGATCAACGTTCGGCCCGAAGAAGCCGTGAGGATGTGTTTCGTTCCTGAAATACAGGTTGCCGCCGTTGTCGCCGCAGACGAAAACTATCGTGTTATCGTCGATTTTCAGTTCCTTCAGCAGAGCCATGATTTCGCCGATCTGCCGGTCGATCATGTTGACCATCGCGGCGTAGCGTTGCGCCTCGTCCTTCTTAATCGAGTAGCCTGCATCCCATTTCTCGTCCTTGTATTTCTGCCATGAAGGCTCGTCCTCCGGCAGACCCCAAGCCCCGTGCGGCGGCGTCCAGGGGCAATAGCAGAAGAACGGCCGGTCTTTGTTCCGGCGGATGAACTCCATCGACTCCTCGAAAATGACCTTTTGCGCGAAAGTCTCGCCTTCATACAGAGCGCCGGTGTTGCCCTTCAGCGGCACCTCTTCGCTGTTCCTTACCAGCCACGCCGGGAAGTATGTGTGGGCGTGAACCTGATCGTAATAGCCGAAGAAGACGTCGAAACCATGCTTTTCCGGCACGCCCGTCGTGCCGCGGCCGCCGACGCCCCATTTGCCGAATCCTCCGGTTGCATAACCGGCCTTTTTGAGAAGGTCCGCCACAGTAACATCATCGGCCCGAAGAGCCTCGTGCCCCGGATTCCTGCGAACCGACGTGTGCCCCATGTGTTTGCCGGTCATCAGGGTGCTCCGAGTTGGAGCGCATACCGGCGCGCCGGCAAGCATCTGAGTAAATCTCATGCCCTCGGCGGCAATGCGGTCGATATTAGGCGTTTCCATGATCGGGTGGCCCATGCAGGAAAGCTCATAATAACCAAGTTCATCCAATATCAGATAGACGATATTGGGCTTGCTCCCGCGAGAGCGACCCGCAAGATCGGTATTGGCCATCAACAATGACGCGCCGGAAGCCCCGGCAAATTTAAGAAAATCGCGACGATTCATACTCATCTCCTTGTTCAAATGCCCATATCTTGCATATTTCGGATATATTCTTGCACGTACGCGCCCAAAACGCCAGCACAAAAGCATCTTAACAGAGAAAACATGCAGGCGGTACCTGTCAAGGCGGTCCCGGACACAAATCCATGCTGAAATCGTAAAACCCCGGATCCGGGCCGGTATGGTGCGAAAAGTGGACAAAAAGCCGGTTTTGGGTCTAATTTGTCGATTTTCTTGAGATTATTTGCAACATTTTGGGACCAAACTGCGTCTTACTACGTAGAGATGGTAGCAAGGGGTAGTTGCCCGGTTTCTGTAATACAGTATGCCGGCCAGGAGGATCTTGCTGGAATATAACTTGAGAACAGGCTGGGTTTTAAAAGGGTAACTCCGAATGGCAAAAGCAAGCGTGCGAAGCAGTAATCGTCCGAAAAGACTATTGAAACACCATCGAGCCGCACTGCCGGAATACCACTACGAGGACGGATACAGGCTCACCGCCAAGGATTTGGGCAAGAACGGCGTCAAGATAGAGTTGAGTCACAACTATAACGTCGGCGGAGCGATCATTCTGCCGCCCAAACAGGTCCGTGAGTGCGGTGCGTGGCTCATGGAGACCATCGAGCAGGAGAGCAACGGCCTGCCGAAGCAGTTGACTGAAATCCTGGAAAGACTGAGCAAACAGACCGGCTCTCATGCGAAGCTCGAACGGGGCGACAAAAAGAAATTGCGAGAAGCTCTCAAGGCGCTCAAGAGGCAGTCGGCCAGAAACAAGGCCGTCGCAGAGGCCGAGGCCGACGAGCCGGCGCTGAAGGCGCTGCCCAAAAAGGCCGTCTGATGGGCGTGCAAAAGGGGATCAGGTTATCGGGAAATCAGGGCGCAGGGTAAGAGGGGGCAGGATATCAGGAGGCTGCACATCCTGATAACCTGATCTCCTGATAACCACCTAAAAGTTTCGTTCGACGAAGCCGGTGTCGATCTTGCTCTTAACAAAAAGATTGTGAGAGAGAATATTCAGGCAGGCGGGTATGGTAGTCTTGATCGGTTCGATAACAAACTCCTCCAAAGCTCTTTTCATCGTTACTATGGCGTCGGCTCGTGTCCTTCTGTGAACTATGACCTTGGCGATCATCGAATCGTAGCTGGGCGGGACCGTGCAACCCTGATGCACGTGTGTATCGACTCTGACGCCGGGACCACCCGGCGGTATATACCGGGTGATAGTTCCCGGGCACGGAGAAAAATCCTTCTCGGGGTCTTCGGCGTTTATCCGGCACTCGATCGCTACGCCGCTTTGTTTGATGCTCCTCTGACTCATCTTGATTCGCTCGCCGGCGGCAACTTTCAATTGCAACCTTATCAGATCGTGCCCCGTGACCATCTCCGTTACGGGATGCTCGACCTGGATTCGCGTATTGACCTCGATAAAGTGAAAATTCTTGTCCTTGTCCAGAATAAACTCGACTGTGGCGGCGTTGTCATATTTGGCTTCCCTGATCATCCGCAACGCTGCTTCGGCAAGCTCTTGCCGGGTTTGTTTATCCAAAACAGGACAAGGCGATTCTTCGATCATCTTCTGGTGCCTGCGCTGAGTGGAGCAGTCTCTTTCGTAGAAGTGCAGAGCGTTGCCATGTCTGTCGGCCACTATCTGCACTTCCACGTGCCGCGGCTCGACGATGAATTTCTCCATGTAGACGGTATCGTCGCCAAAAGCAGCCTTTGCCTCGGCGCGGGCCGAACTGTAAGCCGAACGCAGATTGATGTCGTTGTGAACGACTCTCATGCCGCGACCGCCGCCGCCGGCTGCGGCTTTTATTATGACGGGATAACCCATTTGATTCGCCAGTTTCAGCGCATCTTTGTCATTCTCGATGGGACCGTCGGAACCGGGCACTACCGGCACACCTGCGCGGCGGGCCAGCTCGCGAGCCCTGACTTTGTCGCCGAGCAACTGCATTGCTTCGACGGGCGGACCGATGAAAGTCAAGCCGCATTGCCGACAGACCTCTGCAAAGTGTACGTTCTCGGCCAGGAATCCGTAGCCGGGATGAATCGCCTCAACATCGGATACTTCGGCGGCGCTTATGATTCCCGGAATGTTAAGGTAGCTTTTGGCACTGCTCGCCGGGCCGATGCAAATGGCCTCGTCGGCAAGTTGCAGGTACGGGGCGTCCTTATCCGCCTCGGAATAAACCGCCACCGCCTCGACACCAAGCTCATGGCAAGCGCGGATGATTCGCAGCGCTATCTCACCACGGTTCGCTATCAGAATTCTTGAAAACATAAATCAATTTATTATTTATGATTTATGATTTAATACTGTTTGCAGCCGGTGATTTTGCTCCGTTTCTCAATAGTCAATATTAAATCATAAATAGTAAATAGAAGATTATTGCTCCGGTTTGACTTTAAACAGTGGTTGTCCGTACTCAACCGCCTGGCCGCTGGTCACGAGCACTTCGACGATCGTGCCGCTGATCTCTGCCTTTATCTCATTAAGCACTTTCATCGCTTCGATGATGCATACGACCGTCTGCGGGCCGACGATAGCGCCGACGTCCACATAGGGATCGGAATCCGGGCTCGGGGTGGCGTAGAATGTGCCGACAATAGGCGATTTGATTTCCAAAAGATTCTCAACGACCGATTCCGGTTGGGCCGAACCCGGCGTACTCGAAATCTCGCCGGTCTGCGGACTCTCAACACCCTCACCGGTGTCCAGTCTCACCACCGGCATTTTCTTGACCACTTGCTGGGGTGTTGATCGCTTGAGAAATATCTTCTCATCGCCGTTTTTGATCTCAACCTCAACCAGCTCGTTGTCTTTCATTATCTTAATTAGTTCTTCTATTTTCCGCAGATCAGCATCTTTTTGCGCCATTACTGCATCCTTTCTGGGGCCCCGGGATACTTATCCATACCCACAGGTACCCACCGAGCAGAAGCAAAGCCTCCCGGCACAACTTATTAAGTATAGTCTGAGCCGAGGTCTTTGCAAGAGTTTTTACTTGTATCGGCATACACAAGGCATTAAGTTCGGCGATATTAATGCGAAAAATCAATATTCTTGTCCGAGGCCCCGTCAATGTCGAAAATCGCAGTCGATGCAGTCTTGCTCCCTTCGGAGAAAATATCCGCCAGGGCTATCCAAGCCAATCAGGAATTACAGAAACAGTGCTCCGACAAGATAGTGCTGGACAAAACAGCCTGTATGCCGCACATTTCCCTCGCCATGGGCTGTATTAATGTCATTGATATCGATAATATAGGACTTCTCCTTCGTGAACTTGCGGAGAAACACCCTCCGGGAACGCTTATCAGTACTGGTATCCACGTAGGGACAAAGCCTGACGGCGAGAAGGTATCGGTTCTTGCGCTCGAGAAAACAGATGCTCTTCAAACGCTCCATGAAGAAGTCATGCGCAGGTTGCAGCCGTATTTCAGCCATGATGTGACGGCTGAAATGGTGCTTTCCCCGCCTCAAGCCTGCGGATCGACGCTGCGCTGGATCAGAGAATATCCGGAAAAAGCGAGTTTTGACAGGTTTTTCCCGCATATCACGCTCGGATACGGTCAACTCTCTGATTTCCCATTTCCTGAGAAATTCACCGCCGAAAGGCTCGCTCTGTGCCATTTAGGCAACCACTGCACGTGCAGGAAAATCCTGACACCTGCGGATTTTCAGCACTGAAAACTCCGTATATGGTAAAAATGGATGAAAATTTGCTTGCATTATCGCCCCTGCGCTTATATTCTGGCATCATCGCGGCAGCGTGACGGAAGTAAGTCTTGCAACGCGACATTTTTAGGTAGGAGGTTATGGTGAAAATCAATCAGGATTTCATAATGGCGGTCGAGACGATTCTCTTTCTCAAGAAAAGGCGGAAAGAGGACTATCTTCAGGCCTCAGAGATAGCCAAGGCCCTTGGCTTCTCGGTTGGCTATCTTCAGAAGGTAATCCAAATGCTCAGCAGGCAGGGGATCGTGGAATGCAAGCGGGGCAGGATCGGCGGGGTCAGGATACGTGCAAATTCAATCACCCTGCTGGATTTGTGGCAGGCGACCTGTGGCGGATTGGATCACGTAGAGCCGGCTGTGTCGGTGATGAAAAAGCCGCTCAGGGCCTTTGCCGATTCGATGGACAAGTCCGTAATTTACAAGAAAAAACGCAAAGGCGCGTAGACTGCATTCGGTGT
Organism: uncultured Pirellulales bacterium; assembly: GCA_964598225.1. Classification (GTDB taxonomy): domain Bacteria; phylum Planctomycetota; class Phycisphaerae; order Sedimentisphaerales; family Anaerobacaceae; genus SG8-4. Next base: position 25,361 of record CAZRBG010000017.1, read on the forward strand.
GGAACGCGACTTACGATTCAGTGACCCCGTGCGCGCGATCCGCTCGCCCTCAAAAAAATACACGCTGCGCGCTCGGCCTGTTCAATCGTCTTTCTTTTTCTTTCCACCCAGAAAGCCGTCCAATAGTCCTTTGGACTTCTTCAAAGCGTCCTTGATCTCGTCCGGCGCTTTATCGCCCAAATTCTCCTCTATCTGCTTGTCAATCTCTTCTCCGAGCCTCTCTTTGCCCGCCTCGATGGCTGAATTCTTGAGAGTTTCCTTTAGGTCTCTAACCTCAAAGACCAGGCGCGGCTCGGTTATGGGGCCGACTACTCTTATCTTAGTGTCAATATTATCCAGGGCCGAAAGAGCCTCGGAGGCGATCTTCGGATCCAATCCCAGAAGCTCACCCTGCGGTCTCGCGTCCATATTCCTGACAGAGAGGTCTATCGTAAGGTCAATTGACCGCTTCGTAACAATGCCGTTAAAGCTGCCTGACGCCGTACCTGAATCGAAGATCAGCCCGCTGTCGCTGCTGAGACTTGACTTTAGCCTGCTCAAATCAAGATCGTTGAAGTCACCGGTAACTTCCGGCACCGGCTTATCCGTGGAATAGTCGAACTTAACATTCAGCGCTGCGCCCGTCTCATTCGATTTCATCGAAAAAGTCACGGGCAAATTCGCCGCCTGCGGCGCGTTGCTTATGTTCTTCATCAGCACATCGCTGTTACCGAACAGACTCGATGGTATCAGAACTTTCCCGACCAGAATCCTTTGGGCCATCAGACGAGGCGTGACCTCTCCGGGCGCGCTGGCCATAAGGTAATCGAGATACTTGTGAGGTTCTTCCTCGACCTCGACCTCCTCAGCTTCTTCTTCGGATTCAGGGAGCCATTTTCGAAGCTTTTTCAGCTTCTCCTTGAGTGCTTTGATATCCTTGAAGTACTTCTCAAGTTTGGCTATATCCTCCTGCGTAACTTCATAATCACATGGGTCGAACGGTTCGGGCTCCTCGGCAGGCTTTTCGACCACGTCCCCGGGAGCGGCCCTCTTCTCGTCGAATCGCACGTTAGATACCTCCACGTTCTGCATCACCAATCGCCCCAAAAGCAGATCGTAGATACTCGCATTGGCGGCGATTCTGTCTATCGCTACCTGATTGTTCGCGGGCTTATTCGGGTCTGTGACCTGAATTCCGCCCACCGATACCGAACCGCCGAGCGACAGGTCGAGGTCCTCGAGGTTAACTTCCGCTCCGTTGGCGTTGGTCATGGTCCGGGCGGCGTAATTTTTGACCATGCTGTCTTTGAAAAAGTGCATCGCCACGGCCGCCCCTCCCAGAATCACAACGGCGACCACGACGCCCGCCTTGCGAATAATCTTTGTCTTGGCTGTAAAGAGCGACTTGGCGTCCTTTGTGCGCTTTCCGATAAGCACGCGATCCAGGATGCGGACCCACCTGGTGGAATACCACTTTTTGAACCTCTCAGAGCCTTCCTCGAACTTCAGCAGCCTGCGGCGAAAACCGATAACCGACCGGGCCATCAGCAATCCGGCCACTGCGCCGACGATCGGCCCGAGAACAAACGCCCCCGCCACCGAATATTGCCGAAAATCGGTAAAGCCGATGACCGGTACCGAAGCAATAGCATTCAACAGCCAGGAGAGGTTATTCTGTACGGCGATGCCTACGTAGTAAAGAACCGGCGCCGCGGCGTAGCAAAGCGCCTTGCCCAAGGCCGCCGACAGCAGAAACAGACCAATATGAACGTTCAGCAGGAAAACCAGCGCAAGTCCGGCAACGTGGATACCCGCAAAGCCCGGCACCAACCCGAACCAGAAGCCCAATATTACCGAAATGAAGATCATGACGGGCGAGACGCTGCCTCGGAATATGGCGAGAATCTTACGTATGGATCTTGGAAGAATCATAACTCGTACCTCCCTGTGGTTGATACGTTCTTAGACTTTATCGGATTAATTCAATATTCCCAATGAATGTACCGGACTGCACCACACATAGTCAACAAAATTTACGGCGTCTGCGGCTGAAGGCAAGTCCGAAAAACCACACCAATACTACACGGGACGGTTAGTACAATATGATTTGTCCGAGCATTCATAATGTCGGTAAAGCTGATAGCTCTGTGTTTATGGGGCTATCGTGCTTTAACCGCCTGAATTCCAATTTGCCTTAAAGCCTCACGGACGATGAGCCGAACGAATTAACCTAAAGCAGAGCAAATTCAGATAGAACAACTATAGAGAGCGGATGAAGTGGGTGATAACCAACGACATAAAAGACTGCGTTTGCTGCTGAAAAAGCTCAACAAACAACGCAAGAAGCAGGCAAAGCAGATAGATATACTCTGCAATGACCTGATCGGAGCACAAAGAGTATTCATCGGAAGACTAAAAATCATTAGCTTTACGGCAAGCTTCTACGAGTCGATCATCGGCATGACCGATCTGAACAACTTGCTGTACGCGGCCGCCAAACTCCTCGAAGGGCAATGTCCGGGCGCCGGCGCAGCATTTTTCCTGCGCCAGGGTGAGAGCTTCGAACTGCATATCTTCGAAGGCGATCCCTCCCCGGTCCTCGACAAAGAGCAGCTCGAGAGTCGGCTCACACCCGACCTTGTGAACAACGCCTGCAAGGCCAACAGAGTCTGCACTCTCGATAAAATATTCGAGATGGCCCCCGCGGCTCCGCTCGGGGCAAGCCTCGACGGAAACCCAACCGGTCTGAAGGGCACATCGGCTATAACAATTCCCCTTGGCCTTTTCGGCGTATCGTTGGGCTTCATGCTCGTATATCGCAATTCCCAAAACAGGTTAACTTCCGAAGAAATACAAAATATCTCCGCAATAGTCCCCGGACTTTCCCAGGGGATCGCCTCCTGCCAGTCACTCTCGCGCGCAGCGAATTAAGCAACTTGAATCGATTCCAGAGAACAATTGCCACCGCCACCTGTCTTTGTCATTCCTGCGAAAGCAGGAATCCAGAAACTCACGAACTAATGGACTTCTGCCTCCGCAGGAATGACAGCCTGCGACAGAAGTTGTTAGCGAAAGTCCGAGCTCGATGGCTGGTAGTTAATGTCAGGCCCGGCTAAGAATACAAGAATGTTGCATAGCCCTGCAAAAACTACCGAGACGGTTTCGCAAGACCGGCGGCAACGGCCGATGCCCTCAACTTGTCGCCTGCGGGGCCCGGAGATTTGAAAAACATCACACCAAGCAATTCCCGCTGCTCTTTTAGGGCGCTGATTGCCTTCGACCATAGGTTCGGCCGCCGCGATCGAACAGGTTCAGTCAGTCCCAAACAGATTGCCAGATAGGCCGCTCGGGCACGCTCCTTTTCACTTTGACTATTCACTAACAAGGCTCTGATTTGCGGTCTCAACTCCGGTTTGAGAACGGCCACCTGCTCATCTGTCCCGGTAAGCCTCTCAATATTGGCCGGGCTTTCCAGACGGATTCGGTAGAAGGTTTCTCCGTTCCTGGTGATTTTCGCCCCCCCGTTGTTGGTTATGACATGCCTGGCGACTTCAACTACGCGGTCGCCGAAACGAGTTATAGTCTCATCTTCCGGCATGCCCGGACGAGTCGTATTACGGTAAACGTCTTTGATTTCCCAGCCCTGCTTCTCAATCCAGCTACGGCCTTTTATTACGCCAACGATGGTCGCGGCGGTGGCGGCGTTATTGTCGGCGTCCCACCCGAAATTGAAAGCGTGGACGAGGGTATCGACGAGATCGCTCTTGCCATAAAGCAGCGAGGCGACAGTCGCAGCGGTGCAGAGTTCGTAGCCGTTCTGATTGCGGGTCCTGCTCTCGTAGAGAGTGTACTTATCTCTGACCAGCCGGCGAGTAGCCCGCCAGTCTTCGAGGTGCTCTTTGTGCCATTGGCGGACATCCTTGATAATCGGCACAAGCGTGCTTGCCGGATCGATAGAAGCCAGGCCGGCGTCGATTATTGAGTCGATGTCGTCGGTAAGGAATGCCGTAGCGATCATGGCTGTGAACAACTGCGTGGTCTGAGCGGGCTCGCCATCGATACTGACGTGCGTATAATTAAGCCCGATTCGCCCCGCCGTCTGCGGCATCCCCGGAGCAACCAGGCCGAACGATTCACATACGAACTGGCCCGATATGTTGAAATTAGCCCAGGGATTCAGCGCCAGACTGCCTGTCAGAGGAGGATCGATGCCGATCTCCATCAGCCGCCGGACGTACAGATTGGAACACCAGATGCGCTGATTGATGTGCTTTTTCCACAATTCGGTGATTTGCTCGGGTGCGAGCATTGCCGTTTGCTGCCGCTGCATAGCTGTGATATACACCCACTCGATATCCGTGTCGTCATCAGTGCGCGCGCCGTCGGGCAGGGCCGGCGTATAATTAGTGACGTTGCCCGGCTCGTCATAATACTTGTTCTCATGCGCCAGGCCGTTCAGATTGCCGAGCAACTGAGCCAGCAACCCGCCGTGAATCTTATCCTCCAGTCTCTCGGCGGACATTTCAACAAATCCAGACGGGCCCGCCTTAAGATCAGCCGATGTTTTCGCATTGAGAAAAAAGGCCGAAAACACGCATCCACAAAGTGACAGACTTATTCTTCCGCTCATCGTATTCTTCCTCTCTTGGGCCTGTCTTACGGTATTGCCGCCTTCTGTCTAATGGATATTCGAAAGCTTCTGGATTCCGTAATTTCGGCCGACAAATGCATCCGCGGCCTTCAACTGCTCTCGCGAAATAACAATCGTAGGACTGTCCAGCTCGAATTCTATCACGTCGAATTTCGACTCGGGATTGAGCTTCTGAGCTTTCACTATGTCCGCCATCGAGTGTATCTTCATGCCGTTAAGCCTGCTGACGACTCTCTGGCCGAGACCGGTATAACCCAGGTTTATCGGTGCGGGCAGAACGTAGCTCAGTATTACGATGTCTCGACGATCATCGGTGGGCTTGAACGCAAAGTCGCGATAATAGTGATACAGATGGGAGGGCGCTTCACCCGACAGATCGTCGCCGAACTCCAGCATGTACTCTCGCGTGAGTTTCTGCAGGACGAATCCGCCGGTGACAACGTACTCCGGCTGCTTGTCGAATTCGTGAAACGGCACGAGCATATCCGAAGTAGTGAAATTCTTGATCTTTGCGCTGATCTTCTTTTTCGCGCCGTCTCGCCAGATATCGAAAGCAACACTCTCGCCGACGGTTTTGCTGGTAATGAGATAATCGAGCTGAAGCCATTTATACTTATCGTGCTCGAAGCGTCCGTGAGGATCGAGCCCGTGGCCGTCGATCCGCAGGAGCACGTCGCCCTTCTCTAAAACGTCGCTGCCGGTTCCGAGATTGTACACGTCGGAAACGTAAGTGCCGCCCCCTAATGACTCGGGCATTTCCAGATACGATCGCATAGTCGGATCGAGAAGCTCGGAAATTTCAAAGCCGACCTCTCCGAATCCCCGGTAATCACCCTTTCGGACCGCTTCCAGAAACGCATTGATTGTCTCGGCGGGGATTACTCCGGCATCTTTGTCTCTACTGGCCCAGGAGGCTATGCCTATAGGCGACTCGCCGTCGAAGTAAACCTCGCCCTTGCCCGTACGCTGCGAAGCTCCGGAGATAACATATATCAGCCGATGGCCGTGTGAAGTTCGCGTTCTCTCTATGCTGACGCGGTCGAGATGCCCCCTTCCGTCGTATAGTTGGCTCGCCGCCGAGAGCCAGTAAAAATCAACTTCCGCTCCCTTTGTGAACTCTTCGATAAACTTCAACGGCTTCAACGGTTCACTGAGTTCATTTTGATTCAGCCGGATCAGGCAAAGGTTGTTCCGATAGTCCACCACCACGACTTCGGCTCCGACGAATTCGTTCTGCCCGAACCGCAAAGCTCTGGCGAAGGCAAGGTTGGCAACATTCTCGGCGGTCGTGATAACCTCGTATTCGCCGACCGCGCAGCCGCAAGCCCAGTTTTTCGACAGGCTTCGGTGTTCCCAGGGCTCGCTCAGTTCGTAGCCGTATTCGGATGTCTCCAGAAAAACGATAGAGTCCTGCATTTGTTCGCTCAGATCGATCCGGGCCGCAGCGACAGAAACGCAAGGCACAAAGACCGAACCGGCTATCGCCGCTACATAGATGGCGTATTTTCTCATTGGTTCTTCTCCAGACGAGCCTCGGTGGGTATATGGTATTTATCAAGAATGGACTCATGTCGCTGCCGCGCCTTCTCGGCGTCGATCGGCAGAATGCGATTATTGCCCATGAAAGTTAGCTCGTAAAACTGATCGTTAGTTTGCTCGAAGGCCTTCTGAACGTCTTCGAGGCTGTGTATCTCGATGCCGTTTATTTTTTTGACAACCTGTTTCTTGAATTGCTCGGCGTAAGAGTTGATCTCATCGGGCATTATTGACGAGAGGACAACATACTCCTGCCGCTGCCGATCTTTGTTCAGCATCAGCGAGTGCGAGTAAAGGTATCTCAGGTAAAATGGTATCTCCCTCGGCCACTGTCTTCCCCAGCTTTCGAGGAAATTCCTCGTCACCGGCACGAAGACCAGCCCGGCAAAACAGACGTACCGAGGCGCGTCGCCGTATTGGCGCGCCCGTTCGAGGACGGGGCGGTTCAGCGCGATGGTAGCGGTCGCAGTCATGCGCTCGCCCTGTCTGTAGAACGTCAGCTCGACCTTCTCGCCGATCTGCCTGGACTCGACGACCTCCGAGATCGACAATCTCAGGCCGTGCATATTGACCGTCCCGTCGTTGTCGATGTTGTATTCGTCGATGCGGGTCATCACATCTGCCGGCTGGAGAATCGATTCGATGGAGGAATGCATCACGGTATCGAGCACCACAACCCCATCCTCACCTGCCGGGACCTTGAGATATTCCCTGTAACTCGGATTGTGCAGTCCCGGATAAAAGATCGTACCCATCGACCCGAAGGCGTCGTATTTTCCGTCTTCGACGTCCTCGAGAAAATGTTCTATCACCGTAGTCGGAATCATGTAGCCGATGTTGTCGGCGTCGGTCAGGCCCTGGAAAGCTACGCCGACGACCTTGCCGCCCTGTATGACGGGCCCGCCGCTGTTGCCGGGATTTATCGCGGCGTCGGTTTGAATAACCAGATGCTTGTCCGCTCCGCTGTGAACGTAGGTATCCATTTCGATTCGCGAGACCACCCCTTCGGTCACGGAAATGCGATGACCACCTACGGGAAAACCGTACGTCGAGACCGTACTGTTGACCGCCGGAATCCCCGCCAGCTCCAGAGCCCTGGTCCCCTCAAAAAAGCTCGGATCATCGACCGTGAGCATCGCCAGATCGCAGTCATGGCCGACGAAAACGACTCTGGCCACGTATCGATTCGCGACGTTCTGCTTCCTCAACTCGACGTACCTGCTGTTGCTGACGTTATGAGCGTTGGTGAGGATTCTGTTGCCGTCGATTACGAACCCCGAACCCGAAGTTCTGCTCATCGGCGCCCTCTTCCAGGGCGTAACATAATTATGACCCTGCTTGACACACCTGATAAGAATGACCGCTTCGTGCGGGCGCGGCAAGCCGGTATTTTGCGCGAAGCTGATACTCGAACACTCGAGCAAAAGAACAAGTGCGGCGGCAGATACGAGTTTATGATATCGCATTTCCATATACCCCAATTTAACATTGACTATGGTTTATCGACTATTGGTTTCCGCATCCCAACAGTCAGCACCCAATAGTTAATCTCTGAGTGTTCACCATCTTAGGCTCATTCGTGAGAAATGCAAAGGACAAATTGTAATGACCACTTGCAGAGAGCGGCTTGTTCGTGCTTAGTCGAGTCTGGCTTTTTCGACCAGCTGCGTTTGTCGCTTTCGGGCTGCCAGCAGATGTTTTCTTTTCATCCGGCCTTCGGTCGGCGAGCCGAGCCCGGCTGTAACGCCGCAAGTCTGCTGGAAGCCTAAAAGCGATAAACGCATTTTGCGAACAGGTAGAGCCCACTATTATGGCATAAGCAGCGTTGTAGGAGTAGAATATCCTACCGGGCTTCGATATCGTAGCACATCAGCGCCTCACCGTGGCGGATGTAGAGCCTGCCGTCGGAGATTGCCGGATGTGCCCAATGCTTGCCGGAGCCTTTGGTTATCCTGAACGAGCTGACCATTTCGTAGCCGTTCGGCTTGATCTTTATCAGCCCGACGTCGCCGCGTCTCTCGCCGTAGCCGTACAACATGTCATCGACGTAGATGACAGAGCCCTTGCCGACCAGATCTTTCGAGGAAAACTCCACCTTGCCGGTCGCCAGGTCGAGGCATATCCACTCGCCCCTGCTGCTGGCGCCGTGAATGTTGCCGTCGACGAGTACGACGCCGCCGTGATGCACGTCCAGGGACTTCTCGGACCACTTCCTCTCGACGCTGGTGCCGTCGGCGGAAAGCTCGAACATGTGCCCGCCCTTGCGGTAGGCGTTTGTCACGTACATCATGCCGTTTTCGTATGCCGGGCTGACTGCGTTTATGTCGTAGCTGACCTTGTGAGGGACACGCCAGTAGACCGCGCCGTTGTTCATGTCGACGCCGACGACGGATCTTTCGACCATAGTCAGGATAAGGCGGTTGGCGCCTCTGTCTATCGCCACCGGCGAGCAGTACGCTGACTTCTCGCTCAGGCCCCTGGTGGTCCAGATTGTCTTGCCGTCCATCTTGTTCAGCGCAACTACGGTGGCGTTTTTACCGCCGGGCGTGCAAATAGCCTTTTCGCCGTCAATCAGAATCGACTCGGCGATACCCCAGCGGATATTTTCGCCGTTGAACTTGCTCAGCGTGTCGATGTACCATATCCGCTGGCCGGTTTTTACGTCGTGGCATGAGATGCGGCCCTGTCCGCTCATGAGATAAAGCCGGTCGCCGTCGACCGTCGGCGTGGTCCGTGTTCCGGGATAATTACCCGACTTCGTCCATTCCGGCCCGTAGCCCACCTTGTATTTCGGCTTGCCGTCCAGGTCGAAAGCGAACAGAATTCCCTCGCCGTCGATCATGCCGGTGGTATAGATCGTGCCGTCGGCCACGGAGACCGAGGCATATCCCTCACCGAGGCCGTCAACCGACCATATCTCCTTCGGTCCTCCGGCGGGCCATTTCTTCATCAAACCGGTCTCAGGCGACAGCCCGTCCCGCGCAGGCCCGCGAAACTGCGGCCAGTCCACCGCTGAGGCCACAGATACTGCCAATACAACAACCAGAACGACAAAATTGATCTTTCTCGAAATATTCATCCCAAACGCCCTTTTCATTCTCAGACCATAAAAAACGCCCGGCCAAAACCAAGTACCAGACTTAACCGCCGGCAGAATACTCGATTTGAAATCGAGATGCAAGCCTCAATAATCCCTGAACCCCCGCATCCACTCCGGCCAGTCCTCCGGCTGTACACCCCCGGCCAGTGTCCAGGGGCCGGCAGTATCATAGGTGCGATTCCACTTCAGGATCCAAAGCTCTTTAAGCCCTACTTTCCTGACAGACCAATCGCGGAAAAGCATGTTGATTCCACCATCGTGGCGATTGATACAGACTCCCAGAATATGGCTACCGCTGGAGTTCACGTCATCGTCATATTCGGGCGGCTTATCAAGCATATCCCATACAAGTGAGCGATACGCAATGCAGTCATGAAGCACCGGTATATTAGCAGGCCCCTTAAAGATGCCCATACTACCCCAAGACTTCTCGATCCATTCTTCTTCGACGATCTCCTTTTGGGGTATGTCGTACACCCAGAGGTTTACGCCGTAACTGCCTTTATCAAATGGCCCTATGCCAACGAGCCTCCAGGCTGAATACTTGGCGCCAAGACCGTAAACCGGAGCTATATCCCAAGAGAATGAAAAATCATCTCTGGGGCGATGTTTCATCGCCATCGGGCAAAGGAGCACATCACTAACATTATGCAGATAAAGCGACAGAGTACCATACCAACGAACAGAAGATTTATACATAAGGGCGAATAGCTTATCATCGTAATCACCTGCATACATTGAAAACGCAAGACCCCATTGTCGCAGATTCGACTGGCATCCAAGGGCTTTGGCTTGTTTTCTTACCCTCTGGAGTGTCGGCAACAATAATGCCATCAACAGCGTGATTATGGAAATCACCACCAAAAGTTCTATCAGTGTGAAGGCTCTTTTTCTACACATGATACTGCACACACGTTTTATGCCTTCTCAATATTCCTTGAAATTCCGCATCCACTCCGGCCAGTCTTCCGGTTTTACGCCGCCGGCCAGTGTCCAGGGGCCGGCAGTGTCATAGGTGCGATTCCACTTCAGGGTCCACAACTCTTTAAGCCCTACTTTTCTCACAGACCAATCCATAAAAAGACTGTTAATGCCGGTATCATGCCGGTTGAAGCATGAACGCCTCATACCAGAGCCCATTTTTTCGTCGAATCCCGGAAGATCGATAGGGGAAATCGGCCAGCTCCCGGCCAAGGTAGAGTTACGCGGCGCATCGAATTCCGGAGGATCATCTTTTTGTCTTGGAAAGATGAAATCAGAACGACAATCCAATAGGACCGGGATATTGCCTGCACCCCTGGCAAGGCAAGTGTACCAGTTGGGCAATTTGCTCCAAGTACGAATTGGGGCAGTGGAAATGGTGACCACATAGCCGTTCAGGCCGTAACTGGAAATAAACCAGAAATTCACAGGACGTACGCCGTGCCATGTACCTTCACCCCAGGGTGAAAATTTGCCCCCGTACACGTGTACACATACGCCGGATTTGATAGATTCCTTCCAATCCTTGGGCTTAGGCGCCATAGGGCATAACAATAGCTCTTCACAATTGTTGTAATAAGGACGCATCAATGAGGGCCAGTATTCTTCACGAAAGTTGTGATCTTCCTGGAGGTAACAGATGAACTTGCCATCGTTGTCGGAGGTGTACATCGAAAAGGCGAGTCCCCATTGTCGGAGATTCGACCGGCATCCAGCGGATTTGGCTTGTCTTCTGACTCGCTGAAGCGTCGGCAGTAGCAGCGCCATCAATAGCGTAATAATGGCGATCACCACCAGAAGCTCGATGAGGGCGAAGGCAGTCCCGGATGCCCGCCGTCTTTGGCGGGCAATTTCGGCTCTCGAATGCCCGACTTCTCGCACTCTGGCTTTCACGGCCGGTTCTCCTTCCACCGCACAAGGATTTCTTCAGGGCTGCCGATCAAGATGCTGAGTCTCTGTAGAATGAGGCCCGTTATTACAAGTATAACCTCTACAGGCGGCAAGATCAATATTTTTTTATCGTCCCAAAGGTTGGGGAAAATGTCGCCGTGCGATTTGGCCGGTAGGGAACTGCGTTTATCGCATTCGGGCTGCCAGCAGATAATGAAACGACCCCGACAGTCCCCCGAAGTGGCGATCTTGCGTCAGGCACCCCGTGCTGCTGTCAGCCCTAATGCGATAAACGCCAATCCGCCGGAGGTCTGCCATCGGCGGATTGCCCCCAGACTTTGGAACGATGATAACAAGGGCGAGACGCCCTCGCCACGATCCTGTCCGCCTACGCATCAGGTAAGGGTAGTTGGAGTATTTAGGGTTCGAGCTTGCGGATCAGCAGGATCGGGCGGATGATGCCGCCGAGGAAGAGTTCGGTTATTCTGCTGTGGTCGATTCTGATTGCGACCGCGTTCTCGCCGGGCTTGACGGCGTTTGTTACGTCCACCTCGAACGGTTTTCGCCGGGCTTCTTTTCCCAGATCGGCTGCTTCGACGCCGTTGACGTAGACCGTCGCCGCCTGGCCGTCTATTTCGGTGAAGAATAGAACAAGTCTTCCCTCGCGCCTTTGCGGCACGTTCATCGTCGTGCGATACCACATCACGGACTTCGTATCGGGCAAACCCTGTGCGTTGAGCGTGTTGCTGTAAGTCGCGACCCGCCGCCACTGTGAGTCGTCGAAATCGCTCTTGTGCCAGCCTCGCTCGGCGCCGTTGTCGGCCGGGTCATACGCCAGCTTCATCCGGTCGGGTAGTACCTGCAGGACTTTATTGGGCGATTTGGTTGCTTCGGCGCCGGCCTGCACGTGTGTGCCGACAAACCGCCTGAGATAGTTGAGCGTGTAATGGTTGCCGTAGCCTTCGTCGTATTCGGCCTCGTTGCGGGCATACATATCGTCGTAAACTTTCTTGGCCGCAGCGAAATCGCCTCGGTTCATTGCCTCGCGTATCTGAATGAACTGCTCGGCGTTCTTCAGCCCCTGTTCCATCATGGCAATTCGTGCCGAATACATCTCGTTATCTTCGGCAGCATTTGCCGCCTGCTCGATCAGGCCGGCGAGTTTCTGCAGGAACTGCGGCGTGTATACCAAGTGGAGCGCAAAAAAGCTGCCGGACTCGCATTTCATGGTTTCAAAGGCCTCGTCGATGTTCATCCAGTACTGTTTCATAAACGGCCCGGCTGCATCGCCGTAGAACTTCATGAAATAATCGTCCATCATCGCATCGCTGTCGGCGTCAGGGTCGTATGCCAGTCGGATGCTCTGGTAGAGATGAGGCCCGTAGATTTCCCAGTTCACGAGCGATTCGAGATTGATGCCGATGCAGCCTTTGTCTCTGAGATAAGGGATATCGTGCTTCCACACCGAGAGCTTCGAGAACGGCACGACGCACTCGGCGAGATTGAAATTGTACGTGCGATACGCGATCTGCTCGGTCGCGGCGGCCCAGCCGTCGATGACCCTGGCAAGCTGCTGCCTGCTCGGCGAGATCGGACTGCCGATCCGGTGATACCGCGAGTAACGAATCGGCGCAATCCACGCGACGAGATTGGGCGCAAGCTTGCGATCCAGCGTCGGCGGCTGCGTGTAATCGGCATAGCAATAGAAACTGAGCAGACGCTGAGGATGCTTTTTGCCCACCAGCCGGGCGACTTCGTCAAGGAAATCGGCGTATCGATTGGTCACGCTGACTCTGCCGGAAGACGGCTCGATGTTGTCCGGGTCGTCCTGAGCACGACAGTTATTACATTGGCAATATCCCGTGCCGTCGGGCGGAGAAACCGATGGGTTCGGTCCTCCGTTTTCAATCACGCCCTGTGCGAATACCCTGCGAAGTTCCGGATTGGAGGTGCAGTACCATCCGCCTTGTTTGCGCTGCCCGCCGCGCAAAGCGAAATACTCGGGATGAGCCTCGAACAAATCCTTGTCAACGTACCTGCCCCACGAGTGCCCGGTCGCCAGTTTCAAACCGCCCGCGCCGTTCCAGATTTTCCAGAGATTGCTGCCGCCCCATTGCGATCCCCAGATTTTGCGCATCTTCAGGCCCGGCTTGTCGGTGATGTTCAGCCTGCCGGCTGCTACGGTTTTCTGCCGCGGATAAACCTGTCCCAGGTCGTTATCCATGAAATATCGGCATCCCAGTTCTTCCAGGAACCGGCACACCGCCTTCATTGTCGATATATCATTCTGTCCGCCGATGAGAATCTTCCCACTTCCGTCAGAGACGATGCGCAGTCCTTCGTTCGTCGGGCTTTCGATGTCGTCAAGCTTGAGCCCGGCTTTTACAGCCGCGGCACCGATATAAACAGCAGGCTTTCCGGCAGGCGCATTTTCTACAACTGGCAGCCTCGCGCCGGAGATTTTCTCGATCCAGTCGGCCAACACATCTGCGGCACCGCGATCGGTCAACTCAATACCGCCGGAGTCCGCGTCGGGCGGATTGCCGCCGGATTGTCCCACGACGATAACCGCCCCAGCCCGGCCGTCTTTGACGATGTCCATGTTTTGGCTGTAAGCAGATGAAGCGGCAAGGATAACCCCAATCAATGTCACTATCTTGAGACGAATTAATGTCAACATTCTTTATCCCCTTGAAGCTGTAACCTTTATGTAACTCGTTTCGGTGGGGCAAGCCCCACCCTACAATGCTGTTTGTAGTGACGCCGTAAGGCGTTTTTTTAAAGCTCTTACAGCTCACTACAAACTCAGGCCGATCTTTTTTGCCACGCCGCGTATGTTTTCTGCCGCGAGGCGGTATTGTTCGGCGCCCTTGAGGTGCTCGAGCATAAGCGGCGTATCCGGCATTTTGCTAAGCTCCTTTAGAAAGACCTCGTAGTCCAGACCGCCCAATCCCGGGCGGACCTCGTCGAGATGCGTTGTCAGTTTCTGACTCAGGAGTATGTCCTTGGCATGACAGCTCCTGATGTGGGGACCGAGTTTGGCAAAGCACTCTCGAATCAGCTTTCCATTGCTGTAATAGCGCTGCGGGCTGCATACGATATTCACCGGATCCAGATGGACGGCGAAACGCTTGCGATCTATCGCCTTGAACAACGCAACATAAGAATCCGCCGAATCGGGATACGCCCATGGCATCATTTCAAGAGTGAAATACGTCCGGGTCGGCTTGACATCGTCGATGATGCCGCGAGTCGTCTCGACGATCATGTCGAAGGTCTCATCGGTGAAGTTATCGGGCGAGTGTCCCGCCCATTGCCGGCCGCGAGAGCCGCTTATGTTTACGCAGCAATTGGCGCCGATCCGGTCTGCGAGAGCCAACTGCGTTCGGCATTTCTGCTGAGCTTCTCGGCGAGTCTTTTCGTCGGGGCTGAGCGGATTACTCCACGCTCCGACTTCCGCGATAATAATATCGGCATTCTTTGCAGCACTCTCGTATGCTTTCACAACGTCGTCCGAAGCCTTCGCGTTTACGGGACAATAAGCCGCGCGGTAGCCGAGCCGTTTCACAACGCGAACCCATTCGTCGGGACCGTCGTATTCCTCGAACGTCGGCCCGCCGAGCCGCAAAGGTGCTTTTTTCACCTGTCCAAGAGATGGCGTGACCGATCTCGATGCCAGCATAGCCGCTCCTGCGACCGATCCTTTAATAAACTCGCGTCTGGATACGTTTCTACGACTTGCCATAAAACTCCCTTTCCTTCAAAAAGTTTTGCACTGAAAATTATGTGGCTTTGTCCGGCCCATTGCTGGTATTCTACAATAAAACAGAAAGGTATTCACAGATAATCCAGCACATTGAAGCGTGGAGAAGGAAAATGAAGAAGCGGATATTGGTCACGGGAGCGACAGGATTTATCGGCAGGTCATTGTGCGGCGAACTGGCGGGCGCGGGATATGAAATCACAGCTTTAAGCCGTCGCCCCGCCAAGGCGGAGAAAATTCTCGGCACGGAGGTGAAAGTCGTTGAATGGGATGCGGCTACAGCAAAGGGATGGTCCGAGTATGCCGAAGGAGCGCTGGCGATCGTCAATCTGGCCGGGGAAAACATCGGCTCCGGCCGGTGGACCGCGAAGAAAAAACAGGCAATTGTAGACAGCAGACTCAATGCGGGCAAGGCCGTTACCGAAGCGATCAGGGCCGCCGATCAGAAGCCGGAAGTCCTGATCCAGGCATCCGGCGTCGGCTATTACGGCGACCGAGGCGATGAGCTGCTGGACGAAGATTCCACGAACGGAAGCGGATTTCTTGCAGACGTCGCCCGGCAGTGGGAGCAGTCTGTCAGCGAAGCAGAGTCTCTCGGCGTCAGGCTCGCAATCGTCAGGTTCGGTGTCGTGCTGGGGCCGGACGGCGGCGTCATGGAGCGTCTGATACCGCCTTTCCGCTTCTTTCTCGGAGGCCACCCGGGCTCGGGCAAACAATGGCTGCCCTGGGTCCACATCGACGACGTTGCCGGCATTGTGCAGTTCCTTTTCGAGAACACGGACTGCAAAGGGCCTTTTAACGTGACGGTTCCCGAACCTACCCGGTCGAAGGATTTCTACGATGCCCTGGGCAAGTCAATGCACCGTCCAGCCGTCTTTCCGATGCCCGCCTTCGCATTGAAGCTGGCGCTGGGCGAGATGGCGAAAGAAATGCTGCTGCCGAGTACGAAGGCTCTGCCCAAGAAGCTGGTCGAAGCCGGTTACGAATTCAAGTTCATCAATCCCGCAGCCGCATTCGACGACATTCTCAGGCATGGTTGAAGTTAGATCGGAAGTTGCTTTTCACCGGCCGATTCGGTAAGCTACAAAGGGCGGACAATAACGCCCCTTAGATCAAAATAATCACGAACGATGAGAGAGATCCGGGTAAGTGACAAAAATATATCGATACGCCCCGCGACAGAGAGTGATGCCGAGATTCTGGCGGACCTGGGGGCTTGGACGTTCTCCGATACATATTCGAGCATACTGCCGGCAGAGGACATCGAGGATTACCTTGGCAAAGCTTTCAGCGTCGAGCAGATGCTCCGCGACATAGCGGATCCGCAGGTCCTTCTGTTTCTCGGTTCGGTTTCAAATACCGTCTGCTCGTACATCAAGCTTCAGCCCACGCCGACACGAGAGGTCATTGCCGGAAACAAGCCGATCGAACTGTTACGTCTGTATCTACTTCCTCGATGGAAAGGTATGGGAATCGGCAGTGCTTTGATGGATGTTGGTCTCAGTGCGGCCCGTGACGAATCGCACGATACCTGTTGGCTGAAAGTCTGGAAAGGAAATCAAAGAGCGATAGAATTCTACAGGCATAGGGGATTCTCGCAGGTAGGCAGCGAACAATACCCGGTTGGGAGCACATCCAGAAAGGTCATTTTGATGGCTTGCGCGCTGAAGCAGTAAGCGGGCGTGACTTTGTCTGAATCCCGCAAAAATCTAAGGCGGGTGGTTCTTTTCACAGCCCCGCTCCAAAAAAGATTTATGCCGCCTTCAAGCGATCTTGATTCCCTAAGCTTCTGTTCCGAAAGCAATTAGCTTCTCCAGGCCACCGTCCTATAATAGAATTTTCATTAAAATGGGAAAAAAGTGCAGCAAATTGTTGACGAGGTGGGAGGAAGTGGTACAATTTCCCACCTTGATTGAGTTCAGTGGGGCTTAGGCCATGCTTTTATTAACAGGCGAATATCAGCACGTGGTAGACAGCAAGGGCCGAGTCCTTATCTCAAACAAGCTCAGGAGCCAGATCGACGCCGAGGAGCACGGCAGCAACTTCTACCTCGTCCTCGGCTCGAACGGCATACTTTGCTTGTATCCTGAGAAGTACTTTGAGCAGATTGCCCTTGCCATGGCGCCGGGCGTTGCAGCGCCGGACGAAGCCGTGGCTTTCGAGCGAATCAGCTTCGCCCTTGCCAGCAAAGTCGAACTGGACAGCCAGGGCAGACTGTTGTTGAACGAAAAATTGCGAAAAAGAGCCGGTTTGAAAGACCAGATTACGCTTGCAGGCGTCCGGGACCACATCGAATTGTGGAACACCGAAAGCTGGGAGCAGTACGTTTCGGACAACATGGCTCAATACCAGAAACAGATGTCGCAGGCACGGCAGGTCGTCCTGCAGAAGCAAAATGACCAACTCTGACCTTTGGAGACAAGACTAAATGATTGGAACGGATTCGAACCATTGTCGGATTGTAGCTGAAAGTCTCTCCGGGCGGCGGAAGACGGATGAAAAAACTCTCGCGTCGCTGGCGGTCCTCGATGAGAGGCTACAGAAATTGAAGAAACTCGGAGGCGCCTTTTCCGACCTCGCCTTCTCCGAAGACGTCGAGAATGTCCGAAGAGCCGGGTACGCAGTATCAATCGGAAGATAGGCGGTTTGCCGTGCCTATTTGAATGCAGCTCGGCCGGTGTAGACGGCCCGAGCTACTGTAAAAACGCAACAGTCATAACAGGAGTTTTGCAAAACTCCGTTCAATAAGAGATACAATATACGAGACAAGTGGATGGTCCGGCAGTAGAGCATATTCCGGTACTTGCCGATACGTTGGCTGAGCAGATAAGCTTGCCACCGGATGGCGTGATGGTCGACGCGACCATAGGACATGGAGGTCACAGTCTTCTGTTCGGCAAAGCTCTGGGCCCTGAGGCGGTTATCGTTGGTTTTGACGTTGATAACGATGCTGTCCGAAGGGCCCGGAGCAATTTAGAGGGACTCGCCTGCAAGACCGTCCTTCTCAATTCTAATTTCAGTCAAATCTCCGACAAACTTCACAAATTATCTCTAGATAAGGTCGATTTAATCCTTGCCGATCTTGGCGTCAGTTCGCCTCAGTTAGCCGATCCGAGTTTCGGCCTTAGTTTCCAGTCAAATATGCCGCTCGATATGAGAATTGATAAAAGATTGAAGCGTACTGCTGCCGATATAGTGAATGAAGAAAATGAAAAGACTCTGGCCGATCTGATTTACAGGTTCGGACAGGACAGGGCGTCACGGAGGATCGCTCGCTTTATCGTGCGCCAGCGCAGGATCGAGCCGATCACTACGACGGCCCAACTGGGGCAAGTAGTCTGTAAGGCGCTGGCGAGAAAAAAGCCGGGGCGAAAAAGAAGGATACATCCGGCGACCAGAACCTTCCAGGCGCTTAGAATTGCAGTCAATAACGAGTTGGAAAACCTGAAGCAACTGCTCGTTTCGGCACCGGGGCTGCTGAAGAGAAACGGTTATATCGCTGTTATCAGCTTTCACAGCCTCGAAGACAGACTGGTAAAAAACGATTTCAAAGAAAATGCCGTCAACGGCGTCTACGAAATTCTGACGAAAAAGCCGATTGTACCGACCAGAGAACAAGTCAAAGAGAATCGGCGGGCAAGAAGCGCAAAATTAAGGATAGCCCGAAAAAGATAAAAAAATCGTCGTAACAGGAGTTTTGCAAAACTCCAATCGTAACTTAAATATAGCAAGCAAGTGGAGTGCGTTTATGACTTCGGATGCAAAGATTGGATTGTTGCTGGGTCTGGTTTTCATATTTGTTATCGCTTTTGTGATCAACGGGCTGCCCTCCTTCCGGGCCGCCACGAATAACAACAGCGAGCTTACTACGAACATGGTCAGTTCGCAGAATGAGTCGCTGGGCCTGGGAACCGATGAGCGTAAAAGCCAGGAAGGAATTGACTGGACCGGCAAGCCCGTTGAAGAGCCGCTGGAAGAGGTCGCGGTCCAACAGGAAGACACCGAAGACATTCGTTTCGAGATGCGGATCCCCGACGACATCGCCGTGGTGGAGAACATCTCACACGAATTGACCCCGGAAGTGGTCCAGCATACCCTTGCCGAAGCCGCCGGTCCGCTCGACCGGGACCCGCCCGACACCGAAGCAACCAAGTCGGAATCGACCGAAACAATATCGATTGAGTTGCCTGTCCCAGAAAAAACGCCCACGCGCGAAAACCCCACAGGCCCCGAATGGAACACGCCGAAGGTGTATACTATCTCCGACGGCGACACGTTGGCTACGATAGCCAAAAAGTTCTACGGCCCGGAACAAGGCAATAGGATCGCCAATAACCTGAAGATATTCGAGGCCAACCGAAAAATAATCGAGTCTCCGGACAAACTTGAAATCGGCCAGAAAATCGTCATACCCCCGCTGGACAAAGCTGAACCGAGACCGAAGAAGAGTAAATCCAAACCGGAGAGCACGCTCGCCGATTCGTTATTCGAAGAGGTAAAGTCAATCGGCAGAAAACTGCTGCCTTCCGGCGATAAGCCCGCAGAGAAACCAAAGCCAAAACAGACCAGAAAATACGTCGTGAAGGACGGCGACTACCTGTGGAAAGTAGCCGAAAGAGAACTCGGAGACCCGATGCGTTATAAGGATATAGTTAAGCTGAACCCCGACGTTCTTAAAGATGAAAACACCACGCTTAAGATCGGAACGAGTTTGAAGCTGCCGGCTAAATAAATCGAGTGAAGCACGTGTAATGTCCCAGTTTCGTTTTGTTCTTATTGTCTTTTATTTCACAGCGGTTCTGATATTTGCCGTTTATTTGCGTGGCGCCAACAATCGGGTCTTTTATAAGCTCTCTGAATACAATGCTCAGCAGCGCCAGTTGAAACAGGAACTCGGCCAGAGACAGTTGCTGCTCGAGAGTCTGATAAATCCTGCCGCCCTGACGAAACGCCTTAATGAGCTTGAAGCAGAAACCGAAGAATGAGAAACGTACGACTAACCATCTTCTTTTCTTTGCTGCTGATTGTGCTGTTTCTTGGCCTGGCGGCGCGGTGTTTTTATCTCCAGTCTGTCAAGGCCGAGCATTATCTTGACGAATCTCTCAAGCAGCAGCGGGCATTCCGCAGCCGTCAGCCTCAGAGAGGCGTCATACTCGATTGCCGGGGCCGCGTGCTCGCAGCGAGTAACGGGATACAAACCATTTTTGCCGATCCGTTAGAGATAAAAGATCCCAAAGACACGTCGAACGACCTGGCCCCGATAGTTGACATGGGCGCCCACATTATCTGTCAAAAGATCCACGAGAGCAGCAGTCCCCGGTTCGCGAGGATAAAGAACACCACCGATCCCACGGAGTGCCAGGCCGCACGCCAGATTCGCGGCATAGGAACTTACTCCGACTGGCAGCGGCACTATCCGATGGGACGCCTCGTATCGAATGTAGTCGGTTTTACCAGCGCCGATAACCGGGGTCTGGAAGGCGTCGAGCTGGAGTACGACAGTTCCCTGAGCGGCTCACCCGCACGGAATATCTTCTATGCCGACGTCCGTCGTCGCCCGATCCGTCCGAAAGAACAGGACGGCAAACTGACCGACGGCGTTGGAATCATCCTGACCATAGATTCGACTATCCAGCAGTTTGCGCGGGACGAGCTCGCGGCCCGATGTAGAGATTATGAGGCCGAGTCGGGCGTTGCGATCGTAGCCGAGCCGAGAAGCGGGGCAATTCTGGCGATGGTCTCGCTGCCCGATTTCCATCCTTCCAATATTTCTAACACCGATCCGAACAACTTCCGCAGCCGGGCGATCACGGATTTCTTTGAGCCGGGCAGCATCCTGAAGCCGATTGTCGCCTCGATAGCTCTCGACGCCGGCGTTGTGAACACTACAGAGAAAATATTTTGCGAACACGGAAGCTACAGCGGGACATACAACGGCAAAAGCTTTGGCCGGATCGGAGAATACAAGCAGGGCTTCGGCGATCTGACCGTCCGAGAGATTCTGATCAACTCGAGCAACATCGGAATGGCCAAGATCGGTCAGCGACTCGGAAAGAACAGACTTTACGAGGGATTACGACTCTTGGGTTTCGGCCAAGAAACAGGTATCGAACTGCCGGGCGAAGTTACCGGCACGCTCAGAACTCCGGACAAGTGGAACGCTTACAGTGTTACCCGCATACCATTCGGCCAGGAAATCTGCGTCACGGCAATCCAGTTGATCCGGGCGTATTGCATACTCGCCAGCGGCGGGCGGCTGGTTCATCCTTTCCTTGTCAGAGCTGTTGTCGATAACGA
Organism: uncultured Pirellulales bacterium; assembly: GCA_964598225.1. Taxonomy (GTDB): domain Bacteria; phylum Planctomycetota; class Phycisphaerae; order Sedimentisphaerales; family Anaerobacaceae; genus SG8-4. Next base: position 46,559 of record CAZRBG010000017.1, read on the forward strand.
TGGAAAAGTCAATAAGCTGCAACAGCGGCCGCCCCCGGTGGGATTCCTCATCAAGAGCGACGTAGCCAGATGGGTAGTCGGCGAGGCTATGGCCAGCGTTGTTAATGAGGGAACGGGCAAGAGAGCGCAGCTCGAAAAGTGGCAGGTCTTCGGTAAGACCGGAACGGCCAACATCGCAAACAGCGACGGCACCGGCTATTCCAACCGCAGCTACGTTGCCTCGTTCATCTGCGGCGCCCCGGCCGAGGATCCGGCCGTCATCGTGCTCGTCTCGATCCGCAAGCCTAATCGTTCGCTCGGCAAAGGTTATACCGGCGGAGTCGTCTCGTCGCCGGTGGCACGCGAAATACTCAGAAAAACCCTGACGTATCTCGGAGTCGATTAATGGCCAGGATAATATATGCCGTTGCCGGGGAGGGATTCGGACACAGCAGCCGATCGCACCTGACAGGCCAGAGATTGCTCGAGTCCGGCCACGATGTTATGTTCGTAGGGTCGCGAAAGTCGCTTTTGTACCTCAAGCAGTACTTTGGCGACAGAGTGAAAGAGGTCTTCGGGCTGTCTTTTGCCTATGAGAACCAGCGGATAGACAAATCCGAGACGCTCAAGCGGAATCTACTGAAGCTGCCGGAAGCATACAGGCAAAACGACGAACTGTTCAAAGAGCACTTCGAGCCCTTCGAGCCGGAGCTGGTTATATCGGATTTCGAGCCTTTCAGCGCGTGGTGGGCCTGGCGAAAGGGAATCCCGTTTCTCAGCATCGATCACGAGCACATGCTGACGCTCTGCAAACTCGACCACCCCTCCAAAAACTGGTTCTCGCGGCTGACCGCAAGTGTCGTTACCGAGTGCCATTACATCGGCGCCGCCTCCTATATCATCATCAACTTCTTCAAAGCGCCGGTGAGAATCGACTCGGCCGTCCTGGCCCCGCCCATCGTCAGGCCGGTCGTCCGAGAACTCGAACCGACCGATGGCGGACATATCCTGCTCTATTCCACTACCGGCAAGGAGCGGGACCACCTGCAGGAGATTCTCAGCCAATTTGCCGGCCAGACCTTTATCGTCTACGGCTTCGAGGAAGCTGCCGAACGCGACAACTGTACTTTCAAAAAGCGCTCCACCGAAGGCTTCCTCGCGGATCTCGCGGCCTCGCGCGGAGTCATCGCCTCGGCAGGCTTTTCGCTGTTGAGCGAGTGCCTGCACCTGAAAAAGAGGACGCTCCTGCTGCCGGTGGCCGGCCAGTACGAGCAGATAATCAACGCCCGCTACGTCGAAAAGCTCGGCCTGGGAATTTCCTCCGAGAAACTCGACGAAACCGTCGTTGCCCGATTCCTCGACGAACTCGACAAACCCGTCCCGACCGATGAACGAATCCTCTGGCCCGACAACGAGAGATTCTTCGAAATCCTCCAAACCGAACTGAACAAACTCGACGCACCTGTAAGCATAGAGTTGTAACTTCCCTTGATAGTGGGTAAGGAAACGACGCCGAAACAGGATTAAGTATAGAATAACAAACTCAACCCAAATCAACGCAACGGACCCGGACTTATACAAAAGGTATCCGGCGGCCGACGTGGTAAAATAATCAACTGGTTGCAGAAAAAACCGGGAAGGATTGGCAGACAGATGTTTATTGATTACGTAACCCTGATGCTGATAAACATGGCCGGAGGACTGGTCGTTTTAGCCGCTTTTCTCTGGAAAGACATTGACAGAGAGAATAATAGATTCTGGGCTCCGGCTTTTGCTCTGCCGGGAGCGGTCGCGGCAGTCTGCGGATTTGCGATGACTTTCACCTGGCCGCTGCCCAATCCGTACAATATCGCTTTCGGCGAAACTTCGATATTGCTGGGATTCCTCTTTCTCGCTGCGGCATGGTGTATTGTCAAAGGATGGGAGCTTTTTCCACTCGGGATTTACTCCTTCTTTGCCGGGCTGGCGGGAGTGATCATCGGAGCTCGAATCATAAATCTGGGTTTGACGACCACCCCCGTGATGGCCGGCATCGGTTTCATTCTAACCGGCTCAGGAGGAATCTTCGCCGAATTAGTACTGCTGAACCGCCACAAAAAGTGGCTCAGAATCTTAGCAGCCGTTGTCCTGATAGCAGCCGCCGCTATATGGTTGCGAACCGGATACATTGCGTACTGGGACCACCTCCAGCCAAAAGCGAATTAGAAACTACTTGAGTGCGACACGATAGTCAGCCGGTGTGCCGTATCGCAAGTTTTGCACACCAGGCTATCTGCGAAAACCTGCATCACTTTGGTCTGCCTATTTAAGCAATATTGCACCCCGAATTAGGCATTTTCCTTATTGTGAGGTCTATGGGAAAGATTTAAAAACGTCAAATAAGTAAAAAGTAAATTGTTCGAGTATATCGGAAACATAATTTTGAAAGGATTCTATCATGCAGATGCCACACGTACAAACATGCGACATGACCGATTGCGACTACAACAAACACAAACAGTGCCACGCAATGGCGATCACCGTCGGCGACCCGGATAACGCCATGTGCGACACATTCTGGCAGACCAAAGGGATAAAAGCCAAAGCGGGCGACCCGACCCAAATGGGGCACGTGGGAGCATGCCGCATGACTCCGTGCATGTACAACGACCGCCTACAATGCGCCGCCGAGGGCATCACCGTCGGACATCAATCAGAGGACCCCATGTGTCTGACGTTCAACCCGGAAGAGTAGCGCGCCAGAGACTGGCTCCTTTTTGACGGCATCGTTCCGGCAAAAAGGAGCCTGCCCATTTCTTTCGCACAATGAATAAGGCAGAACCAGATTCGACAACGATTCTGCCGGAAATTCTCCGATAAGGGCGGTCCGGCTTGATTTCTATGCTCGCAAGCTTTCTCTCGCCTTCTTTCAGTTGAAACATGGGTCGCTCCAAATCCTTACCTTCCGGGTTGAAGTACGTATCTTCATAGCCAAAGGCCTCCAGAGTGTGCATGGTGTAGATTCCGGCAGGAATATACGAAAAGTCGAAACTTCCGTGATCTTCGACCTCGATAACCCAGGAGCCGATTTCTTCAGAATTCAAACACACTTTCCCGTGCCCAATCCGGCCCCTGCGCGCCTTTCGGTAAATCCCACCGCGAATCAAACACGTTCCGCCGGGCCATTTGCCGTCTCGACTGACGGTCTTGTTTCTCGATGAAGCCTGTCGATCGCGGGTTGTGGGCCGTCGATTGCGGTTGACTCTGTTCCGATATCCAGGCACGTGTTTCCGCCCAACGTCCATTGGACTGACTTTGATACCGTTGGACTGGGCCCACCCGGTCCATTTTTGCTTCGAGTCTCCGAAGTAAACTCCGGTGATCTCGCATAAGGCTACCTTGGAACAAAGTCGGGTGTCGTTGTTGTAGTGATCCAGAAGATTGATTAGCAACGGCACGGCCTTTTTGTCGCCGATCCTGCCGAGTGCTCTAACTGCCATCCACCTGGGTCGGTTGCCCATTTTGGGTTTTTGGCCTATGCTCAAGAGCACGTCCAGAGCCTCCCCCGACGCCACGTTGCCGAGCGCGGCAATAGCTCTTGTCATTTTCTCGAAGTTGTTCGAGTTTGCATCCGCAATCCACTGCCTGACCATTTTGTCTTTCTCGGCGTCGGAGGCCGCTTCGTACTGGTCCTCGACCTTGAACCATCCGGCCGAGAATTCTTCTTGGCCCCTGAGCTGCTTCAAAGTCTGCTCATCAAGCAGCTTGCGGTTCGCAGATTCAGGCAGAGTACGAAACCAATCTCGTGCAGCCGGGCTTATCGAAGGTTGGCTCATCTTATAAAGCTCTTGCAGTTCGGCGTCTGTTGCCGCTGTGGATTTAATCAACGTTAGTCTCTCGCTCTTATTCAGCATTGAGGCCACGGCGTCCCTGGCCTCCTCGGTATCAACACAAATGTAACCGATCAGCTTGTCGCCCTCAGCCTGAGTTCTGAAGTGGTGTGTCCGCACGCCCTGCGGATGATTTTCATTAAACGCTTCAAGCAACTGGCGTGCCGTAACCGGCTTGAACGAATCAACCGGCTCGAATTGTACGATATACCCGGCTATCTCAGCGGGCGCGGCCCTCGGCAGCAAGATCGCCGCAACAATGACAATCCCGGCCAGAGCAAGCCACCAGAAATGCTTTGATCCTATGGCGGGACCTGCCGAAGAGGGCTGGGCATCCAGAAGTTCGGCATAATCACAAGCCGGACCCATTTCAGTTATTATCCTCTGGAAATTCTCCCAGGTCTGCTCCTGCGGCTCAAGATCGGCGAAGCGCCTGTCAAGATGACAACTTACATCATCGAGGACTTCTTTGCCGCGAGGGTGCTTTACCGACGATAGAGCCTTTTCCACCTTGCGGAGGTATCCCGCCTTCAGACTCTCCCATTTCCTGCTTTCCGAAGTCATTTGTCAGCTCCTTTCCTGATTTTTTGAATGCTCGTGATGATCCCGTCCCAGTGAGCGTTCATTTCGGCCAGGGTCTTAACGCCCCGTTCCGTAAGCTCGAAGTATTTCCTCGGCGGGCCGTCCTGCGAAGGCTCGGTACGGCTCGCTACAAGGCCGTCCGTCTGCAGACGCGCGAGGATCGGGTAGATGTTGCCCTCGCGCATCATCAACCCGTCATTCTGCTTGAGAATCTTCACCATCTCATAACCGTGACGCTTGCCGTGCCGCAGCAGATTGAGGATGACGACCTCCAGCAATCCTTTTCGCAATTGAGTTTCCCAATTATTCAGATTCAAAATGCACCTCTCGATTCTCTCACCAAAGACACGTCTTGCCATTCACCGTCGCTATACTACATAACAGTATACTGTAATGTCAATAAGAAACTTTGAGAATTTTATTTCTTTTCGCAGTGCAGGCAAACGGTCATTACTCTCTTTCCGTGCTCAATCATAACTTTAGAGGATTCACATTTGCAAAATTGCCGCGGATTCGATACAATGACGGCACAAAATGAATGCTTTAACTAAGATAGGAGAACCACCATGAACAGAAGCTTTTTCATCCTTGTCTTGATATTATCTCTAATGACCTGCACATGGACAGCGGCGGAGGATCTGGCCGATGCCGCAGGCGTTAAGGGCGGCTTCGTCGTCTGTGTGGGTTGCGAAAACGGCAGGCAATACGAGTCTCTCGGGGCCAAAGAGGGCTTCGTCGTGCAGGGGCTTTATGACGATCCGAAGGCCCTCGCAACCGTCCGAGAGCAAATCAGAGCCGCGGGGACTTACGGCAAGGTTTCGGTGGGGCTGTTCGACGGAAAACAGTTGCCCTACGTAGACAGCCTGGTGAACCTGCTTATCATCTGTGATGATGGCGATCTGCCGGCAGACGAGATCGAGCGGGTCTTGGTTCCGGGCGGACTGGCCCTGGTCAAAGATAGCAGGGTGGGGCTTGCCCCACCATTAGAGGCCCTCGGTGGGGCAAGCCCCACCCTACAGCGCGACGGCTGGAAAGTCTTTAGAAAGCCCTGTCCGGACGAGATAGATGAGTGGAGTCATTTTCTGCACGATTCGCAGGGGACGTCCGTGTCCGACGATTTGGTTGCAGGACACCCGAAAGGTCTGAGATGGACCGGCGGGCCGTTCTGGGCAAGAAGCCACGAGCATACGTCCAGCATGCAGGCGATGGTCTCAGCCGGGGGCCGGGTGTTCTACGTGATGGACGAGGGACCGACAGAGTCCATCCAACTGCCGCCGGAGTTCTATCTTACTGCGCGCGACGCCTTCAACGGGGCCGTCCTCTGGAAGAAACCTTTGGACAACTGGTTCAACGGCCTCTATCCGCTCAAGAGCGGACCGAGCTGGCTGCCGAGGAGACTGGTCGCCGTCAGCAACAGGGTCTATATCGCTCCCGGCACGGGAGAGAAGCTACTTTGTCTGGACGCGGCTACGGGCAAGACCGTACGTACTTACCCCGACACTACCGGCACGTTCGAGCTGATCGTTTCGAACGGCGTCGTCTTCGCCGCGGTGGATCCCGACACCAAGCCCGTTGACTACAACCAGCAGCATCCCAACTGCTGGAGAGAGCGCGACCGTGCCAGCAAGTTATGGGGATGGACCCGTGAGAACGGCACGCGCATTCTCAAGGCAATGAATGCCGAGACCGGCGATCTCCTGTGGGAGAAGAAAGTGCCCGTCGCGCCGATCACACTCGCCGCCGACGGCAGAATGGTGTGCTTCTATGACGGAGCAGCTGTAATCGCTCTCGACAGAAAGACCGGCGATGAAATCTGGAATGCAAAGGTCTCTCCGGCTAAGCTGATCCGCACGGGTTACGGCGGCCCGCGCCTCGTCATCCACCGGGACCGCGTGCTCTTCTCGCCGATGAAAGAGATCTACGCTATCTCGGCGAAAACCGGTGACATACTATGGACCGTCAAGAACAAGCCCCGCTCGGGACACTACAGCCTCGAAGATTTCTACGTCATCGACGAGACGGTATGGGCGCTGCAACGCCGGAATAACGGTGCGTTTACGACCTATGCTCTCGCTGACGGCAAACAACTATCCGAGCACGTCAACCCGATAAAGTCTTTCTACATCCACCAACGCTGCTACCCGGGCCGGACCACTCGCAAGTTCCAGTTGCCGCCGATAATGGGAACCGAGATCTATGACATGGAAAAGGACAAGTGGTACAACAATCACTGGGTCCGCGGCGGCTGCGTTTACGGAATGATGCCGGCCAACGGCATGGTCTACGCGCCGCCACATGCGTGCGCGTGTTACTACCAGTCCAAGCTCAACGGCTTCAACGCCATTTCACCGCAAGCGCAGTCGGCCAACGCGCCACCCGCTGAAAAGAGACTCCTCAAAGGGCCGGCATACGGCAAACAGGTCAGTAAAGCCCGATATGCGGCGTCGGAGTGGCCGACTTTCCGGCAAAACAATAAACGCACCGGTTACGTCAGGACCGACGTTGCCGCCGACGTCGAGCAGTTGTGGAAGACGGACTTCGGCACAGAGATCAGCCAGCCGACCGTCGCCGACGGCAAGCTCTACCTGAGCGCTGTCGACGAACATACCATCCATGCACTCGATGCTGCTTCCGGCCGCAAAATCTGGCACTTCGTCGCCAATGGGCGCGTTAATTCTTCACCGACCATCTACAAAGGGCTCGCGATATTCGGCTGCGCCGATGGCTGCGTTTACGCTCTCAACGCCGCAGATGGCCAACTCGCCTGGAAGTTTCAGGCTGCTCCAAACGCACGCAGGCTGATGGCCTACAACCAGCCCGAATCGGTCTGGCCGCTTGCCGGAAGCACGCTGATACAGGCCTGCCCTGAGTCTGCCGAACGGGAAGGCAAGCTCTACTGCGTCGCCGGCCGCTCTATGTTCCTCGACGGCGGCTTGCGAATGCTTATCCTCGATCCTGAGACGGGCGAACTGATTTCTGAAAACGTCATGGACCGCAGGATACCCGGCAGCGATAAGCAACTGGACGACGTTATGATGGGCAAGCATATGCCGGTAGCGATGCCCGACATTCTCTCCAGCGACGGCCAATACGTCTACATGAAATCGCAAACCTTCACCATGGACGGCAAGCGAGTTCGCGTCAAACCCCAGCGACCGGACACGCAGTACGACCGAGAGGTGCATCTTTTCTCGCCGATATCGCTGCTCGACGACGCCTGGCACCAGCGAACGTACTGGATTTACGGCCGGGCCGCGGGCGAGGGCTGGGCTGAATTTCAGTTCCCGCCAAAGCGCGTGCCCTGCGGCCGCGTTATGTGCATCGACGAACAGAACGCCTATTCGTACGGCCGCGATCCCGAGCTGCTGTGCAACACTTCGGTCAGCGAGTACCGTCTCTTCAGCGCTCGCAAAGAGCCGAAACGCAAGGTTGGCCAGCCCAGGCTCGAAGGCAGCCGATGGCCAAAGGCCAGGTACAGCCCCACTGATAACCCCCTGGCAAGCAACAGCGTGAACTGGCATCAACTTTCGAAACTGCCCACCGACAAGCTCACCGCGCTGGACTACAATTGGCTCCACGAGGAGCCGGACGTAATGGCAAAAGCAATGGTCCTGGCAAACGACAAGTTATTCATCGCCGGCCCGCGCGACGTGGCGGACGAAAAGGATCTCTGGGGCCGGTCCAACGAAAAGGTGTACCAACAGAAGATGACGGCACAGGCGGCATGGTTCAAAGGCACGCATGGCGGCTACATGCAGGTCTTCAGCAAAAAGAGCGGCGAAAAACTCACCGAGAAGAAACTCGCCTGCCTCCCCGCATTCGACGGAATGATAGCCGCAAACGGAAAACTGTACATGACAACCAAATGTGGCTCATTAATCTGCTATGGAGGAAAGTAGCAAGGGTAATGAATAATTAATCGGCGGGGTGCGACCTGCCCCTTCGGCAGGCTCAGCGCAAGCTCTGAGCGAAGTCGAACGGGTTGCCCTACCATTGTTGATCGGGGAAAGGGTTGCTGCACAACACGCTGGTCCGGGACCGGACGTTGTGTCGCGCGATGTTTATTCGCTGTCGTAGTGGCCCTTATCGATGGACCAGGTAGGAAGGAACACACGATGAAATATTACCAAGCGCTGCTTGTGTCTCTCTTGACGATCTGCCTGATTGGAGTTAGCAGCGGGATTACCAGAATTGAAAGCCCCAACGGCCGAGAGCGAATCCCTGCCGGAGCAAAGTGGCCTATCACCTGGCGATGCGACAGTGACACCGAGCGAGTATCGATTGAATTCTCGTTTACCGGCGGGGTCTTTTGGGAACTCATTGCGCCTAAGGTTGGCTGCAAGCAACGCCGGGGAAGCTACCTATGGACGGTTCCGAATCTGTCGTCGCCGGCGTGTCTTATCCGCATTGTGGACCTGGACGACGCAAGCAACTCGGACCGTAGCGACGGAGTCTTTACAATCTTTCCCTGTACGCTTCGCATGGATTTCGATAATGACTGCATAATCACTTTTGCGGATTTTGCCGCTCTGGCCAATGAATGGCTGCAATGCGGAGACCCGTACGATCCGGTCTGCCTTGACAACCGCCGGCCGCAAATCACCTCGAGTCCGGCACTGCAGGCAACGGCGGACCAGGTTTACACATATCGCGTAAAGGCGACCGACCCCGACGGCGACATAGTCAAGTACGACTTGCTGCGTGCTCCGGCGGGCATGACCATCAATTCGGCTTCCGGCTCTATCATGTGGCAACCCGCGGGTAATCAAAGCGGCACAGAGCCGGTCATTATCCAGGTCCGAGACGATTCAGGAGCGGCCGATATTCAGGCGTTCGAACTCGATGTGCCGTCCCTGCCGCCCGCGGCCGAAGCGATTTTTACGGGCGCGCCGGTCGATGGATACCCGAACCTTTTCGAGCGGCGATTGGTCGTCTATACCAATGCAATGCGCATGGCCCCGCAGGAATACCGCGACGAGTACATGGCCGACTTTACCCCGGACCCGAGCTCCATTCTGCAAAACCCGGACCCCGTCGAGCCGGTGTATTACCAGCCGCTGCTCAACCACGCCGCGCGCTTTCACGCCGAAGACATGGCCGAGAACGGCTGCTTTCAGCACGACGACTGCGACGGCACGGCATGGGACGAGAGGATAGGAAGCTTCTATCCCCAGGCTCGCCGGATAGGTGAGAATATCTCCTTCGGCTACCGGTCGGCAAAAGCGGCGATAGATGCCTGGCTGTGTGATGAGACGGGAGGAAGATGCGCCGCAGATGGGACTCCCGCGGCGGGCCACCGAACGAATATGGCCAGCGATGCCTTCAGGCAATTCGGCACAGGCTGGGCCGTCGAAGAAACGGGCAACCGGAGCCGGTTCTGGGTGCAGGACTTCGCTTCGAATGAGCCGGACGAGCTGCCGCCCATCGTCGCCGGCTGCCACGACTTCCTGGTCTCAGGCAGAACCTCGTTTCTGCTAAACTACCGCGACACCGGCAACCGCCCGCCCGCATCAGCGCAGGTCGTCGTCGATGGCGCAACCCACGACATGAACCTCGACCTCGGCGAACCGGCCGCCGGTACGTACCGCGTAGACATAGATAGACCCAATAGATGCAGAGAGTACTACTTCCTGGCCACCACCGCCGCCGGCGAACTCTGGCGCCACCCCGGCCCCGGCGCCTTCCTGACCGACGGCGAAGCCCCCTGCGAAAACTATCATTAATCGCGGGCGGCCGGATGATTCCACAGACCTTGTGTCCCCGCAAATCTCGACAGAAACCGCCGATGGATCCTTGTCATGACTATTCAAATAGAATACGGTTAAGCCATGGCTAATGAAGAAGTATCTATCAAAACCAGTATAGTAAATTATTTTAAGATGAAGTGTTGCCGTGTATTTCTTGCTTCGTTATTGGCATACTGTCCGATCGGACCGGCGGCCTCGGCTCAGGAGAAAAAGGACCTCGGCATGCAATTGGCTGAAAATCCGCCGATGCAGACAATCTCTAAAACTCCTCCGGCGCCGGCTGCCATTACGGACAAATTCGAGATTCGCAGGGGCTTCCGACTGATCGAGACACTGGATGAATTTCGGGCCGTTATTAAGAAGAATAATCAGAAAATCCGAATGAAGCCGGGTATCTATCGTGCCGAGAAAGCCGATCCGCCAATGTTGGCGCCCATCCCTCGAACGAAACCGGACAGGGACGGCAAAATACCGAAAAACAACCAACAGCATATTTTCGCCGTCAACGGCTCGAACAACTACTTCGACCTGCGCGGAGTCGTGTTCGAGACTCCGGTGTCGGCCCAGAGCAAGTTATCCGGCCGGGCACACGTCTCCGATACATGGCATATCAACGGAACCGACAACACCTTTGAGGGCGGGTATTTTCGAAATATTCTGGACAGGCCCTATCCTCAATATAACGTCACCGAAAACGAGTTCGAAATCTGCAACGACAATAACACATTTCTCAACTGCACTTTTGTCATCAGGGGCTCGATTCCCTACGGATATTCCGATTACTACGGCAAAGGCGGCCCTAACTTCGGACGACTCAACAAGCACTCCTTCATGTCGATCTACCGCGCCAATAATACCAAACTCATTGCCTGCAAGGTCTACATGCGGTCGTTCGGGCACTGTGTCCATTTCCACCGGGCCGATGGCGTACTTATCAAAGGGTGCTTTTTCACAGGCACGCTGCGCCCGACCAACGACATTTACGAAGAGAAAGTCGGCAGAGCCAAAGAATACGACTTCAACATTATGTACCGTGGCAAGCGGCCCATCCCCCGCGACCGGATGATTCCGCTGACGGAAGACGGAGTACGCTCATACGGCGGAGACAAGGACATCACCGTTATCGACACCACGGTCGAGCGGCTGCGTGGTTGCTTCCAACTGTTGTGCGATGGGGATGTGACTCTGGAGAACGTAACAGTGCTCGAGGCCGGTGATTTCAGCTACGATCTCAGTTCCGGCGACAAGGGCAAAGTCATGATGAGAAATTGCCGGGGTGATATCGCATATAATCCCCTGTTCAACCTAACGCGAGGCGATATCCCGAAGGACGGCTTTTACGAGATTACGATTCTCAGCCCCGCCGAAAACGTCAAAGCCACTGCACGAACAAGTCTTGGAACCATCTGCGGCGAGAACTGCAAGTTTATATTTCACGACGGCACAACCAGGCCAATTCCGAGCCAGTTCAATTACCTTAAGTGCGGCGGCAAGAAAGGCATGGTCAACTCCACAGTAACCAATTACACAACGGCAAGATTAATCCTGAACGAACGTGTGCGAAACTGCGTGATCAAATCAGTTGGACCTGTAGAGGACCACGGCAAACAGAATTCAATCATCAAAATCAAGCCTAAAACAAACATCGACTAGAAACAAGTCATTTGGACTTATTTGAGAAAAACCAAACCGCCCGACTCCGAAGGCTGCAAGTTGCTCTTGACGTGGTGCGGTCTTTTGTGGAGAATTTAGGGGATATGGACAATGTTTGGAATGGAGATCGAGAATCTGCTTGAAAGGTGGTGTCTGATGTTTAGGAAAATCCTCTGTGTAAGCGTTTTGTTCAGCGTTCAGCTTACTTGGGCTCAAAAGCTTGCCCCGAGCTTGTCGAGCGGGAGCGATTATTTCAGCGCCTCATACGGCGAGCTGTTGCCCGAATCGAGCGAGCGGGTCGGCCTGTGGTGGTGCTCGTCCGGGTGGAAGATCAGCCGGGACAGGCCGCTGCCGGAGTCCGCCTCCGGCGGACGGGCGGTCGAGATACGCACCGCTCGCAACGAGGCCGAGGCGGCACAGTTGGTGATTCGGCCAACGGTTGCATTGGAAGGTTTGACCGCTTATTCCGGAACGCTCAAGGGTCCCGACGGCGCGAAGATAGCCGTCGGGAATATCGATGTGCTCGAGGTCAGGTACGTCAACGTCGAGCTTCCGACCGACAAGAGTTCTGTCGCCGGGCCCTGGCCCGATCCGCTGCCGCCGATCAGAGACGGCATAGACCTGGAGGCGAACAAAAATCAGCCGCTCTGGATTCGCGTCAAGGCGCCCCGCGACATCCCGGCGGGAATCTATACGGGGCGGATATACCTCCACGCGCGGAATTACCGTGCCGACGTGGCGCTGCGCGTCGAGGTCTACGATTTCGATATGCCCGACAAGATGACCTGCACGACTGCGTTCGGATTTTCGCCTCGCAACGTGTTCAAGTACCATAAGCTGACCACCAAGGCACAGTCCTCGGGACTCCTGTCGGAGAAGCGCCGGGTGCTCGATCTGTACTGGGCCAATCTCGGCGCTCATCATATATCGCCGTACGATCCTGCGCCGCTGGACGATCTGAAGGTGACCTGGCCCGAAATCACTCGTGGCGAGGGCGTCTCGCCCTTGTCTCGGTCCGACCGAGGCCGGGACGGCCTCGGGACACAAGGGCGAGACGCCCTCGCTACGGACACCGACACGATCAAACCGTGGGAGATCGTGCCGAAGTTCGACTGGACGGCGTGGGACGCGGCTATGGCGCGTGGGATCGATCATTACAACTTCAACTCCTTCCGCCTGAGAATACCCGGCATGGGAGGCGGGACTTTCCACTCGCGGCGAGAACCCGAGCTGCTGGGCTTCAGTGAAGATACGCCGGAGTATAAGGCAGCGTTCACCACCTACTGCCGTGCGATGCAGGAGCATCTGCGCGAAAAGGGGTGGCTCGATGAGGCCTTCGTCTACTGGTTCGACGAGCCGGCGCCGAAGGACTACGACTTTGTCATGAACGGCTTTAAGAAGCTCAAAGACGCCGCTCCGGATATCACCCGAATGTTGACCGAGCAGGTCGAGCCCGAGCTTATCGGCGGGCCGGATATATGGTGCTCGGTCTCGAACCGGTTCGACGAAGAAGCGGCCAGGGAGCGACGCGAGCACGGCGAGAAATTCTGGTGGTACGTCTGCACGGGTCCCAAGGCACCGTACTGCACTCTGTTCATCGATCATCCGGCCACTGAGCTGCGCGTATGGCTGTGGCAGACGTGGCAGCGAAAGATCGACGGGATACTCGTCTGGCAGAGCAACTACTGGACGAGCCCCACGGCTTATCCGGATCCCGATCGCCCGCAGAATCCTTACGAAGATCCGATGGGCTGGCGGACCGGCTACAGCACGCCCAAAGGCGCCAAGAGACCCTGGGGCAACGGCGACGGGCGCTTTATCTATCCGCCGGCAGCCGCGGCCGATGCGCATCCGGCGGAGCCGGTGATCGACGGGCCCGTCGACAGCATCCGCTGGGAGATGCTGCGCGACGGCATCGAAGACTACGAGTACATGGTCATCCTCGAAACATTGCTGATGCTAAGTGAGGATTTACTCAACGCGGAACAACTGCGGGAGTATACGGCGCTGCTTGATGTACCCGCTGACGTAACGAGCGACATGACCACCTTCACCAAAGACCCGGCGCCCATCGAGAAACGCCGAGACGAAGTGGCCCGGGCGATTGTCTCACTGATGAAACTGTGAACAAAGTCAATCGGGATGAGACTCTCAACCAGCGATATTTACGCCGTCATTCCGAGCCATTTGGCCGTTTCATCGCCCAGAACACCGCGTTGATCAACAATCGGCGGAAATCCTCGTTCTCGAAGTCGTTCCGGTGGCCGAGTGACGTGTAGAAGATGCGAGACTTGCCGCACTCGTTGGTCCAGGCGACCGGTTCGGGTTCTTTGTCCGGGATTGAGCCTGTCAGCAGTTGCTTTGTCTCCTTGCCCAGCGGGCGTACCTTGTACAACGAACCCTTGCTCGTAAATGGCAGCGCGACACCTTTGAGTATCGGATGCTCTCGCGCTGCGTCGGCGAGCGTGACAGTACAGGTCGGCCCGCCGCCGTGATGGCCGTGATAGTTTCCTCCGAGAACGGTCGGGTCGAGATCCGGCCACTCGCTGTAGCCTTCCGGCGCGTTGCCGCGGGTGTCGAAGGCATGGCTGGCCGTGCGCAGCCCTATCAGGGGCCTGCCGCCGTTCAAGTAGTCGCGAAAGCGTTTCATGTCGGCATCCGGCAGGGCCCTGCGCCTCGCGAACAGGACCACCAGGTCAGCATCGCTCACCGCGTACATATCGGGGATGTAGTTGCGGTCTTGGCCTCGTTTATTGGTGCTGCCCTGCAGGACTTCGCAGCACAGCCCGTATTTCATCTCCAATTCGTGTGCGAAGGCGGGCAGCGACTCGGCGGCGCCGTATTCGCTCTCTGCCGAGAGAAAGACAACGCGCGGGCGACGATCGTTCTTGAAAATGAATTGCGACTTGCCCGTTATTGCACTCGATGTCACCGTGGGACAGACGAATTTCTCCACATGCTCGACGACCAGGTCCGTGCCGGTGAAGTGGCTGACAACCGGATCCATTCGGGAATTGTACATCGTGTCGGTCAGGTCCCGCATCAGCACGACGTTCTTGCCGTACCGCGCCATGTTGCGAAGGCCGAAAGGTCTGCCGAGCACGCACATATTGGTGTGCACGCCCATGATGATAACGTTGTCGATGCCGCGATGTTCGAGCAGGTTCCATATCTCGACGCCCGAATCGCTGATCGCGTCCTTGTCGTCGATCTCGATAGTGTCGATTTGCTTACGCCACGGACTGCCCTGCTGACATTTGGGACGGCAGTCGCAGCCGCCGTCAGAGTGATCGATTGGATATCCGGCGGCCTTCTCCTCAGCATCGATCCATTTACACCATTTGGCAATGTCTTTTGGCAGGTCTCGCGCCTTCGGTGCGCTCCGGGCGACCTCGCGCGCCGGATGGTCCTCATAAGAATCCATCGTGCCGCTGGGAGCGTGTATTACCAGCATCCCCATGTCGCGCGCTTTGGACGCGACCTCATTGATTCGCGGTGCAAGCTCGGCGCAGCGACGGGTCGCCCCCTTGCACCAGTGTTGGTCCCAGACGTCGCAGATGATTATAGCGGTTTCATCGGCAGGCCAGGAAAACTTTTTGCTGACGACTCGGTACTCGCCGGCAGCGCCGGCTATTTGTTCCCGGCTGCGTGCGTCGAACTTCAGTTCTTCGGCACGGGCCTGTAGGGAAACAAACGCTAACAGAAACACTATACTCAGCGTTTTGAATCTACCATTGCACATGTGTGTCACCTCCGAACAGATATCAATTCAACTGCTACAGCAGAGCAAGCCAGCCACCGTCGACGTATATAATTTGCCCCGTGATGAATTCGCCCGCCTTCGAGGCAAGGAGCACGGCTGTGCCCGCGAGATCGTCCGGCTGTCCCCATCTTGCGAGCGGCGTCTTTGCGAGCACCCACTTGTCGAACTCTTGGTCGGTCCAAAGCGGCTCGGTC
The DNA here is from genome assembly GCA_964598225.1 of uncultured Pirellulales bacterium. GTDB lineage: Bacteria > Planctomycetota > Phycisphaerae > Sedimentisphaerales > Anaerobacaceae > SG8-4. Next base: position 62,346 of record CAZRBG010000017.1, read on the forward strand.
AGCTCGGTGGCGATGTAACCCGGTCCGATCGCATTTACGTTTATCTTGTACTTGGCCCACTCGATGGCGAGCGTCTTGGTCAGCATGAGAAGGCCGCCTTTGCTGCTGGCATAAGCGGCGGTTGTGGGCCGTGCGCTGTGGCAGGTCAGTGAGCCGATGTTGATTATTCTGCCCGCCCTGCCGGCGTCCGCACAATGCCTGCAAAACGCCTGAGACATCAAGAAAGCGGAAGTCAGGTTGACCTCGATCACTTTGTTCCAGGTCATCAGGTCAACTTCGACGGCCTTGCCGCGAATAGTCGTGCCGGCGCAATTAACAAGGATGTCAATGCCATCAGTACAATCAATCACGCTATCGAAAAATTCTTCTATCGCGGCAGAATCGGCGAGATCGCACGGAAAATGCCACACCTTTTTTCCGGTTTCTGCTTGAATTTCTTTTGCGGCTGCTTCGAGCGGCTCTTTTGTACGAGCGACAATCGCGATTTCCGCTCCATGCTCTGCCAGGCCCTTTGCGATTGCCAGGCCTATTCCCCTGCTGCCGCCTGTGACCAGTGCGGTCTTTCCTGATAAGTCAAAAAGTCTACTTTCCATATTTTTTCATGATACAAAGTTGCTGCCGAATAGCAAGTCGCAAGTCTATAAAGGTCACATGTTATAAGAGGTCAAGTCTTGACAAAACAAGCCTCTAACTATATTAACTCTGAGACCTATGGCCACATTGACGGGCCACAAGAAAACTCCCCACATTAACATGGGTCGCCGTAAAAAAAGCCAGATTCCAGAAATACAGAATCTGGCTTCGGAGGAGGGTGATGAAAAGCTGATAATTACAGGCTCGCCGAACTCCTTTTCAATCTGTTATTAATCATCCTTAATTAATAGATCGTGCAGACGACTGAAGTTTCTTTAAGAAAAATTGTATTTTCAAGTACAAATATAAACTTTTTTCCCGGACGATCAAGGATTTTCTATGAAAATTCCAAATTATTTCTGATTCCTTTTTCTAAACCGCCGGATCGTACCTAAACTTCAGGATTGCATACGCATTATAGATACAAATTGTTCACAAAGTTTTAACGAACAGGTTGTTATGTTTAGGATTGCTGCAGGGACCGCCGCCCAGGTTCCCGCCCACTAAGGCAACCTCGCCGAGCATAACATAAAAGCCTTCACTGCATACAGTGCCGAGGTAAAATACCCCGACACACCCGACAGCTACCAAATGAAACCCGGCGAGCACGAAAAACTCCCAACCCTTCTCAAAAAATCATAAAGCAACTCTTAGACACAGATTTCTGTAGTTTACACAGAAGATAGAAAACCACGAATTAACACGAATAAAACACGAAATAAAAACCGCGGATTCCGCGGATGAAGCGGGATAGAAAGTCAGCTGACTTACTTCTTGGTGCGGCTGGTGAGTTCCCCAAGGATGAAAATAAATTGGTATCGTCCCAAAGTTTGGGGATATCTTATATGAATTCTCAATAAAAAGGTCTTATATTCTTCGCTGACAGGTAATGGATGCTCAATAGCAATGGTTGCCAGGGAATCGTCCGACAGAAGTGGATTTGTCGCATTACAGGCTCCAGCATAATCATAAACTTGTCCTCGAACTTTATCGGGGATGCACGGCAACAAACAAGTTGCCGTCCACATGCTGTATGCCGCCTTGGTGGCGCTCGGGTCACTTCCCAGCGTTGCCCTATCCTCCACCAGGGCACTGCTCATGATACCACGATATGCTGGAGCCTGTAATGCGATAAATCCATAAAACCTGTTTCGCCCCCAACCTTTGGGACGATAATAAAAAATTGAAAAAAAACGCCAGCTATAGCATCTCCCAATTCCCACAAAAAAATTATCGTACACCTCGAACCTAAACGTTTAACTACTTAAATAGAAAGAAGTTCCGCTTCGGAAAAAAGGTTGTACAATATAGTGGCATATACATATTGCATTTGTATAATATCCTGAAATAACGACAAACTCAGTGAAAGGATTCTAATGACACCATCGAAAGACACAAACGTAACAGGCGTTGGCGAGAGATTGCGAGTAGCCCGCGAAGGTGCGGGTCTCTCTACTCGTGGCGCGGCGGAGAAATTGAAAATGCATGGAATTTCGATCTCTCATGGGACGCTGGCAAATTATGAGCGAGGTCTCACGCACCCATCTGAAGGAATCCTCAGTGTCTTATCACATACGTACAACCGCTCAATCGAGTGGCTTCGCGGAAATGGGTACCTTCTTGAGGGAATTCGATATCGTGCTTTGAAGTCTGTAACGGTTCGTGACAAGAGCCAGTACTCGACTGAGGCTGCCGCATGGCTTGGCCTCTATCTATATCTGGAGTCGATTCTGGACAAACCGTTGCAATCAGCCACAACGATTCCACCATGTGATCGGAGTATTGGTGGCAAAGAGCTCGCTAAGAAGATCAGGAAAGTACGCGAGTTGGGTGATCGCCATCCCCTTCCAAGTGCAATACGCTTGCTTGAGGACTTTGGCATACGTGTCACTATAGTTAAGACAGAAGCTCGTATCGATGCGTTCGCCGCACGATTTGGTGGTGCCCGCGTGATCGTATTGAATTCTAATCTCTCCGCGGATCGTATGCGCCTTACTTCGCTGCATGAACTCGCGCACCATTTGTATGAAGATTGTCTTACCGGGGCGTCATTGACCCATGATGAAATCGAAAAACGGGCTTTCGAGTTTGCATCGCACGTTTTAATCCCAAGCAATATCCTCAAGGAGGCTTTTGCTTATAAGAGCATGGTTCGTCTCGTAGAGTATAAGCAGCTATACGGCATATCACTCGCAGCGATGGTCTACAGAGGAAGAAAAGAACGCCTTATAACGCAAAGAACATATCAGAAAATTTGGAAGCAGTTTGGCCGCTTGGGATTTAGAAAGGATGAACCGGGACGTGTTTCACCTGACCGTCCCGTTCGACTCGAATCACTCATTGATTTCGCCACAACATATGGAAAGATGACTTTCAGCGATATCGCAAGCCGTCTTCGCATCAAAGAAAGCACAGTCAAACATCGAGTTGTCGAGGCTGTTGGTGGGACTACGCGTGGAGCACATCGTCCGTCAGCTCCGAATGTGGTGAACTTTGAAACATACAAGGACGGGCGCGATTTGATTTAAGGAGAATAGCAAAATGAAAAAGAAACGGACATTCATTGAAGATCTATTAGATCCAGAAGTCGAGAAACCAATTCTGGAGCAGTTGTATCTTGCGCACGGCGTGGCGACAGATCAGCTTCGTCGTGCTCCGGAAGTTCTCATGCAAATCACAGATTCATTCAATCATGTCACGGGGCGTGATATCAGCCACGGGCGTCTTCTCCGGTACATGTTCAATCGGCGCAAGGCAGCAGATTGGCCTAAGCTGGGTACCAAAGCACGCAAGTTTGGATCAGTTCTCCACGAACTCACGCCAGCGCAGCTTGAACACCTTCGACAAGTTTACTTGGCACTGGACATCCCCTCCGATGAATTCCTGTTCAAAGTCGAACTGACAAGAGAGATTGAGCACAGATTCACGGGGCTATCTAAGATCAGAATTCCTGGCTACACCTTAGTGGCTGCTATTGTCGCGAAACGAAAACGTGGGCTTTGGATAAAGATAAGAGAAGAGGCTTTCGGTGACGTTGAACAACTCGCAGTGAAGAAGAGAAGCTGACTCTCACAGGGGCTTACCTCGCTGTTGATATCGTATTTCAAGAGTAGCAGTATGCTGTGAGCGACTGCCTTCTTTCTGTGTATTCCGTGCTCTCTCTGGCTTTCAAATCTCTATGAATCTGCGTCAACCTGCATTTGAGAGTCAGGCCTTTTTGTAGGGTGGTTTGATGCCCTTCAGCATTGGGTAGTGTCTCGTGTTGAGAGTCTTCAACTCGGCGTTTTCTGCTTTGGCGGTAGCCGCCAAGATGGCGTCTGCGAGACCTGGGCCGTGTGACTTGCCGTAATCGCGTTTGTAAAGGCCTGCGGCTTTGGCAATCCCGGCGCTGACGGGGACGACGCGGAAAAGGGAGATGAAATTTTCCAGGGCTGTCTCTTCGGCATCTCCTTTGACTCCGGCGTACAACTCGGCAACGACGATTGATGACAGGATAATCCGAGAGCTGTGAGCATTTATGAATGCCACTGCTTTGTTATGCCCTCGAAAAAAATCTACAAGAACGTCTGTGTCGAGAAGGACTAAATTCGCCATGGTTTAGTTCCTGTCCCACTCGGTCCGTATCTTGCTGAAGTCAGGCAGGTCCGTGCGATCCTTCCAGATGCCGGCGGTCTGCTGCAATACGTCCTGACGACGATTGGAACCCGCCTGATCGATAAGCTGATCGATGGCTTCCCTGATGAGATCGCTTTGTTTCTTGCCTTCGGCTTTGGCGATTGCGGCTAATTCTTCGCGCTGGCTCTCGGTCAGATATATCTGCGTTCGCACCATGCTATTACTCCCATACTGTATACACCTGTATTATACATCGTCATTTTGCTGTGTCAAGATTAGGTAGTACGATACGTAGCACCATACCGTACTACTGTGGGACGGGCAGGTCGATTTCGGCGAGGACTTTTTTCATGTCATCCCAGACTCTTCGGCGGTTTTCGGGGGAGTAGTTTCGTAAAAGATAAGCGGGGTGGTATGTGGCCATTAATTTTACGGGCGGGCGGCCTATGCCGGCGATGTATTCCTGGAACCGGCCGCGGAGTTCGCCTATCGATTTGGTTGTGTTGAGCAGGGTCTTGGCCGCATGGGCGCCGAGAGCGACGATGACCTCGGGCTCGATGATTTCGATCTGTCTCTGGAGGTACGGCAGGCAGCTTGCAATCTCGTCCGGGCGCGGGTCGCGGTTTTCCGGCGGGCGGCACTTGAGTATATTTCCTATGAAGACGTCGCTTCGCTCGAGTCCGCAGGCGGCGATAATCTTATCGAGCAACTGGCCCGCCCTGCCGACGAAGGGACGGCCCTGGGCGTCCTCGTCGGCGCCGGGGGCCTCTCCGATGAACATTATCCGGGCGTCCGGATTGCCCTCTCCCGGCACGGCATTGGTCCGGGATGAACCCAGGCCGCACTTGCAGCACTGACGGACGTCTTCGGCGATTTTGTCGAGTTCGGCGGCTTTTTGCGCTACGGCCATTTGATCCTCCTGATTCTCTGCCTCGGGTGCCCCCGGCTCACCCCGCAGGGCGAAACCGGCGAGAAATTGATTCATTTCGAGGTGCTGGCGAACAACCTTGCTTATGTCTACGTGATAATCCATTGTTTCAGATTGTAGCAATGCTGTCTGATTCTGGCAACAAGAGAAGGAAAAAGTGAAAAGGCCTGGTAGAAAACTATCTCCTTCCGTCCCTTCTTAGTTGTTGCCGACAATTAGTAAAACTGATATTGTGATGAGAATTATACAAGTATTAGCCGCGCTAATAATGCATTTAGAAACTTTGAGGACATTCTGTGATCTGGCTGATTTGAGGAGCTTCTCGAAGACTGCCGAGAAGCATTTCCTGAGCCAGTCTGCGGTCTCGCAGCAGCTTGCCCAGTTGGAGCTGGAGCACAAGTGCCAGTTGGTCAATCGCAAGAAAAGGCCGATCGAGCTTACAAGGCAGGGCAGGCTGCTGTATCAGGCTGCTAAGGACATGCTGGAAAGGTACGAAGAGCTCAAGCATGAGCTTAGCACAATTCACAGGTCGTCTGTTAACAGGATCAACATAGCTGCGATTTTCAGTATCGGCATGCACACGTTGCCCGAATACGTCAAGAAATTCATGGTCAGCTATCCACACGTCAACGTTCATATCGAGTATCTGAGTTCCGCAGTGATCTACGAACAGGTCCTGGCCGGCGGAGTAGATATCGGGCTGGTGGCGGTCCCAAAGAGAGACAAAAGGCTCGACGTGTACGATTTCGAGGATGAACCTTTGGCCGTAGTGTGCAGTCCGAAGCACCCTCTGGCCGGCCTGTCGAGAGTGGATATTCACCGGCTTCAATACGAACGGTTCGTCGCTTTTGAAAAAGAGGTCCCGACTCGGGCATGGATAGACGGCATCCTGGAACGTTACAGCACGGTCGTGCGGCCGGTAATGGAGTTCGATAATATAGAAACCGTCAAAAGAGCAGTGGAAATCAACGCCGGAATCAGTATACTACCCAGAACGGCCATCCACCAGGAAGTTGGTGATGGTACGCTAAAGGCCATTGCCTTTTCCAACGAAAATTTTGTCAGACCGACGGGCATAATCGTTCGTAAAGGAAAGATTTTCAGCAGGGCCGGTCGATATCTTATTGAATTGCTGCGTAAGAAATCTCAACGAGAAATATAAAACGAAGTAAAATGGCAATCAAAGCTGCATTGTTTGATCTGGACGGCACAATCACACAGCCCTATTTCGACTTTGACGCGATCCGAGAAGAGATAGGGCTGCCCAGAAACTCCGGACCACTGCTGGAGCAGATGGAGGGGATGGCGCCCCGGGAGCGCAAGGCGGCTGAGAAGATATTACATTATCACGAAGAAAGAGCCGTCACAGAGTCCCGTTTGAATCCCGGCGCCGAACAAACCCTTTCCGAGCTTCGTAATTCCGGTATTCCTATAGGGATATTGACAAGGAACCAGCGAGAGAATGCTCTTGCGATTGCCCAAATCCACAATCTGAGGTTCGATGCAATCATCGGGCGTGAAGACGGGCCGGTTAAACCGGATGCTTTCGGAGTCCTGCACTTGTGCAGACGTTTTGGTGTACAGCCGCACGAGACACTGCTTGTTGGCGATTACCTCTTTGATATGCTCAGTGCAAAGGCCGCCGGCGCAATTGCAGTGCTTTTAACCAACCAAGTTCGTTCAAAAGAGTATGCCGACTATTATATCGAAAACATCGCAGAGGTGCTCGAAATAATAGCAAACCACAATAGCGGATAATTCGTATTACTTAAAGGAAGGTTGTGTAATGAAAACTAACGTTTCCCTAATATTTACATCTTTAGTACTGGCTGTCTCTCAATGGGCGTGCTCTCATGTTTCGGGGCAAGAGCAAGAATGCAGCAAGTCGCGAGTTGACGCGGTTCTGGAACGGCTAAACAAAAAGACTAAGGAACTTACGTCTTATGAGTGCCGGATTGAGGTCAAAGACTTACAGCCCCTGCTCGACTCGCAGACAATTCGCAAGGGAGACTTATATTACCTGAGGAAAGACGGCATGTCCGCCCTGAGGATCAATTTCGATACAGTCAAGATAGAGGATGCGAAGGAGCAGAAGGCAGTCGAGCAGTTGATCGTTGCGGACGGAACGTGGCTGGACTACTCCGAGCAGGAACTCAAGGGAGTATGGCTTGCCCATATCGACCATCAGCTAAAGGAGGTGAAGTATTACCAATTGGCTGATCCCGCCGATCCCAACGAGCCGACGGATTTATTCGAGTTAGCCGGCCGGGAGTTGCCAATGCTTGGATTTGCGGAGACAGAGGAACTCAAGAACCAGTTTGAAGTTGAACTCGTAGAGCAAAACAAGGGAGAGTCGGATGGATTTATTCAAGTAAAACTGAAGGTTAAGCCGAATTCCGTTTATAAGGACGATTTTGTTTCGATAGACTTTTGGATAGACGAAAAATCGGGTCTGCCGGCCAAGGTGCGTGCCATCAAGACCGAACCGGAACCTCCCTACGGTGATATTCAGGAGATAAAATTCCTAAAGTCGAAAGTCAACGGAGATATTAGCCGAAAAACTTTTGAATTCAAAATTCCAAAGGATTTTAGCCGGCCGGAGATAATTCCGCTGAAGAAAGAGGCTAAACGGGGGCAAGATGGTTTCGAGAATATTGAGCGATGACGATTTTAGGAACCTAATATCGAATCGCGCCAGAACACTGCTCGGTCTTGCCAGGCACATCTCGCAGTGCCGTTCGAAGGATGAAATCCTGACTCGGCCGCTCATGGGCGAGTTGCTCTCCCAATCCACGCAAATCGAGGAGTTCCTTGATGCATACGGCGCGGGCGACAACTGCCGGTGGTGTGCTCTCAGATCGCTGACTGCTGCGGCGAAACACTTTTCTGACGCCAGCTATGAGTTGCTTCATATCCGATACGGACTGCCCGGATACCACCTGTTGTCAATCGGACAGGACTTCCTCAAAGCCACCAAGGAGACTCTCGAATTTACCGCAGATGTACTGATGGAAGTAGCCGACAAGATGATCAAAAAGGCCTCCGATCTCGACCTTCCCATGCCGCAACAAATTCGGCTGCAGGAGTTGAGCTGCCCCGAAGAACTGCCGGATGCCCGTCTGAAGCGCGACTGTGAGACTCGCAGGGTAGAAACAGTATCGGAATCGGCAACGCGGCTGGCCACCGCCTTTCTGCACTTAGCTGTCGAAAGCAAGTACGTTCGCGCGGCGAGCCAGGCCAAACCTAAGGAGTATGTCGCGTACGCTGCCGACTCATTGGGAGAGGAGAAGCTGCGAAGTCTGGAATTGCAGTTCCACAATCTTCAGGCCCTTTATGATACCTATGTTTCGGGCACCGAGGCCGAACAGCTCGATACCGACCTGCCGGTGCTGAGGGGGCACATAAGCGTCGTTTTTCACCTCCTCCGAACCGCTACCCTTTTCGGGCACCATTATGAACGGCATGTGAAAAAGCAGATCTGTGGTTCACAATGCCAACAACGGCCTTTAGTACAAACAGAAGCACTGCTTAACGTGCTGATGAAGTACTCGGTGACTCATATAAACCTTTATATAGGTTGTGCCGAGCAGTTATGCCATGAGATGCTAAAGCGATATGCCGAAGTCGGACAAATTGAGGTGCAAGTGCCGCCGTATCGCGGCTTCCATGTTCGCCCGTCCACACTAATCTCGAAGCTCGCTCTCCATTATGGAAGCGAGCTTAAGATGGAGCTGGGTAACGAAGTATACGATGCCAGCTCTCCTCTGGATCTGTTCCGCGCGAACGAAAAGATCAACGCAAAAAAGAGACGGTGGCTGGCTGCCGAGATAGTTCGTCTCGGACTGGTTCAGGAGGGTTGGGGCCAGAAGGACACCAAGATAGTTGTCAGAGACGTCGTGCTGTCATTGGCCGGACGCAGCAAGCTGATACTCTACGAACAACCTCTGAAGTTGCCGGAGCGACCGGCCCAGAAGGAAGGAAAGCTGCTGGAAAAAGTAATTGACGAGATGGCCCGTCTTCTGGCTATGGGAAAAATCGACGTTGACGCTCAGTTGAAGGCTAAATTCATCGGCGATAAAAGAGTTCTTGAGGCGATCAAACTCCTTGCAGATTCAGGATACGGCGAAGACAAGTTCGGCAATAATGTCGCCCTGCCCGAAGAGCTTGCATACCTGCGTCGATAAGAAACCAGCGGTATTCGCAAGCCAAAAAAATCTTGATTTTATTTGCAAAAACGGCATTTTTCTTTGACAAACCCTTCTGTCGGCGTTAACTTTCCGATTGATTTTAACCTGCTCTTACATTCTCTAATTTGCAAAGTGGAGGTTATTTTGATGCAAGAATATGAAGACTTAAAAGTGCTGGTTGCTGAAATCGAAGCCGATATAAACAAAGCCGAAGGTGGAAACAAAGCGGCGGGAACGCGTGTCCGCAAGCAGATGCAGAAGATTAAACAAGCTGCACAACTTGTGCGCAATTCCATCCTTGAGATCAGATCAGCCCAGTAAGCTCCCACCATACGTAACACAGTTCTTGCAGGCTGCTCTTAGTACACAGCCTGTTCGGGAGATTCACCAAGTGCATTTGTACCGGAAATAAGATACAGCGTGTATGCTGTTAAGCAGTTCGGATGCACAATATGCCGTAGAGGGACCGGGGATGCCTCCACCATTATTATTCGACTTGTCGAAAATAGACCTTACTGCCGAACCCGTTTACAACAGGCAAGCCGTTGAAGAAGCCAATCCTCAGCGGTTCGAGATGCAGCAGCTTGACGGTATCCTTTGGTTTGATCGGGCAAAAGCGCAGATACTGGGTTACAAAGATGTCACCGACAAAGAGTTCTGGGTTCGGGGCCACATTCCGGGCCGGCCCCTGATGCCCGGCGTAATCATGATCGAAGCCGCTGCTCAACTGTCGAGCTTCTTTGTCAAAAAGATATACGAGGAACAGGGATTCGTTGGATTTTCAGGCATAGAGTCGGCGAAATTCCGTTCTGTTGTCGAGCCGGGACAGAGATTATACCTGCTCGGACAAATCACAAACTACAAGAAAAAGAAACGAACTACGCGTGTTACCATGCAAGTCCAGGGAATGGTCGACGATATCATGGTATTCGAGACAATAGTTTCCGGCATGCGCGTCTAATTCCTGCAGCGCACCGCGTTCTGTATTTCGGGTTCTGCGTCCATCGCTGAACGCAGAACGCCGCAGGCAGCACGTTTATAATGATCTGAGTCTGCGCAACCAACTGACAAGACATGAGCCGATGCCGCCAAGCAGAAGAGCGCCCGGAGCCGGAATAGTCTGAGGTGGCGAAGTACCCGAGTTGTCGTCGCCCCAACCGGAACCGGGATTGGTGTCCCAGCCGTCGTCGCCTGAGCCGGTATCCCAATCATCGTCGCCGGGATCAAACCCCCAATCATCATCGGGATCGTAACCCGATCCATCGTCGCCGGGATCATAACCTGAACCGTTATCTCCGGAGCCGTCACCCGATCCGTTATCACCGGTACCGCCGGATCCTGAGTCCCAGTCGCCGGAGCCCGAATCCCAATCGTCATCGCCGGAGCCGGGATCCCAGGGGTACCAATAATCATCGTCGGAGTCACCGTTGCCCGCGTCCTCGTCGGAGCCGGATTCCGAACCGCTGGTGCTCCGACGATAGCGTTTTTTGCCCTTGTCTTGATCCCAACCGCATACGTCATCTAAGAACCAATATAGCCATTCCTTGAGAAAGAATTCTGAATCATCCGAATCATCTTTGACGATATCAGTCCCGGTTGAGTCGGACTGAGTCGCGCCCGATAGTGTTAAGGTCGGATTCGCCTTAACGACCGGACTCAGACCAAAGCATATCATTAATGTAATACAGACTATAAAGAATCTTTTCATCTTCGCCACCCCTCATGTATTGGTTCGAATAAGGTGCAATGCAAAATCGCTATACAACTAAATAAGCAGCTACCCGCATCGAATACAGGAAAGTTTCGCTCATCCCTACTTCTATTTATTGCCTCCCGGCGATTATCAATATTTTATCACTTTAGCTCCTTCGAGTCAAGAATTAAAAGCTCCTGCTACACGAGGGATTGAAATAAATTAAGGAGTGCCCCGTCAAATGCTCTAAACAAGAATCTTTTAGGACGTAACCGCTGGTTAGATGTGCAAATTGGATACAACCGCAACAACTTTTTTTGGCAGAAACAGACCGGGGACAGCACTTTTCAGCTTCAACTAATCCGCTACAGTGACATCTGTTCGATTTGTTGCAATTAACGCCGGTTTCCTGCAATCACAGGCATTAATTCTCTGAAGCACCGGGATTTTCGGAGGCCAGCGGCTGGATAAGCATCTCTCGAACGTTCAGTCCATAAGATGCCGAGTCTGGGTGCTTCGCGATATAGAGTCCGATCTTTCCTTTTGTGGAACCGGCGGCACGGACGACTCCGATTTCCTCGCTGTTAAGCCAAATCCGGATGCGCTCGCCCTCGGAGGCCACCTTCAAAGGCTTGCTGATATTGTGCGTACCGTGGCAGTCGGTGCAGACAGAATCCTCTGACACGTTGCGGCCGTTCGGACGCATCCTTCCGGCCCACCTTCTCAGAAACGACTTCACAGCGTTCGGGTTGCTGTGATCCTCGATGGAGAATAGTTGCCCCTCTTCTCCAATTGTATGGCAACGCGAACACATGCGGCGCACTTCCGAACGGCTAAACAGAAGGTCGGGTTTAGTCATCAGCATCTCATCGTGCACATGCTCGGTGGAAGCGCCATGACAAACGTCACATGTAATGTCAGGGGGCAGGTGGTCGGTGACTTCCATGAGCCATTCCTTGTCGGCGGGCGCCATTCCGAACTGGCACGTGTACGAAGCACGTGCCGCATTCTCGACTTCGTAAACCGTCGACAATCCGGGCACAGAGGCCGTGATGGCAGGATTGGCAAGGATGCACTGGATTGTAAGCCGGGCCAGGTCGTTTTCTTTCTTGCTGCCGACACCCATGACCGGGAACTTGACCTTGCCGTAAGTATCATTGAAAACACTGCCGCCGAAGAAGGGCTTGATCGTTACGACCCCGACATCTTTTTCCAAAACGACCTTGAAGATACTCTGCGTCTGGTCGGCGCCATGTCCCGGATTGACTTCCCGGGTGTTTTCCGCCGTTGGAACCTCGCCCTTGACTTTGGTTTTCGCACTGCAGGGGAATACGTGAAAAAGTCAACCTATTTCTCCGACCTTGCGACAAGTTCGTCCGATAACGTGACCATCCGACTAAAGTATCCGGTTTCACGGGTCGATAATACCCAAAAGGGGGAAAAACATTGGGGAAAGTACGTATTCTTGGCCGCGAATGAAGAGAGTGCCGCGAAAAATAAAAAGACCGGGTTTGTCGGTGGCTGAATTAATGATAGTGGTCGCTGTGCTGGGAATACTGGCAGCGATTGTCGTGCCACAATTTCAGTCATATTCGACCGAGGCCAAAAAAGCCGTTGCCAAGGACGCTCTGCGCATGTTGCGTAGCGCCATCGAGCTATACACCGCTCAGCACAGTGGAATACCGCCTGGATACGAGGACGACGACCCGACGGCCGCGCCGACCAGCGCCAATTTCCTTGAACAACTCGCAGGCAACCAGGATTATCTGGCCAAAGTACCCGAGAATCCCTTCAATAACCTTCAATCCATAAGAATGATCGGAAACAGCGAGTCTTTTCCCTCCGGAGCGGTGGACGGCTACGGCTGGGTATATCAGGCGGCAACGAAAACGATCCGGCTCAACTGGCCGGGCGCCGACTCAAGCGGGCTTCGCTATTTCGAGTATTGACATTTCGTTCAGCGTGCCGCGTTCTCCGGAAGGAGTCCCAACGACTGCGAACCGCGCGGCAGGCGCTGGAATAACAGCTCCTCCGGCGGCGTTTCATTGGGATCCACGGTAAGTTTGTGATCGGGAAACTTCTTTGTATCGGCTACGTACTCCGGAAAGCTGAACCGGCGAGCCCACCATGACCGGCTGTCGGGCGATACCGTGCCGAAAAATACATCCATTGTGCGCCCCCTTACAACACCCGCACCGAGTTCCACCCGGAAGCTCTCAATCGTTATTTCCACCGTCAACTCCCGCCTCTTGGGAGAATAGTGAACCGTCCACTGTCCCGCCTGGAAAACTCCCTTTCCGCCCATCTTCATCGGCACAACAGTTCTCTCTGCCGGCTGTAGGCGCACCCTGCCGAGACTGACGACAGCAGAGGATATCGTTCCATTCGGTTCTATAACGAACTCCCAGCCGCCGCTATCGGCTTTCCACACACCGGCCAGATCCTTCGGGAATCGCTTGCCTCCGTCTACGACCACCTCGACCGCAGGCCGATCATCGACAGGCTGAGGGCATCCGAGTATCAGACTAACGCTGAGAGCACAAAGCACCAGCACAACTAATCGTTTCATGCGTTGATCCAGTGTCTATCAAGTATTCGATTCAGGAGGTAAACGATACGTGAAGTTTAGGCAGCCCGGGCAGCGGGAGCAAGAAAAAAGAGGCAAGCCCGAAGACCTGCCTCTTTTGTTCGTTTGAATGTCATTTATCGTGGAATTCGGCGCGATTACGGGCAATTCGGCGCCGGCCCGTTCGCGACCTGCCAGTTGGCGATCAGGATATCCAAATCATTGGTCGATACGCGGTACTGATCGTCACCCTGCGCCAAATGGTCGAAGTCGGCGCAAATCAGCGGAATGTCTCCGACCGTCTGGCCCTGAAGCTGCTCGAACGTCTTGTTCCAGGCAGCAATCAGAATATCGAGGTCGTTGGTCGATACCCAGAAATTGTTCGCGCCCTGAGCCGCACCGTCGGCGTCGCCGCGGCACTGTCTCGGGTTAATGCTCGACAGCCAGCAATCCGGCTGACCCACCGCCGTCCATTGCTGGGGCTGCGGACCCGTGTAGCCGACAGCCGCACCGCCGATCTGTATTTCCGTCGCTGCCGTAAGATCAACCGACGCTTCGGAAGCATCTTCAAGTACGACGTTGCCGCGAGTGGCGTTGGTGGTAACGGTAACCTTGCACGGCTCGCTGCACGTGATAACACAAAGCCTGCCCGACATAGGCGGAGCCTGAGTTTCGTAGAGCGAACCCATCTCGATGGTGATGCCGCTGGTTCCCAAGCCTCCGAGAGCACCCGGATCGTCGGCCGGAGCCACGGGATTGTAGGCGTCAACGCCCCAATCGCTGACTTCACCGGTGTCGGGATCGACGACGATATTTCGGCTGAAACTTGCCGGGAATATGCCGTAGCCGTTGTTGTCGCCGCGTGCAAAATCGCTGATAGCCTCGATCACTCCGGCGTCAACCGTAATATCCAGAGCGAAAGCCCTGGCCAGCTCTGTTCCGGAGTAGTCGATTGCGGCCTTGCCGTCGCCCAAGTCCGTTACGGAAATGGCGATCTCCGCCCAGGCCGGCGCCGCAAGAGCCACCACCACAAGAGCAACAAATGTCTTTTTCATTGCAAAAACTCCTTCCTTATCCTGTCTAACCACCCCGGCGGACACCCATTGCCGGCAGCGTTTGAAATTTCTTTCCCTGCTGTCTCCTTTCGCACCTCCCGACTTCAGAACTGCCCTTTACGGACGCACAGAGCCATCGGCGAGCTACATATTAATCGTAGCACAACGCGAGACGAATTTCAAGAGAAAAATCCTAATCAGCCACAGATTCTCAAGCCACCGGGAGCAGGAAGCACGAATCAGACAATCGGCCACAATGAGCAGATCGGTGTCGCGGCTAAACTCGGCTGCGCCGTAGAACACGCACGCCTGGGCGCCCATCAGCCGGGCACGGACCTGGTGGCCGGCCATCGTAGAAAGGACTTTCCGTATCCGGCTCGGCTCAGGGCAGGCTTCGCTCACTACGTTTGCTTAGTGTCTGCCACCCTTAGTAAGCTACTTATCGTTATATTTCTTGTCAAGGAGAGTCAATGTCTCTTTGATGGGCGTGTTATCGCCACCTTCGTTTTATTCCAAAGGAGGGAGAACACTTGTGATGGCGTACAACTGTAATTCCAATTCTTTCCTCCGGAATTTCGTATAAGATGGATGATAGGTGACTTTCACTTGCCGCCGTGCAGGTTTAATCCATTAACAAGCGTATCCTGATCGATTTCCTTGACTACGCCGGACTGAAGCTCATTTAGTCGATCCACGACGGCTTCATCGGAAACATCGTAGGTCGGCGTTTCGAGTCCGTGGAGAATATAGCTTGCCAGAGATGCTCGGTCTTCTTCCGGCAAGCTGTCAATCGTGTGTTTTAAGTCTCTTGATACCATTATTGTGATGTACCTGAAATGAGCAATTTTCTCAAATGCTTTATTATCGTCCCAAAAGTTGCGGGCAAAATAGGTTTTATGGATTTATCGCGTTACAGGCTCCAGCATGTTGTGGTATCGATTATGCTGGAGCCTGTAATGCGATAAATCCACTGGTGCCGGAAGACTTTGTGGCAACAATTGCTATTGAGCATACACTACCTGTCAGCGAAGAATATAAGACCTTTTTATTGAGAATTCATATAAGATATCCCCAAACTTTGGGACGATACCAATGTTTTTAGAGGCTCTAACAAAACCGAACCGAGAACATAAGGAGCCGCTCCGCGAGGCTATTTTAATAGGTCCCTCGGCTTCGCTCGGGATGACGGTAGAGTTGTGCTCGAGATGACGGTAGGGCTGTGCTCGGAATGGCACGTTGGGTTTTGTTAGAGTGCTTTAGTTGACAACGGGGCAGTCATCTTGTGGCGGAATGGAATCGCCAAGACGAGCCGGTCGCGGGCTATTTTTCGGGGGCAGTTAGGCTGGTGTCCTGGTGTTTGTTGGCGCCTATGAGGCGGAAGAATTTTTCTCGGAGGGTCTTTTCCATTTCGGCCAGCTTTGTGCGGCCGGTGTGCTCTACGGGCACCTGTCCGCCGGCGTAGGACTGGTGGCCGCCGCCGGTTCCTTTTCTGCCGACGAGTTTCCTGACCATCTCGCCCGCCTTGCCGCCCTTTTCCGACGAGCGCACCGAAATCATCATCTTGCCGTCATACAGGCCCATGCTCATTGTCCATGTAGTGGTGTCCTCGCGCAAGAGCAGGTCGGCCACCTCGCCGATCATGTCGGGGTTTTCGATCTTGCCCAGCGACGTCACAATGGCGTTGCCGCAGGTTCGTGCGTTTTTCAGCGCCTCGGCCAGCAACCGGAAGTACTCTCTCGGCACGCTGCCTCGCTGAATCTCGCTTAGCATTCGCTTATTCGACATCGGATAAAGCCATTCGATAGCCTTTTCGTCGGCCTGGATAGATTCTCTGCCGAGGTCCTGGGTATCGGAGCGAATCCCGTAAAGCAACGCCGTAGCCAGGGGCATCTCCGGGATGATTCCGGCCTGGTTGAGATACTCCGACATTATAGTGGAAGTGGAGCCGTAGTTTCTGCGAATATCGAGCAGTTGCGCCCTCCTGCTCTCGGACCGGCACGGGTGGTGATCGATGATTATATCCGGCGCCACAATCTCGGGCAGCGAGTTGTTGCCGGTGCCCGGCTGGGTATCGACCATTGCAACCAAGTCGAATTTGGAAAAATCTATATTTTCTACCCGCAGCAGATTGATGCTCAGATATTTCACCAGGGCCCTGTTCTCGCCGCGTCCGACTGTTCCGCTGTGTGCTATCGAACACTGTACGGAAGCAATTTTGTTCGCCAGCCTGCGCAGAGCCACCGCCGCGGCAATTGCGTCCGGATCGGGATTGTCCTGCATAATGACAAGCAGGTTTGTGGCTCCCGACAGAAATTGCCTGAGTTTTTCGATCCTTTCCTTAGTTTTGGCAGTCGCCCTCATTTGTTCCGCTTATTATAATCAAACAAAGTATAGTCTCATTTCCATACCCACACAGCAACCGAAACGTTCGCCGTTCCAACCGACACATTATACGCCTTCTAAGGCGCCAAGTACACCGTGAGCAGAAATATTCGAGAAATATCAATCTTTCTCCATGAAAATCGGCAGGTGCGATCAATTATCAGTTTGCCTTGAGTATGGCAATTTGGCCGGCTGTGTGTTAATGTCTGCGTTATGTACAACTTTCTGCAAGGACGCCTGTTAGCTGTCAGGATCATCATGCTGGTCGCGGCCGCGATGCTGATCGGCATCGGGATAGCTACTATCTATTCGGTCGGGCACCCGGCCGAGCGCAGCCCGGCTTTTCAAACCGAAGAATTGGCCGCCTATTGGAAGAAACAGGTCGTGTTCGTCCTGATGGGATTCATCGGCTTGGTCATCGTCAACCTCATCAATTACCGCTGGTGGGGAAGGGCAAGCTACTGGATTCTCGGCATCGTGCTGGTTCTGCTGGCGCTGCTTCTGGTGAGTAAATATGTGGTCACCCTGCCGTTTGCCAAACCAAAAGTCGGCACATACCGCTGGATATGGATCGAAGGCGGCATCGGCGGCATCACGCTGCCGTCGCTTCAGCCTTCGGAGTTCTGCAAAGTGGCGTATATCATGGCCCTGGCGTGGTATCTCAGGTTCCGCAGCAATTACAGCAGTTTCAAGGCGCTAATAGGCCCCTTCGCACTGGCGCTTTTGCCGGTGGTCCTGATTCTGCCCGAGCCGGACCTGGGAACGGTAATGCTGATGATGCCGATACTGTTTATTATGCTCTTCGTAGCCGGGGCGAAGGTCAAACACCTGCTGCTGATAATCCTGATGGCGATTCTCGTCAGTCCGCTGCTGTGGTTCAGGATGCGGCCCTATCAGCGGATAAGAATCAGCAGCGTTCTGCTGCAAAGCGAGTGGGTCCGAGAGAAGGCCGAGCAGCACCCGACGCTGGGCCAGATTCTGGTCGGCACGGAATTCAGCACCCGGAAATGGAAGAACGACTGGGGCTACCACCTGATCCGCTCGAAATACGCTATCGCCTCGGGTGGGACCGATAACGCCACAGGCTACGGCTTCAGACAGGGGCCGTTTATAAAGTACGGATTTCTGGACCACCGGCACAACGATTTCATATTCGCAGTTATTGCCCATCAGTGGGGCTTCTGGGGCTGCCTGGGGCTGCTGGCGCTGTATGTCATTATCGTTAGCTGCGGGCTGGAAATCGCCGCCAACAACACCGATCCTTTCGGCAGGTTGTTTGCGACCGGGCTGGTAACGCTGTTCGTGGTCGAGGTCCTGATCAACGTCGGCATGACAGTCGGGCTTATGCCAATTACGGGATTGACTCTGCCGTTAGTGAGCTACGGCGGATCGAGCCTGCTGGTCAGTATGGTGTCGATAGGATTGCTTAACAATATAGGACGAAGCAGGCCTTTCAGCGTCGCACCAAAGAAGTAGTACGTAATCCTTAATCCGTCAACTTCGGCCGGCAATTCACCCGATATTAGTGATGGAATGATAAAAGGCTTTCGACAAATCGCCGGTCTTACTATTGTTAGCCGCATTTTCGGCATGGTGCGGGACATGACGTTCGCCCATTTCTTGGGGGCCGACTGGCTGATGACCGCCTGGACGATGGGTTTTAAGGTACCCAATCTCTCACGCAGGCTTTTCGGCGAGGGAGCGGCCTCAGCGTCTTTTATACCCGTTTACAGCCAAAAGCTGCATACCGATACCGAAAAGGCCAGGCAGTTGGCCAATACCGTGGTGACTGTAATAGTCGTAATTCTCGCGGCTGTCGTACTTGTTGGCGAAGCGGCGGTGTGGAGCTACTACAGCTTCTTCGAGACCAGAACCGGGCCCAGGCTTGGCCTGCTTCTGTCCGGGATCATGATGCCGTACATGCTATTCGTCTGCACAGTAGCGATTCTGGCCGGTATTCTTAATGTTCACAAGCATTTCGCCGCACCGGCAGCGGCACCGATAGTTCTTAATATAGTCCTCATATCGAGCCTTATGCTGACAGGCTGGGCGTTCCGGATCGAACCTCAGAAGCAGGTGATATATATCGCTGTAGCAGTCCTGATCGCAGGAATTGCACAGCTTGCAATTCAGATTCCACCGCTCCGCGCCAAAGGAGTGTCAATGAGACCGGCGTGGAAAGTACGCTCCGAAGGTTTCAGAAGGATCATCTTTTTGATGATTCCTATGATAATGGGAATGGCTGTGACGCAAATAAACACGCTGCTGGACGATATTATCGCACTGTGTTTCATGAACGAGCGGGGCGAGCCGCTTAGTTACGGCGCTCCATCCTACCTGTACTACGCACAGAGACTATACCAGTTTCCGTTGGGAGTGCTCGGAATCTCCCTTGCGACGGCGATATTTCCGGTAATGAGCCGGGACGCCGCGAAAAAGGACTTTGCCGCTCTGACCAAAACCATAGGTCGGGGAATCCGCACCGCTGTCTTTGTAGCAGTCCCGGCAACGGCGGGGATATTTCTCGTAGCTCGGCCGCTGGTATCAGCCGTCTTCCAGCACGGGGAATTCAAAAGCGACGACACACCGATAGTGGCCTGGACGCTGTCATTCTACGCCGTGGGCTTGTGCGGCTACTTTTTGCAGCAAATTACCACGCGGGCGTTCTACTCGATGCAGGACTCTAAATTGCCTTTAATAAGTGCTTTATGTGCGGTCGCGGCCAATATTCCACTGAACCTCAGTCTTATCTGGTTTTTGGGGCCAGGCGGGCTGGCTGCCGCGACGGCGTTGTGCTCGTACCTCCAGGTCGCGATCCTTGCCACCGTTCTGAGGAAAAAATTAGGTAATTCCATACTACAGGATTTGCCGATTACGTTACTTAAAACCCTCGCGGCAACAGTCTTTATGTACGCAGCCGGGACTGTCATCATGATCGTGATGAAAAGATTACCGGCAGAAAAACTGTTCGACATCCTGCGACTCGCGGTAGTTGTGCCGACGGCGGCAGCGGCATACGTGCTGGCGGCTAAAGTCCTGCGCATCGAGGCACTCTCGGTTCTAACCGGAAGGCGTAGCTGAGCCATGTAACGGCATGCTTTCGATTCGACGTCGCTTGACTTTGGCAAGCTGGGTGATATAGAATCGAATGCTCGAACTTATCGTTAGCAGCCGCGGCAGAGAATAGATAGGTGGGTGTTTGAGAGCTGTTGACGCAAATTACGGGTCTTTGAACTCATAGGGCACAAGTAAATGTGTTTAAGAACTTATTTACTGGTGATTTCGGCACTTTCGATGTGGCTTTCGTCGGCGCACGCCCAAAGACCGTCTTCAGAAAACCGGCCGGGATCGGCTCGTTCGGCAGGTTCGGTGACTGATTCGGGGCAGTTATCTTCGGCCTCAGTTAGCCGAAAGTTCTACCAGCTTGCCTGCGAGCTGGCAGGCAACCGGGACATTACCGGGCCCGGGCGGGAGCAGGCGATGGTATTTCTGACCGCCGCGATGAAGCTCGACGGTGAAAATAAAGGAGCGCAATCTTTGCTCATCGAGCTTGCCTGTCGCGATCCTCAGCGGGACCGTTCGAAACTTGTGTACGACTTGCTTGTGGATTACGCGGATGAATCCGCCGACCTTGCAGTTGCCGAAAAGGCAATCGCGTATTTACTTGAACGAAAGAATACCCGCGAGCAGCGCGAGAATGTCCTCGATCGGCTATCAGTCGATCTGGGCGAGAGCAACTCCGTTCTGTATTCTCGAATTGCAACCATGCTCGGCTCGTTGAAAGCGGAAAAAACCGATACTGAAGCGGCGGAGTTCTACTTTCTTCAGGCTTACAAAGCCAACAGATATAACCGCGAGGCTTTTCAAGGACTCGGTAATGTCGCGCCGGAACAGATCACTCCGGCGGTTTCACTCGAACGCTTTAGGTTGGCGCTGCGAGAGGATCCTTCGGACATCGAAGCTGCGATTGCATTTGCCTCGCGTGCCGAAAGTCTCCAACTCTACGAAATCGCAGCAGCGGGTTACGGGTACGGCGCCGAGCTGTTTCGGTATCTGTACGAGTCCGAGCCAATCCCGGCCAGGATCTACCTTCCCTGGGCATTGAGCAACTACAATACAAGTTCCGGCCAGAGCAAGGTCCTTCACATTGCCCGGCGCATCCGGCAGGAAAGCGGTTTCGACCTGCGCCTCGAGGCCATTGCCGGCAAGGCAGCAGTCAAAATAGGCGACATGGAGCTGGCGACTAAAATTTTCCAGAGCGCCGAGCAAAAAGCTAAACAGTTGATAGCGTCGAGTGATTCGCCCGCCGGAACAGCCGGCGCAGAAACATCAAACGCAGGCGATACGCGACAAAATTATCTCGAGCAGCTTGCCTGGTTCTACTGCTTCGCATTGCCTATCCCCGGCAAAGCTGTGCCGCCCGCCAATGAGGCTTGGTCGAATAATCCCGATGCGCCGGCAGCCAGATCGTTGCTGGCTTATGCACTGGCCGTAAACGGCGATACGGAATTTGCGCGTCCTCTTGTCAGCAACAACCTCCACGAGCGCAATCAGATCGCAGGATTGGCACTGGCGATTATCCAATTAGCCGAAGGCAAAAAGCAGCAGGCGATAGAGACTTTGAAAGCCGCCATAGCCAGAGATCCCGGCTCTTTCGCCGCCGAGCGTGCCAAACAGTTGCTAAACGAGCAGGGCGGGAAATACGCCCCGCCCGTAGACCCGAATGCGGTTCTCGCCTCTTTGAGAGATGCTTTCGGATCGAGTCTCGCCCCTGTTTTCACGCCGCCGGAGAAGATAATATCGGCCCGGCTCGATCTTCGGGGAAACAGCTTTTCCTACGGCACCGATTTCAGCGGTGTTGTGACCATAACGAATAACTCCGCCGAGCCATTTGTGATCAGCGATCGGGGATTATTCAGAGGCAACATCAGGGTCGATGCGGAGGTTACCGGCGATCTCAACCAAAAAATTCCGAAACTGGTGATTACCAGCAAGCGGCCGGCTTTCATCGTCGAAACTTCGAGTAACGTTCGGATCCCGATCAATCTCAAGACCGGCCGGCTCAGAGACACACTGATTAGACATCCCCAGGCGTCCGTGGACGTCGAGTTTGCCCTGTATCTCGACCCTGTGGTTAGCGAGAGCGGCAAGGTCGCCAACAGGCTTACTTACGTCGAGCCGGTCCGAACTCGAATACGGCGCCCGGGCGTTAAACTAACTGTCAGGTATCTGACAGATCGCTTCGATTTGATCTCCACGAATCGCACTGAAGAAAAAATCGAGACGGCCCGGCTCTTCACGGGGCTATTGAAGGAGCAGCAGGAATACAGAAACGACAGAATACCCTACACTATTATGTATGCCGACTGGGTAACGCCGAAGCTGAGAGATGCGTTGCTGAAAGAACCCGGATTGCTTCATAATCCGGCTCCGACCGGGTGGGTCGTTCAGGTCCATACCATGTCTTATATGCTCTCACTGGACCTTGATTATGAGCTTACAACCGCCGCGGCGAAGAACCTGAACGACACGAAATGGCCGGTCCGAATGATGGCGGTGTACCTGCTGGCCCGGAACTCGAAAAGCAGCTTCGGCAAGGTTTTGGAATCTATTGCACAAAACGACCTGAGCAAACCGGTTCGCGATATGGCGCTTGCTCTCCTGGATGCACCAGCCGCGGGAAGGTGATCGGGACGGCAGAAACTGCGGGCATTGGGTAAAACGCAATTTTCAATCGGTGTAACGGAATGTCATTGCGAAGGAGCGCAGCGACTGCGGCAATCTCAACCCTTACGGCAGCAAAGAAGTCTATTTTCCTATGAGGAGCCCAGCGACGAAGCAATGACAAAATTGACGTGAATTTCTTCAGAAAATGGGTTGTAATATTTAAATAATCTTGTAATATTCCGGTTTCTGCTAAGCTATGATTTTGCAACAGAAGTAATGAGTTTTTTGAAAGGGTTATGTAAATGCCTGCAAACGTAGATGAATCGAAATGCACCGGTTGTGAAACCTGCGTGCCGGAGTGCCCGAGTGAAGCGATCGCAATGAATAGTGAAAAGGCTGTTGTCGATGCCGAGGAGTGCGTTGATTGCGGCGTTTGCGTCGACGCCTGTCCGGAAGAAGCAATAAGCATGGATTAATTAAGGTTGGCCCCATCGTCTAGGCAGGTCCAGGACACCGGGTTTTCAACCCGGCAACAGGGGTTCGAATCCCCTTGGGGCTATTTGATTTGCGATTGTCGGTTTGCGCTCATTTCTGGGCCAGTCTCTGCCACCGCAACCTCTTCAGGACGGGGCCTTTTCTTGCCCCTGACATTTTGGAATCCATGACGCAAACCAACACGCTGGATCGCCCCTTTTCGGTTCAGGTTATTCGGGTCGGTGTCCGCGTTGAGATTCCGTTCTCTTCGAACGTCCGGAGCAGTACGCCGATCTTCTGCGGCAATGAGCGAAGGCGATAATCCACACATGGTCCTTGTGAAGAACGTAGACGACGAAGTACGGAAAACGGTGTATCAGATACCGGCGCGTTCCATCTTTGCGGATTAGCCAACGAGCGGGAGACTGCTTGATGGTCTCAAGTGCGGCTTTGATCTCCTCCTCAAAATCCAGGCCAAGGCCCGAACATCTGCTCTAGTCCCAAAACAAGTGTAGATTGAGCCAAAAGAGTAACATTAATTCTAGAAAA
>CAZRBG010000018.1:0-85283 GCA_964598225.1 uncultured Pirellulales bacterium
AACCCTTCCGCCAACGCTCATCCACCAAGCCACTGTACGCTTGTTTTGGGACTAGAAGAATTGGGAGCAAGACCGGTCTATTGCGTGCATTATGACAGGAATGATAGAAAGACGCATGTTAAGAAAGTAGATGAAGTTATTCAGGGAACGATAAGAAGAATCCCAGAAGCCTTTCTTTCACCCAAAGTCATTGTATGTGAAGGACCAACGGAAATCGGTCTATTGAGGGCTTTTGAAAAGCAACAGATCACGGAGAAAGGTGACAAATACTCGTTTGCCTACAATAAAACGACAATCGTAAACGGGGAAGGTTCTAGCGCAGCAGAAAGAGGCTACCACTTGGCAACACATGACTACAAGACTTGTCTTTTCGTTGATTCAGACAGGATGGACAAATGGAGAATCGACAAAAGTGAATTGCTCTCAAAGGGAGTTCATATTGTCCACTGGGAGAATGACAATAACACCGAGATGCAAATATTCTCAGATGTTCCAAAAGGCCAAATACGCTATCTGGTAGATTTGGTAAAAGAAAGTGAGAACGACGAGCAAGCTTTGTTGTGCTCCATAAACTCACATCTGGAGTTAAAGCTGAAATCGTTAGATAAAATCAATGATTACGAAGATGAAAACTCGTTACGCAAGGCAGTTGCAAAGTCAGCTCATAAGAATGACTGGTACAAAACGGTGACAAAAGCTGAAAGCCTTGGAAAACATCTGTTTAATATACCAGTCATGATGGAGACAGATTTCTACAAATGTTTTAATTCAATTCAAACTTGGGTGACAGATGAGTAAGGATAACTCGCCTGAGAGCTTTGCGAAACAGAGACGAGCCGTTGTCGTAGCTCCAGCAGGATACGGAAAGACAGAATTGATTGCGCAATCTGTAGCTTGTTGTGAAGGAAGACAACTTGTCTTGACTCACACTCATGCCGGAGTCGATAGCCTGAGAAGGCGACTCAGTCAGAAGTATAAGATTCATCATAACAAATACTGTGTTGAAACCATCCACTCTTTTGCACTCAGGTTTGCGGGCTCGTATCCTAAGACGACAGGATTGGAAATTAAGACACCGCAAGATGATACCGACTACGCACAAATCATCTCTTCAGCAACTAAGCTATTTCAAACAAGACTGGGAAAGGATCTTCTTAGATACTCTTT
The DNA here is from genome assembly GCA_964598225.1 of uncultured Pirellulales bacterium. Lineage (GTDB taxonomy): Bacteria > Planctomycetota > Phycisphaerae > Sedimentisphaerales > Anaerobacaceae > SG8-4. The sequence continues at coordinate 1,168 of CAZRBG010000018.1, forward strand.
CGTTGGTATATTCGTAGATGAATACCAGGATTGCGATATCAGCCAGCACTCTTTGATCAGTAATTTAGCCCAGATATTGCCGTGTAGAATTGTGGGGGATCCGCTCCAAGGAATCTATGATTTTGGAGACAACAAAATAGTAAACTGGGATAACGACGTATTTCCGAATTTTGACCAACTCCCGGATTTAACAACACCCTACCGCTGGAAGGATACAAATGAGAAGCTGGGGGAGCGTATAGGAGAGCTGAGAAAGCAATTGCTCACACGAGAAGAAATTAAGTTTCGGTCTGTGATCCAAGACTCTTATCAAGAGATCATAAAATGCCTTTATGATAGTAAGAATGAGGACTCAGTGTTTGTCATCTGTGAACCAAGTCCAAGCGCCAGATATTTCCCTCATGGGCTGGCCAAATCAATGAACAATACCTATCACACGATTGAACCCTTAACCTCGCAAGACCTTTCCAACTATGCAAAAAAGATCGAGGAAGCCAAAGGCAAGAAAAGGCTTCAACATGTGGTAGACTTTTCTAAAATATGCCTAGCGAAGATTGCGAATCCTTGCAGGAAAGTGATAGCTCAAAACAGCAATCTGAGCGAAGGCGAGATTGCACTGAAACAGCATTTTCAGAATATAACAGACAACAACCATCTCATGCACGTATATGACCTGTTACTTTTCTTTGAAGAGGAATTTTCCCCGACCTTCAAAAGAAGGCAGTTGTGGCAGGAGATGAAGAAGGGCCTCTATGAACTCGTTTTCGGGCAGGAAGATACCCTCGAACATGCCGCATGGGACATCCGAAATCAATATCGATTCTATAGAAACAGGATACCCAAACGCTGCATATCTCGGACGGTGCTTCTAAAAGGCCTTCAGTGTGACCATGTGATAGTCGTCCGGCCGGAGTTGTTCGACAAGAAGAATCTATATGTTGCATTAACGAGGGCTTCATCTAAGGTGACTATTATCTCGAATTCTAGAACGTGGTCGAATTACTGAATAGTCAGTTGCTGTTAACAGTTTCTTGTGATCCCACCAATACGATGTCCACGAATCTTTTCACCTATTAAGAAGATTATGCTTGAAAAATGGGACGGATCGTGGTATAATATATACCTAACTAAGTAAAACTGTTTAGTTTTGAGTTGATGAAAAGCAGGCTGCAGAATATAGGAGACAGCAGTATCAGGCAAGCGTGGAGCGAATAGGGGGATCAGCAAATCTGGATAACAGGGTGTGGAGACTAGGAAATCATGGCATTCATTATTGAATATTATATCTGTGCTCTCGGTTCCCGCATTGATTCAGTCTCGATCCCCTCTTAAAAAACTGGATTCCCGCCCGTTCGGCGTTGCTCAGGGCGGGCTCTCGGCGGGAATGACGACCTGATAGCGGGACCGAGCTTTAGGTTGACGTTTTGGGGAAAAACGTCAAAATGGTATCAGTCATTCTGTGTCAAAGACAAGATATAGAGGGTATTGCCATGAGGCTTGATTACGAACTGGTCGCACACAGGGCATTTCTTGCGGTCCTTAATATAGTTTTGCTGACGAATGCTGTTCAGGCGCGCGAGGAACTCACTCTTGCCAAGGGGCTTATCCTCGACCTCAATGCCGACCGAGGCGTCGAGGTCGTCGATGGGCGCGTCGCTTCGTGGCGCAATCAGGCGGACTCGAAGGCCAAAGAATTCGTCGCTACAAGAGACGCAAGCCACAAGAAAGGCACCGGCCGTCCCGTTTTGAAGGAGGGAATCCCGGCGATTGGCGGTCACAATGCCGTGGTGTTCAAGCGACAGGAGCTGATCAACTTCGAAGAGGACGCTTTCGATCATTTGACGACCGGCAGCGGCTACACTTGGACCGCGGTGATGCGTGTTTATCCTCAGGTCTCGGGTCTCAAGGACGTTAATTCATTCTTCGGCAATTTGAAAAACGGCGGAAAGTACGAAGGCTTTTGGGCCGGTCTTAAGGACGATAACATGCTCTGGATGGGTTCTCGAAACGGCATAACTTTCGGCCGGTGGGACGACAACAATCCCCAGGTGCTCGGTCCCAGGCTTGAGGTCAATCGCTATTACGTTATTGCCGGGCGAATGGGCGCCGGAACCGGAAAAGTCAAGATCGAGCTGTTCGTCGACGAGGCCAAGCCCGCGTCTTCCAAGCCTTACCCCGTAAATCCCAATGGCAATCCGTCCAAGATGGCAATCGGACAGGAACGGGATGCGACGAACCATCCCGGCCACGAGTCCTTCGACGGTGAAATAGCCCGACTGTTAATGTGGGAGCGCCCGCTGACCGACGGGGAGTTAAAGAAAACCTTCTCTTCCTTAAAGAAGTTCTACTCGTTGTCGAAAGAGATGAAGACCGTTCGAGTCTCCGATGATGGGAGCAGGTTTGTATTCGAGGAGACCGACGAGACTTTTACGCCGTGGGGCTTCAATTACGACCATGACGAAAACGGACGGCTGCTGGAAGACTATTGGGATGGCGAGTGGCCCAAAGTGCAGGAAGATTTCCGTAAAATGAAAGAACTCGGCGCCAATGTTGTTAGGATTCATTTACAAACCGGCAAATTCATGCCGGAGCCCGAGAAACTTGACACCACCGCCCTGGACCGACTGGCCCGGCTGGTGAAGCTGGCCGAACGCACCGGGCTCTATCTCGATATCACCGGGCTGGGGTGCTATCACAAGCAGGACGTGCCGCAATGGTACGATACTTTGGATGAGGCGGAGCGCTGGGAGGTGCAGGCGCGATTCTGGGCGGCGATAGCCGAAACCTGCGCGGACAGTCCGGCGGTTTTCTGTTACGACCTGATGAACGAGCCGATTCTCGCCGGCGCGAAAAAGAAAGAGACCGACTGGCTTGCGGGGGATTTCGGCGGCAAGCATTTTGTGCAGCGAATCACCCTCGATCTTGCCGGGCGCACGAGAAAAGAGGTAGCCAAAGCATGGGTTGATAAGCTTGTTGCGGCGATACGCAAACACGATAAGCGCCATGCGATAACGGTCGGCGCCATACCCTGGGCTCACACGTGGCCGAACGCAAAGCCCCTCTTTTACTCGAAGCATGTGAGCGAGAATCTCGATTTTGCCTGCGTCCACTTCTATCCGAAAAAAGGCAAGGTTGAAAAAGCGCTGAAGGCGCTGGCGGTCTACGATATCGGCAAGCCGCTCGTGATAGAAGAAATGTTCCCGCTCAAATGCGGTCTGGAAGAGCTGGAGAGCTTCATAGATTCATCACGCGGAATAGCCGACGGCTGGATCGGCTTCTATTGGGGTAAGACGCCCGACCAGTGCCGAAAGTCCGGAACCCTGCCCGGCGCCGTAACGGCCAACTGGCTGGAATTTTTCAGAGACAAAGCCACTTCAATAAAAAAGTAAGGTGTGCAAAATGAGTTTTGCACACCTTACCGAGACATTACTGTAAATCTATCGAATCAGGCGTATATCATCGAAATACACTTCGCCTGAGCCGCCGGCGGCCGGAACGTTCTTCGTGCCGAAGCCGATAGTCATCGTGCTTATGTTGGCAAGGTCGACGCCCTGATCGGCAAACCTCGTCAGGTCGATAGGCCACTCGGTCCATGAGCCTACCTGCGTCGCAGCGGGATCATCATGATAGACCACGGCTGTGCCGTTGAGAGCTACAAACATCTTCTCGGCGGCGTTGCTCGAATTGCCGCGGAACCATAGTGACAACTGTGTCACGCCCTGTTCGGTCCAGTTCCGCCTTTCCAGCGCCAGAGTCGACTCGGAGATCTTCGAGTTGGTGTCATAGACATATTTCATCGACTGGCGCCCGTTGCGAACGACCGATTGCTCGGCATACGGAGGCATCTCATTGGCAGTGAGAGCCCCGTTTGTCGGAATTCCATAACCGTCGGTCCAGCTTGAGAATATCGTGTTGCTCGCCGGATTAGCCGGATCGATGTCATTGTAGGACTCGAAGTCATCTACGACGATGTAGTCCGCCACCGTGAAGCTCCAGACGCTTCCTGTAGTGACTGTTCCGTCGTTGTTGTTCTCGTCGACGCGCCAGAAGTAGGGTCCGCCACCCCACTCAACGCCTTCGGGAGGCGAGTAAGTGGTCGCGCTCTGGCTGCCGCGATAGACTCCCGATGTATCGGATGTGTCGGCGTTGGCCACGGCGTCTCTGTCGGTGCCGAAGTAAACCTCATGCTGTGTCGCTCTGTCGCCGCGAGACCAGCTAAGAGGCAACGCATCACTTATGTTGACCGTGGCTCCGTCACCGGGTGAGCGGTTCCAGGCGAGCAATGGATCGACTCTCATAACCTGCTTGATTTCGTCCTCAGTCAACGGCTTGTCGTAGATTCGCACGTCGTCCATCAGTCCGGTGAAAGGGCGGTCATGCCAGGGGGCTTCGCCGATTCTGACTTCGCCGGACGTTGCCGTGTCGACAGGCTCGTCCAGGTTGGCGCTGATCAGTTCCTTCTCGCCGTCCACATAAAGCTCGATTTCGTTGACATTCGGCGTACCGTCGTCGGTAAGCACCCCTGCGACATGATGCCATTGGCCGTCGCGCAGGTCGGTCATGCCTACCTGATAGCCGCCGTTGACTTCGATCCGAAGGGCGCCGTTAGTGCCGTTGCTTGCCTGGACGCGGAATATCCACTTCTGTCCGGGAGAATTAGTTCCCCAGGATGCGATTTCGCCGGTAGTCTCGGTCCTGATCCAGGCGCTGACCGTTCGGGAACCCGTGCCGGTGACGCCGGCGCAGGCCGTCTCGACCAGGTCTTCGGAACCGTCAAATTCCAGAGCGCCGCCGGCGTAGCCGTCCACCCACTGCGGGTCGCCGGTGATCGTGCCGTGATTGTCGCCGCCGGAATAGTCGACCGCCGTTGTGCCGGCCCATTCATCGAGCTTCCACCAGCCGACAAGACTGGGATCGCTGACGGCTATTACCGGCACGGTCCTGAAGCTCCAGACGTCGCCGGCATGAGTTTCGGCACCATCGAACTCATCGACCTTCCAGTAATAGACCGTCTCTTTCTCGAGCGGGCCCGGATCGAAGGGTGGGTTCACCGCCGGTCCCTTGTACGTGGTCGGAGCACCGGCCTCAACGTCGGCGGCGTCTCGTCCCAGATAGACGTGGTGCAGCTTCGTGCCGAAACCGGGCGTCCAGCTCAGGGCAGTGCTTGTCTGCTCGAACATGGCGCCGTCAATGGGATTAGGTTCGTACGCTGTCTTGGGCGGAACCCAGAAGCTCCAGATATCTCCCTTCCAGGGGCTGTTCGGATCGGCGTCGTTGACCTCATCAATGCGCCAGTAGTAAGTCGTGCCAGGCACGAGACCGTCGGGAACGGGATATCCCGGGAAGCCCACGATAAGTTTCGCCTCCGTCTGGTTGCCTACATAAGTATGAGCGGCGCCTTCGTTAACGTCGTCAAAATTGTCACCAATGTACACATCGTGTGAGACGGCGAAAGGCCCCGGCTTCCATTCCATTGTTGCCCATGTGTCGGTGTACATTTCGCCGTCGGCTGGTGTTGGTCCCCAGGCTTGGGGCTGTACTTTGCCTTCCATAGCGGTCATTATTTCCGGCACCGACAAGGCATGGTCATACATCCTCACGTCGTCGATCGCACCGATCCAGTCGGAACCCCATCCGTCAGAGCCGATGAGGACAGGCGTCGGGCTGCTGGTAATCGCCCCCATCGGGGTATCGTTAGTCTGCTCTCCGTTGAGATAGGCTGTCAGCGTTGTGCCGTCGTACGAACATGCGATATGTGCCCATTCGTAGCGTTCCAGGTTTCTGCCGACGTGTGCCCAGGCTCTCGGCGACGTATTGAACGTAAACGACATGTAGGGCGTCGGCGCGCCCTGGCCCCAGCCGTATCGAACCTGAAAGCTCCAACTGGGGCTCGACCCGGCCAGCGCCTTGCACATCGGGGCCGTCGTAGTGGCATTTCCTTCCGGGTCATCGGCGTCAGGCCTTATCCACATGGCTATGGAGATCGGCCCCGTGATGTCCAGACTGGCATCGCTGCCGCAGTCTATATAGTCACCGTCGCCGCTGAATTCCATAGCCTGGCCCGCCCTTCCGGGGATCCACACTGGATCGCCCGAGATGGTCCCGTCGTTGCCGTTGCCGCTCGAATCAGCAACAGTACCGCCCGGCCCATCGTCGAGTGTCCAGTGGGCCACCAGATCGGCCGAGGCCGTACCCGAAAGGATCAGCACAAAAACAGATACAATTAGACAGATCAATTCTCTACTCATGACAATCCTCCTTACAACTGAACAGGTTGACAATGATTACACACTTTTTTTGTAATCTATAGCATTTGCGGTCTTTTGGAATGATCTGGAAGCTTTGGTGATACCTCCTTCAAATTGCGGCCAGAAATGAGTTACCGTCCGACAAGGTGCTCGTCTCGAAGAGGCCGTTGAGATTCCGGCCGCCCGAATTCCCAACGCCTGCAGTTGCATATATCGCCATTTATAACACCAAAGATAAGGTTCTGTCAAGAAAAACTCTTCTTGAAGAGAAAAAAAGGCTTTTTCAGCCTTCCCGCCGCCTGAAAACCAAACCCGTTAGCCTGAATATGGGTATAGCGGGTCCGGGTAACTGCGTAACGGATGTTACTGAAATCTGTTGATAAATTGCGATCGAATAGTAAGGTTGCTCTCTATGACGACCTATAACCGAAGAATGAAGCTGATGGAGCCGAGTTTTAAGCCGTGGGAGCCTGAGAAAGATCACTCGCGGCAAATTGCCGTACTGATGAGTGGCGGCGTCGACAGCAGCGTCACAGCTCATCTTCTCAAAGAGCAGGGCCGGGACGTCCTCGGTGTTACTATGAAAATCCCCGTCTCATGCGGCTCCAAAGCCAGAGGCTGCTGCGGAGCGGATGCCGCTTTTGTCTGCCGTGAACTGGGCATTCCCCATTACTTTGTGGACGTTACCGAAGACTTCCGGGAGATGATAGTAGAAAAATTCAGGAGATCGTACGCCAGAGGCGAAACTCCCAACCCGTGCGTGGACTGCAACACAATCCTGAAGTTCTCGTTGTTATGGGATTTCCTTGAGGAAGAATTTGGAATTCGTCATCTGGCTACGGGGCATTATGCGCGGATTTCCAGGAGCGAAGGACGGTCTTATCTCGGCAGGGCGAAGGATAAGACGAAAGACCAGAGCTATTTCATATACGGCATAGGACCGGATAAACTTGACCGGTTCGTTCTACCGCTGGGCGAGCTGACCAAAGAGCGGGTCAGGTCGATTGCCGGGCGGTTGAATTTGACGGTAGCGGAAAAAGCCGAGAGTATGGAATTGTGCTTCGCCGGGGAGGGTGATTACAGGGCCGCTCTGACCGGCTCCGAAGCGAACACCGGCGGCGACATCACAGATATGCAAGGCAACAAGATAGGCACGCACAAAGGAATCGCCAATTACACGCTCGGTCAAAGGAAGGGAATCGGTTTTGCAGGCGGCAAACCGCTCTACGTAGGCAGAATAAACGCCCGGAAAAATACAATCGCACTGGGAACCAGAGATGAAATCAGCGGGGCCGTAATTAGAGCAAACCGGATCAACACACTCATACCGGAAGAACTCGTCGCGGCAAACCGCGTATTCGGCAAGATCCGCTCGTACGGCGAGCCGGCGCCGTGCAAAATCATCTCCGTAAAGGACGATTGCATGACCGTCGAATTCGACGAGCCTCAATTTGCACCGTGCCCGGGCCAAAGGCTCGTTTTGTACAATGCCGACAAGAATATCATCGCAGGCGGGACGATTTTCTCAGAATGAAGAAAGAAATATTAGAATTTTGAACACATACTACCTCATAATGGTATAGTAACATCTGGAACAGAAAGTTTTGGAACTTTTTAGAAAGGGCAAGAAATTATGAAAGCTAAGAAGAAGCATTTGATGACAGTACTGTTGGTTGCGGGATTCGTGTTCGTCGGTTTGACAATGCTCAACGGCTGCGGACAGGATGAGTCGGCACCCGAGCCGAACGAGACCACAACCGTGCACGAACACGAGCCCGGCGAGGGAGATCATGACCACGAACATTCTGGAATGGCGATGACCGACACAGCCAAAGAAGTCGCCGGGACCGAGCAGACGACTTGTCCGGTAATGGAAGGCAACAAAATTAACAAAGAGTACTTCGTTGAATACAAGGGCAAGAAGGTATATTTCTGCTGCCCCGGCTGCGACGAAAAATTCATGGCCAACCCCGAAAAGTATATTGCAAAGTTGCCCCAGTTCAATTAGTTGATTAGGCGGGTAGTCTTTGGGGGGTGGGGAAGGAGCCTTGATGCACGCCGTTTCTTTCGGGCTTTATTATCAAATTTTCTGATACGCGAGCGGTCTTAAAGCATTAAGTCTGCTGGTGGAAAGATCGCTCGCCGGCGGGGCGTGCGGGTTTCTGCAGAGTAGTCTGAGAGATTGACGCCATCCGGCTCACAAGCGTGGGCGGGGGTTCATGAATAGAACTGCCGCGCACGCCATAGCCGTTCTGAAGCTTGCAGCTCCATGATTATTGATGTGTAACAGCACTTTCGCCTCGCGAGTGCGTCTTCAATTTGAATTCCTGAATCATGCAATAAAGTACCGGCACCACCAGCATTGTCAGGATTTCGATGGTCATGCCGCCGAAGGAGGGGATAGCCATAGGAACCATGACATCGGAACCGCGTCCCGTTGAAGTCAAGACCGGCAACAAAGCCAGTATAGTAGTGGCGGTTGTCATCAAGCAGGCCCTGATACGGCGTTTGCCTGCCAGGACGGTGGCCTCGCGGATAGACTCTTTCGTATCGCTCTTATGATCCCTGAACGACTGCTCCAGATACGTTCCCATCACGACACCATCATCGGAAGCTATGCCGAACAGTGCAAGAAAGCCCACCCAGACCGCCACACTCAAGTTTATCGGGTGAATCTGGAACAGGTCCCGCATATTCATGCCGAATACGTCAAAATCAAGGAACCAGGGTTGACCATAGAACCAGAGCATCAAAAACCCGCCCGACCAGGCAACCAGAATGCCGCTGAAAACTAGGCCGGTCGTAACAACCGACTTGAACTGGAAGTACAGAATCAGGAAGATTATGAACAACGCGACCGGCAGGACGACGGCAAGTGTCTTTTGCGACCTTATCTGATTCTCATAGTTGCCCGCAAATGTGTAGCTGACGCCGGGCGGCAGAGTGAACTCGCCGCTGTCGATCTTCTGCTGCAGATACCGCTGAGACTCTTCCACGACATCCACCTCGGCGTGGCCCTCTTTCATGTCGAAAAGCACGTAACCCGTGAGAAAGGTGTCTTCGCTTTTAATGACCTGGGGTCCGCGAACGTATTTGATCTCGGCAAGCTCCACAAGCGGTATCTGTGCTCCCTCTGTGCCGGGCACGAGAATTCTCTTCATACTCTCGATGTCATCCCGCAATTCCCGCTGGTATCGCACTCGCACGGGAAAGCGCTCGCGCCCCTCGACGGTATTCATTATTCTGCGGCCGCCGATCGCTATTTCGACGACGTCCTGAAAAGCCCGCATGCGCACGCCGTATCGGGCCAGGGCTTTTCTGTCGGGGACGATTTCAAGATACGGCTTTCCGACAATACGGTCGGCTATGACCGCAGAGGGCTCGACGCTGGGAACTTCCTTCAGGAAACGCTCTATTTCGAGACCGACCTTCTCGATGGTTTCCAGATCGGGTCCTTTGACTTTAACGCCCATTGGGGCTCTCATGCCGCTTTGAAGCATGACGATCCGGGCGGCGATGGGCTGGAGCTTCGGCGCCGATGTTGTCCCCTGGATTTCGGCTGCCTTGACTATCTCGTCCCAGATATCGTCGGGATTCTCGATGTGGTCTCTCCACTGTCGATAAGGCCGGCCGTCGGGGTCCGGGATTAGCTCGCCGTTTTGATCCCGGACAAATTCCCGGGTCTGCTCGTCGTAACGGAATTTGATCCGGTGGCCATCCTTGTCGGTCATGTATTCCGGCTTGTAGTTGATGACCGTTTCCACCATCGATATCGGCGCCGGGTCGAGAGGCGTTTCGGCCCGGCCTATTTTGCCGACCACGGACTCGATTTCCGGTATGGCCCGAAGGGCCATATCCTGCTTGCTCAACACGTCCATCGCCTCGCCGATTGACGCATGGACCATCGTAGTGGGCATAAGCAGGTACGACCCCTCGTCCAGCGGGGGCATGAACTCCTTGCCCAGCCCGGGAAATGTCTCGGCTGCTTTCACCCAGAGAGTTGTTTCTTTGACCTTCTGTGGTTCGATGCCGACCTTGGCAGCGGCCCTCGGCACTCCTCCAAAGACTGTTTCAAAGCCCAGCCATATCGATCCGCCCAACACCAGCAGAAGCACCGGGATCGACAAAAACGCCAGTTTATGCCGCAGGCACCATCGCAAAATGGAAGGATAGAAATGTTGGAATATTCTGAAAAATCCCAGAAGTCCGGCAACCAGACCGGCAATAAATATGAAGTTCTTTAAGAGTCCTCGCTCGGGACCGACAGGCTCCCAGTGTTCGCTCAGCAGGACCGCCACGAACACAACCGCCAGCAGATTCGCTGCCCACGGCGCAAATCGCAGAAATTTTTCGGGTATGTAATCCCTGGCAAGGTAGTAGAGTCCGAACAGGATAAGAATTACCCCGGCCCACCAGTTCAACAAGAAGCCGGCGGAAATCCCCACCAGAACCAGCAGTAAATGCAGGAAGTTTCGGATCTTCCTGCCGGTTAATGACGTCCTGGCGCAGAACAGCAGGTGAGCCGCTGGAGGGATGATGGTCAGAGCGACGATCACTGAAGCGATCAGGGCGAAAGTCTTTGTAAATGCCAGAGGCTTGAAGAGTTTGCCCTCGGCGCCTATCATGGTGAATACCGGAAGGAAGCTGACAACGGTCGTCGATACAGCGGTCAGAACCGCGCTTCCCACTTCGCTTGCTGCCCTGTGGATCACCATTAGACGATTAGCCTCCGGGGGCGCCTCGTCGAGGTGGCGCAGGATGTTCTCGCATATCACTATCCCCATGTCCACCATCGTGCCGATAGCTATCGCGATGCCGGAAAGGGCAACGATATTTGCATCCACCCCGAAGAACTTCATCGCGATAAAGCACATCAAGACCGCGATCGGCAGCAGGCCGCTGATCAGGATACTGCTTCGCAGGTGCATCACCATGAGGATGACCACGATGACCGTTATCAGGATTTCCTCGCTCAAGGCGGTTTGAAGGGTTCCGAGGGTTTCGTAAATCAGGCCCGTTCGGTCATAAAATGGGACAATATTGACCTGGCTTATGGTCGCCCACTGGGGCCGGCTTTCAAGCGGAATCTCGCGCAAATGGTCAAGCCATGCGTCGTGATTGAGCTCTGAGCTTTTGTAACCCTCGAAGCCGTGCTCCTTTGCATAACTGCGAACCTGCTCGGTGGTTGTCTTCGAGAAGTCGATATGAACCTTCGACGGAAGGCCCGGGCTTATCTCGGCTATCTTCTGTTTGACATTCTTGATGACTGCCAGAGGGTTGTCGCCGTAGCGCGCGACCACTACTCCACCTACAGCCTCGGCCCCTTCCTTGTCCAGGGCTCCGCGCCTCAACGCCGGACCTTGTGTAACGGTCGCGACGTCCTTCACGAGCACCGGGACGTTTTCGACCACTTTGACAACGCTGTCTTCGATGTCGGATAGATTCTCGATAAAGCCGACGCCGCGTATAAAGTACTCAACGCGGTTCAGCTCGATGGTCTTGGCGCCTACGTCGATATTCGAGGCCTTGACTGCGCTGTAAACATCTGCAAAACTCACTCCGTACGCTCGCATTGCATCGGGATCGACGTCGATCTGATATTCGCGCACGAAGCCTCCGACCGAGGCGACTTCGCTGACTCCGTCGGCCGCGAGAAGTCCGTAGCGGACGTACCAGTCCTGGATGGTGCGCAACTCCTCCAGGTCCCAGCCGCCTGCTGGATTACCATTGGGATCACGGCCTTCGAGAGTATACCAGTAAATCTGTCCTAAAGCGGTGGCGTCCGGCCCCAACGCAGGCTGGACCCCTTCAGGAAGTGTACCGGCGGGCAGGCTGTTCAGCTTTTCCAGAACCCGGCTGCGAGACCAGTAGAAGTCGATGTTCTCCTTGAAGATGATATAGATGGAGGAGAACCCGAAGAACGAGTAACTGCGAATGGTCTTAACTCCCGGCACGCCGAGCAGCGAGACCGTCAGCGGGTACGATATCTGATCCTCCACGTCCTGGGGCGAGCGCCCCATCCATTCGGTGAAGACTATCTGCTGGTTTTCACCAATATCCGGGATCGCATCCACCGGCACAGGTCTGCGCATCAAACCGGATACTTCCCAGTCAAACGGAGCAACTATTATGCCCCAGCCTACGGCGAACAAGAGCACCAATACGACTACAAGTTTGTTCTTCAGGCAGAAAAGAAGGAGTCTGCCCATCAGAGATTTCTGCTCTGTTGTCATTTCTTCAAACGAAGATTCGCTCATGTCAGTTGTCTTTCTCTTGCCAGATTGCCTTTACACCGATCACCTCTTCGACGCCGCCGCATCGAAGCATCTGATCTCCGAAATACGGATTGAGCGTCTTATCGTCCGGTTGGAGCCAACTGGCGCCCGTGTTGTCGAATGCCATCGGGCAGTGAATCAAATAGACCGGCCCCTGCAGGACCGAGCCGAAACGTCTTACCGTCTCGGCCGTCTGCTGCGAGAGACGGTGGAAGTGCTCGCGCTGCGATTTGATGTCCTCGGTGCCGGCGATCTCAGTAAGTACAGCCTGAAGTTCAGCGGAAGCGTCCATCCACTGTTCGTGAACTTCACCGGTCAACAATCCCATGTCCACCGCTTTGAGCGTTTCGAGTGACGCGCGCGCTGCATTGGCTGCGGATGCCGCCGAATCATCGGCAAGTGCCTTGTGAATGTTGAAGTACCCTTCCAGGACCGTCGCCAACTGGCCCTTGAACCGGCTGTCGACAGGCGTTCGCGGCAGGGCTAGCTCCTCTTCTGTAACACCGAACTCCGACTTTACGGTATTGAGTGTCTCGGACAAAGCAACGCCCATTTCTTCGGCATCTTCAAGTGTCTCGGCTGTTTTGCCCTCGACGGCGTCATTTGTGAGTCTCATCGAAAGTTCCATCCACAGCTTATGCGGACGCCCGGTTAGTTGTTCCATGTCCACATTCTTGACGGCTCGTTCAACTTCTGCGAACGCGCCCCGGAGGGCTGCAAGATCTTCACCGGCGGCGACCGCCTGCACTTTCCTGCCGGCAGCCACAACCGCCTTGAGCTGATATTCGAACAAAGCGGGAAGATCCGCAGCCGTCGTCCCCTCGTCGTGCACACCGCCGGCTCCCACTCCTTCGGGAGTCATCATACTCGGCTTGGCCATGATCTGAAGACTGCTGTCGATCTTGAAATTGCCGTTGACCACAACCTGCTCGCCCTCTTTCAGGCTGCTTCGCACCAGATAGTAGTCACCGGCGCGAGGTCCGAGCACTATCTCCCGCCCCTCGAACGTAGGCTTCTCGGTGTCGGGCACCTGCACGTAAACGATAGCTCGCGTACCGGTAATCAGAGCCGCCGATACCGGTATTACCAGCGGTTTCTCAACCGTGTTCGGATCATCGGTGACGTAGCCAAGAGACTTGGTCGTGACCAGAGGCATTTCACAGATGTCGCACGTGCCGGCTTGCGGCTTGATGACCTCCGGATGCATCGGGCATATCCATTTGCCTGCAAGCGACGCTTCCATGATCCGACCTCCTGCGGCTACGTTGGCCTCGACCGTCGCCTTGACAAACATACCGGGTTTCAGCTTGCCGTTCGGATTGGGAACGTTAACTCGGATTTTTACCGTCCGGGTTCTTTCGTTCAAAATCGGATCGATGAAACTAATCGTGCCCCTGAAGACTTCGCCGGGATGCGAGACGGTCGTGAACTCCACTTGCTGTCCGTAACGCAGCCATTCCAGGTCCGACTCGTAGGCGTCCATCTTCACCCATACCTGCGACAGATCGGCGATGGTATATATCTGAGTGCCCGTCTCGACGTACATTCCCTCGAGCGCGTTTTTGTGAATCACTATGCCGCTCGAAGGCGCATAGATCGTCATGTGGTCCTGAACCTTGCCGGTTCTTTCGATCTGTTCGATCTGTTCGGGCTTGAGTCCCCACAATCTCAGCTTCTCGCGGGCGGCGGTTACGGTGGACTGGGTCATATCCCGCATAACGCCCAGTTTGGTTTTCTCGACGTTCTTGACGGCCTGGAGCGCCTGGAGAAGCTCTTCCTGGGCGCTGATCAGTTCCGGGCTGTACAGATAGACCATGTGGTCGCCCTTCTTGACCGGCAGCCCCGTGTAATCCACGTAAAGCCGATCCAGTCTGCCGGGAAGCCACGCAGTTATGTACTCGAGCCTGGTTTCGTCATAATCGACCTTACCTACCATGCGCACAATGGCCGGTACGAATTTGCGTTCGACCGGAGCAGTCTGGATATCCATCAATTTCTGTGCATTTTCGCTTACGGTCAACTGGCGCATCGTTCCCGTGGTATCCCCCATTGACACAGGTACCAGATCCATATTGCAAATAGGGCACAAGCCGGGCTCATAACGTCTGATCTGCGGATGCATCGAGCAGGTCCAAACCTCGACCTGGTCTTGTGTCTCGGTTTCAGCGGCAACTTCCGTCGGGGTCGCTTCCGACGAACCGCCTCTCCGGCCCAGCCAGAAACCGACCGCCAGCACAACCACCAAAGCGATCAGAATGGCCGGTTTGCCGGTCAATTTCGAATATCTTCTCGAACTCTTATCTTTGTGAGCTTTCATATTCCAATCCCCACAATTCGTGAGCTATCAATACCAAACTTAAATGTATCATTCCAAGAATCAGTCCGGCCCGGATGTTCGCCCTGCTTGGACTATCCCGCCCACTGACGGCTTTGGGTAAAATTACATCAAAACTTACTCGTCCGATGAACTCAAGCCTCCGCAACTCTATTGCTAACGTTTGAGACCCTATATTAGTTCCCTTCTCGCGGAATTTTTCCACCCACAAGCATTTCCAGCTTAGACAGGCTCTGTGCGTGGTCTGCCAGAGCACGCTCGTATGCCAGGGCGAATTCCAGATAGATTCTCTGAGCATCGATCAAATCTGTGAAACTCTCGGTCGCAGCGAGGTAGCCTGATTCGGTAACCTTCAGTGATTCCCGCGCCTTGGGCAGGAGTGCATTGCCATACAAGTCGATCTTGCGCCCGGCATCTCTGAAACGGTACGAAGCCATCTTTAATTCCGAGCTGAGGGAGTTACTCTTCTGCGTTTTGTCCTGCCGGGCGGCGTAATACCGGGCCTGAGCCTCCCGCACACCCGCACCATACTTGTCCCGCCAAATCGGCAGGTTCAGAGATATCATGCCAATAACCGGATCTTTTCCGTTGTCGCGCGGATTGCCCACAGGGGAAGTGTCGGTGTCGACGTAATCCAAACCGACATTTAAATCCGGGTAGTAGTCCTTTTTGGCCAGCTCAATCGCCCGCCGGGTTCGACTTATCTCGGAATCCAGTGCTTCGAGTTCCGGATTTTCAGCCGCAAGCTGATCGAGCAGCTTCTCGTCAACTACGTTCACTTCCTCGATGGCGATCTCGCCGGGCCAAGGGATTTCGGCTCCGGCCGGCCTGTTCAGGGCCGCGTTGAGCCTGGCGACTATGGGCCGGCGCAGATCGAGCAGCGTCTGGTAACGATCTTCGAGCTTGCCGATTTCAACCTGGGCTCTGACAACGTCGGGGTGTGTGGCCGCGGCGGTCTTGTACCGGCTTCGCGCCACGCTCTCCAGATGTTTGACCAGACTGATGTTCTCTTCGGTTACCGAGACGCTTTGCGCCAGGTAATAATATTCATAATATGCGTCCTTGACCTCGAAGAACAGCTTAAGTTTTGCCGCTTCGTATCGCTTGCGGGCGGCGTTCGCGGCTTCGGCCGCAACGTCGCCGCGAAGCCTGAGCTTGCCGAACCAGGGAAAGGCCTGCGAGATGCCGAAACCATGCCGCTGCGGACCGACGCGGGTTTCCACCTCTCTGATATAATAGCGATAATTGAATTTCGGGTCCGGCAACGCTGAGACCTGAGGTATCCTCTCCAGCGCCGCTTTCCAGCGGTTGAAGGCCGCCTCGAGGCCCGGGTTGTTCAAGGCCGCGTAGGTAAGGTAGTCCGACAGCGTGGATGATTCATTAAGTTTCGGCAACGTTTCTTCACGCGCTATACCTGCCGCAGTGGGCGAATTGGGTGCGAACCGCCGGCTTGTTAAGTTATGACTATCCACTTCGTATCCGTTCTGCTCGGATGCACAACTCAGAGTGAACGCAAGAACGACCACCGCAAACAATGCGCTTGTTCTATATTTGTCCATCTACCATACCTGCCAAAATGAAGTCGGAATCCGCCAAAATATAGTCTTCACTATGATATGCCTGCATACTTCAAGCCGTCAACTTTATTCTGTTTTTTGGTCCGGAGCTTGCAGGGCCGGGAAGCCGAATATGATTTCCCAGCCCTGCAATTGCCTAAAGCAGCGAGTTCTATAAACGCACAAATGTTTCGCTCCAAAACTATTGCTTCGACGCCGGCACAAGCTTCATGTTGCACAACGGGCACAAACCCGGCTCGGGCACCTTAAACTGTGGATGCATAGAGCAAGTCCAGACTTCTTGAGACGCCGGCTTTGCCTTTGCCAGTTTTGCGCTCTTCTGTGCATCGGTGAGCTTGTCCCAACGTTCAGGACATCCGCCACAACAGAAAGCAACATTTCCATCTTTATACTCTCGTGTCAGATCCTCCTTAACCTTTGCCGGATCGATCGGCGTGCCCATTATGGGACAGGCGCCGTTTGCGAATTGCGGCACGTGTTTGTCGAGAGCTGCGTGGATTGCGAGTAGCATATTCTGCGCTTTGTTAAGCTCCGCCATGACGGCGCTTTTGTCGCCGGACGCCGAAGCTTTTTTGGCCTCATTAATTGTTTTCATAACCATCGGGATATGTTTGGAGTGTATCTTCCCGAGACCTAACGAATCGGCGTTATCGGCTTGTTTCATGCTCGTATGGCCGCTGTGACCCGAGCCATGACCGGCCTGCGCCAGAGCGAGGGGAAGGATTGAAACCGCCACTGCAAACGCGCCCGTGACAACAACTGTTACTAACATCTTTCTGTTCATCTTTCGTTCTCCTAACTAAACTAAAACTACATCTGTTCCGAAACCGGAGACTATCGCTCTCCACTACAATCGACTTTTTGAAGAAATATCACAATTCTCGAAATCTCAACTCTGATTTTCTACGCCTTATATCAACCGATGTCCCCCGTCAATACGCCCGGTTAAGACTTGTGTGCGTAACGAATTTACATCGAATCAAATTTTGTCCCAGGTATTTTGGCCTGCTTCTGCGAGTCGTCCAGCTTGTCCCATTCCGAGGGACATCCGCCGCAACAAAAGGCAACTTTGCGCCCCTTATAGTCGCGCGTGAGATTCGCATCGACCGTGTTCCTATCGATAGACGATCCCATAATGGGGCAGATGAGGCTGTTTGCAAACTGCGGTCTTGCATTGGTGCCCAGAGCTTTGTAGACCGCCAGGAGCTTCTCCGTGGCTTTGGTCAGTTCGGCGACTTCCGTTTGCCTGTCACCGGCCTTCATCGCCTTGATTGCTTCGGCGAGTGACATTATCGCCGTTGGAAATTCTCTGGAATAAACCTCCTCGAAGCTCAAAGTCTGCGATGCTCCGGATTCAGTGTTCGCTTTTGAAACCGCGCTGCCGGAGGGCCTGTTATGAGTTCTCGGGACCCTCGTTCTCGCAGGCCGGCGGGCAGGTCTCGGAACTCTCGACCGAACGGTTTTGTTAGCCTTTGTCGGAGGCGCAGCAGCTTCGGTGTGTTCCGGGTGGCAATGGTTGGCTCTGACTTGATTCATTTGCAGATTTATTATCAGTGCCGCAACTGCGCCGACAACGACTACGACCGTTACTAATCTTCGCTTGCTCACTCTTCACTCTCCATCCTAAAATCAGATTTGTTCCCGACCTGGATACAATCCTTCACAACTTTTATTCTTATACATACAATCACTCGAAAAGCAGAGTATCCGTGTATAGAAACGAAAAACAAGAGCCCCCAGATATATGGATCTTACCTATCCGCAACCGCAATCTCCGCCCGTTGCACATGCGGCGGCGTCGGGGCAGTCGGAACTGCCGCAAAGCATCTTTATAAGTGTGATACAGATTCTATCGGCCGCTTTGTAGAGATCTTCGTAATTCTTTCCTTCAACAATGATTTTACCGCCGCCAAGCGTCGATACTCTTGTGTTATTAGCGCCGCTCTTGGGTCCCTTTATCAGGATTATCGGGGCCTTGACTGTTGCGTCTTCAAGGGCCTGAATCTGCGGCCCTCGCGCGGTGGAACGCTCCAATTTGCCACCTGGTTTCGTAAAGGCAACGCCTGCGAATTTTTTCGGGTTGGCAATCTGTATATAACGAGCCAAATCTGTAACGGCCGGCATGACCTCGTCTTCTTCGTTTGGATCGATAAGCAAGGTAGCGTGCAGGACTTCCTTACCCAATATTCCGTATAGCAGCGCAGTGTTCTTCTCCAGCTCTGTCTTTCCCGGCGCCTTGAGCGGGACTTCCTGAGCCTCCAGGGGAGACCTCTTGAAGGGAAAGCGCGCGCCCATCAGCGTCAAAAAGTAATAGTCCTTCTCCCGGTCGTATGTTACCCCTCCGAAGAATTTCCCGAGCCTCATCGGGCCTGTCTTCGGATCCGTTTCATTTGGCCTTGTTGACTCTTTCCGAGGGCTATTCTTCGGTTCCCGGGCTTCGAGTGTACTTATCGCCCTCGGTCTGCCGCCCGTTAGCTGGGTAGCCGCAACGGCGCCGATTAAAAGAATAGCGATGCCGACGATAATGAGTGTGACGTTCTTGTTCTTCATAGAGATAGCCTTCCATCAGTAAGTTCTATTTTTCTGTCGGCGAAATTAGCCATTTCCAAATCATGCGTAACCAGCAGTATTGTTACTCCCAGTTCGTTTAGTTCTTTCATATAGCGCATTATTACGCCGCCGGTTTCGCTATCCAAATTGCCTGTGGGCTCGTCGGCAAAGATAACCCTCGGGCTGTTGGCCAGCGTCCTGGCGATGGCGACCCTTTGCTGCTCTCCCGTGCTTAGCTGGCCCGGAAACCGGTCCGCCTTATCCTGCAAGCCAACCCTGTCCAGCAACTCCCGAGCTACATATCGTTGCCTCTTTTTCTTTTCTCCGGCCAGGTACAGAGGTACTTCAATGTTTTCGGCGGCGGTAAGATAGGAGATGAGATTGAAGGACTGGAAAATAAATCCGAAATTATTCCTTCTAAAAGCCACCCGTCGGCGGCGGTTCAGCTCGTAAAGCGACACTCCGTCTACAACGATCCCGCCGTCCGTCGGGCTCAGCAGGCCCGCGATTACATTCAAAAGCGTAGTTTTGCCGCTGCCGCTCGGGCCGACCACCGATACAAAATCGCCGCCGTCGATACGGAACTGCACGTTTTTGAGCGGAGTGGTATCTCCGTATGATTTGGTCACCGTATTTATTTCAATCACTGTCTATACCTCTCTAAGCGCGTCGACAGGGTCGAGCTTTGATATCCTCTTGACCGGCACAATGCCGGACACCACGCCAAGGCCGAACGCGATGGCGAACGAAACCAACAGAAGCTGAGGGATTGGCAGGACTTTGGTCTCGGCGATTAAGGGGCCCAGAAAGACTGAAATCCCGCTGCCGACAACGTAACCCAACAGCCCGCCGATCACGGCAAATACCAACAGCTTCGAGACAAAAATAAGCTGGATTTTGATCGGGTCCATGCCCATAGCCAGCAACATTCCAATTTCGCGGCGTCTTTCGTCAACCGCAGACGACATATAGTTAACCAGCAGAAACGCACAAAGGCCCAATACCGCCAGGTAGATAATCATGGTAAATCCCATTATCTTTTGGAGCGTACCCATCTGGGCTTCTGCAATTTGTTTTACCGGCATTACGCTTGCGTTAGCCGGCAGTACTTTGCTCATCTCGTCCGTGACGTCATATACATTCATTGCTTCACAGGCGATACAACTTGTCGAGACCTCTATCAGGTTCACCATTCCCGTTTTTCGGCTGAGCTTCTGTAGCGAAGCGAGGGGCACAAAAGCCATGAAGTCATCAGGAGAGCCGGTCTCATCCAGCACGCCGCTTATCTGAAAAGAAGTATCGCCCAATTTTACGTCGGATACCTCCGATCCCAAATAGCCGGCGGCATGATGACCCAGGAGTATCTGGTTGCCCTCCGGGAACTCGTGGGTCAATATGTCGTGATCGATCATCCACCAGGGTTTGGCTTTTCTCTCATCGAGCTTGATGCCTACCACCAGCAGACTCCTGCCCCCGATATCAAAACGCTCAAACAGTTTGGGAGAAACCGCAATAAGCATTTTACTGTGTTCCATGGACTCTATCTGGTCCACGTAGCTTTCCGGCAAAAGAATGCCCCCTTTCGTGGTGCCGGAGTATAAATCAAAAGGCTGGCCTTTCGGCTGGACGACGATATTGGCGCCAAATCTCAGGAGCTGCTCTTTTACCCTGTCGTGGAGCGCTTTGTTAATCGTCTGGCAGGCAACAAAAATGCTAATGCCCAGGAGTATGAATAACACTCCCGCTATCGATTTTCTTGCCCTTCGGAGGCTCTCTTTCACGACGAAATCAATTGTCCGCATCAGTTTTCTCCTGCGCCCTCTAACTTTTACATTACAGCTATCCCGCGGACTGCAGTTTGCTGTCGTGCTATCTAAACGCAGCAGCGACCTGTAACGTTCCCGGAAAACAATTTTTTTTTTACATTTGCCCTTTGGAGGCCTAAACGCGGTTGCCACGTTCGCAGATTTTGCCGGGCTGATCCGATAAACTTAGCAAAAACCAAGAAAGGAGGTCGCCAAAATTAATTTTCAGGGAACCAGGGAATCCGAGATATCGTTCAGATTGTAAAAGCACCGTAAGCCGGGCTGAACACGAAGGAATCAATATTGAACCGGTGTCTGTGTAACCATGATGCCTGACATCGAGCAGCAGAGAACAGGAAGTTGGCGCACGGCAAAAGTCTTGCATCAAGGTGCGATAACGGAACGACGGATCATCACTCTCTGCGCCAAGCCGGGTTTTTCCAGTCGGTGAGTTCTCAATGACTGGAGACCCGGCGAATAATAAACACAGCATAGGTTGCTGTGATTCATATAGACCGGGCGGGCAGCAAGTGCCGACTCTCATGCGTTTACCAACCGGTACAACGTCCCGCCCGGCATTGGAAGGACCCAAAAATGCTTGCTTTAAGCAGACGGACGAACAAAACGATTGCCGCCCCAAAAAAGGCGAACACTACGGCGAAGGACACTTCGAGCGATTGCTCCCCGCTTCACGTCCGCGACGAGAAAGTTCGCAGCATTCAGCGGCAGCTTGCCGAGGGCGGATATGACCTTGATAAGCGAATGAATGTCGCATTCGACAAGCTGTGGGAGAAGCTTGCAGAATTTGCAACGTAGTCGGCTCCGCAACGGATTGGCCGTTCGAAAAACGCGTATTTGTGCTCAAGCTTCTTTATTTGGGACGAGAAAGTAGAGATCATGATAAAAATGAACAAATGGTATCCAGTACGGCAAAGGTTCATCCGGCGTGACATCAGCCTAACTCGGGATAATCCGCCAGACAAACCGGAACGAGTTGCTCGCCGCGAACGGTTGCGTTGGGGCACAGATCGCAACAGCTAATATCCCCGCCTTTAGTCATCGTTGGCCCGTTTTCAAAAATGAGATACTTCGACCTTAATCTGGCGCCATTATGCCTAAGCTTCAAGAGAAATTTGATGCCCTCCAACGCCCTCAACCCCGTCAGCGAACTGAACAGGACCCTGACCGCAGCGGCGAGAGAGCCCTGCTCACGGTAGAATCTGAACCTGCCGTCGACAAGCCTCGTGAAGGAAAGCAAGAGAGAGTGCATGAAATTCGATTTTACGTTGAATCGCTCCGTCTCGTCCTGAAAATGAATAACCGGAATGAAATACGTCATCCAACTGAAGTCGTTTTTTCGCTCGGCCTCTGCACGTCCTGAAGGCAAGTACGTAAACGGCTCCGAGGCAAAATCGTTCTTGAGCACTTGATATATTTGCCTGTTTGTTGTCCGGCCCGGCTGAAACGGGCACGCGTCCTCCTGGTCGCAAGGGTCGTGCCGGTCTTGTCGCGTGGGATCGACGGCTCCCATCAGATCGTCCGTGGCAACATAATTTGTCGCAAATAGATAATTGATGCGCCTGGAGTTGAGTACGTAATCCACCACAGAGGAAACTCTATCGAAGTAATTGTTGTATACGGTGATTGAAAGACCAACGTCGATATTGCTCGCGGCAACTCTGGCGGCGAGGGACGATCTGAGGGAGCTGATCTGTTCGTAAGCGGCAACGCGGGGCAAATCCGGCCGGTCCTGGCCCTCATCTATATGAAGCATCACCATGTCCAGACCGACGTCCTTCAAGTTCTCCAGGAGACTTGCGCTCAGAAGCAGCCCGTTTGTAGCCAGAACCGCCTTGAGGCCTCTGCGATGAATATTGCCTACTATTTCACACAATTGCGGATGCAGGGTTGGCTCTCCCCCGGCGATCGAGACGGTCTGAACTCGTCTTTTTGACGTCGCGATATCCAATTCGCTGAAAATTTGGCCCAACGGCTTTGAAGAACCGTCCATATCCTTGTAACAGCCCCGGCAGGAGATGTTGCATTTCTGGTTTACTTCCAGAACGAAATGGGGACAAGAGGACGACGTCCACGGCATTTTCAACATGCTGTAGTTCTCTTTAGTTGAATTCTTATATCCGCCGTGGAGCCGCCCTGAAGTGCTCTTGTCCCGCTTATGTTGTGCGAGGTCCGAATCATTCGTGTCATGGTGCAGACTCCTGATACTCGATATCTTCGCACGGCATGACAACTGTATCGGCCGCACACATTTCTTTGAATTGTCGGACCACACTTCGAACCGAGCCGCTCGAAACATCAATCATCTGGACTCCCGTGCCTTGCAAAGATTTCAGGAAGGATTCCAGCAGATCAAAATTGGTGTGACCGGTGAGGATCTTGGAGGCATTTTCCCGCAGTAACTGCTCGCCCAGCAACTTGCCGCCAGCCGAACCGTCGTCCATAATAACGGGACTAATAATAGCTTCGTGGTTCAAAGTGTCTAAATCGACGATCAACAAATATTTGCTGTCGCCGAACTCGATTGAGACATGATCCTCAAGTGTGGGGCCTGTTGATGTAACGCCTATTTTCATGACACATTCTCAGTTGATTAACTGTCCTGCTTTTATTTTCTGAACGGATATGCCCGCTCAAAAGTTCCATTATTAATAATTTCTTGGAACGATGCGGCGATCTTGATCGTTCTGAGAAGTGATATAGATTTTCAACGTGTCATTTAGTCCGCGCGGCATCCGGGGCCGCAGGGGTCAAAAATGGTAACTTACACAAAAAGACAACTCATCGACCACATTCATTTACTTCTGGCGGTACAAATCAGAATGGCCGGAGAAATAAACGGGAGATGCGTACTTAGAGATGACAGGATAGAGTTGATTCCGTTCGATTGTACACGGGCCACCGACCTTGTGATTATCGATTACGTAAAGAGCCCGGACACCGTGCCGCTGCGCACCGTCATTCATCAGGGGGTGGAAGAGCACTGGGATGCCCTCAGGACTGTCAACTTAATCGCAACTGATATGCCTTGGCACAAAGACCACAAACGGCGCGCTGATTTTTGAATTTCGGTTCATCAAAGTCCGAATTCCTTTGTTCGAATGCAAGAATTTCAAAATCAGAATCACATTATCCGAAATTCGAGCCGGAATGCTTTCATTTCTGAGCGTCAGGCAGAAGCCGACTGAGCAGTTCCGTCAGATACTCATGTGAAATCTCACCTACGGCGCAGTAGGAGTAGCCGCTGATTCTGACCGATACCATGTCGCATTTGGCAAAGGAACTCTTCCAGTAAGTGTGTCCGTCTTTCGTGAATTTGCCCGTTATGCCCATTGATTCGGGCTTGTCGGTAACCACTATGACACTCATAACTCCCTGCGGCGTGTCAACTACGTAGCTGCCGACGACCTCGCCGCGAAAATGCTTGACACAGCACCCTCTCAGGGCCATCCCGTGTCCGGGTTCGGGCAAACGCGGATTGAAACCGAGCTTGGCCTTAAAGTATTTGGCGAGTTTCTCCGGCTCTGCCTCACTGTAGAATTCCTGATGCGGCGAGAGATTGTGATTATGGATCTTTACCAACTCCGCCTGCGCGGCTTTAGCGGCCGAAGGTGTGCCAAAATACAGGCTCAGTGGCACCAACACTATCAGTATCGCCGCTGCCGCAGCGAGAGCGGATCTGAGCTGACGGCGACGATGACTGAACGAGATGAGTTTCACATTCTCTTGTCGCGCCCCGGCCCCAACTGTGGCGTTGAGCTTGTCGCCGATACGGTCGGCAAGGTCCGGGCCGGCATGCACGGAGGCAAAAGCCGAGCGTAGCCGCCCGGAGATCGCACGCTTCTCCGCAAGCCGGTCTCGGCACTGCCGGCATTCCTTCAAGTGCGCCGGGCTGACCTCTCGGCCAGCCAGGATTTCTTCAAATTGTTCGTCGGTTATGTGGTTCATGTCTTACTCTCCCCTCAGACCCATTTCTTTCGCATAGGACGCCAGTCTTCTTTTAAGTGCGGCCCGCGCACGGCTCGTGCGGCTCTTGACTGTGCCGGCCGCAACACCTGTAATCCGGGCTACCTCCTTCTGGCTCATTTGCTCGACATCAATCAAAAAGAGCGTCAACCGCTGATCTTCAGGAAGCTCGCCCAGCGCCCTGATGACCTGCTCGTCGGAAAAATTCTCTATCAGGTCTTCGGCATTCGACCATGCCGTCTCGTTCTCAGCGCTCGTTTCGGCAACGATCTCTTCTTCAAGCGGCAATACACGCCCTGCAGTCTTCTTTTTCCTTAGCTGGTCGATCCAGATATTACGCAATATCTGCAACAACCACGCTTTGCAGTTTGTGCCCGATTGGAACGACTCGAAACGCTCGAAAGCCCGCAAGAAAGTCTCTTGCGCCAGATCGTCCGCCTTCTGACGCCGGCCGCACAGGGCGACAGCCGCTCTGTACACGGCGTTAAGATGAGGCAACGCAACTTGTTCGAAAGTTTCAGTACGGTCCAATAGTTGCTTCTTTACTATCTTCTTAACGTTTTTGGATTGCCGAATGGTTCCATACAAAGGAAAATCCTGCGAAAAAACTGTCCGGATCTTAGCAGGAACACTCCAATACGTCAAATATGGGTTACTCGTTCTGAGCAATGACCAGGGAGATGTCCACGATGCTCGTAGAGCCGGTGTTGTACAGCAGGGCGAAGAATTCGGGGCAAATCGCTACTAAAAGGCGTTTTTCTCCTTGACTTACGAGACGTTTGTGCTTATGTTTATATGTTGACGGCGCGCAATATAGTTCACGGGACGAAGCAGTAAAACTTTACGACATACTTACTACGAGATTTTGCTATAGGCTGCTTTGCATGTCTGATGGTAATATAGACACCTCCAGAAGGGTGAAAAAGGCTAAGGAAGTCTTCGAAGAATACGGTAACGAAATTCGCGCGATTATCGAGTTTAACTTCCAGGATCAACATACCATTGAAGATCTTTTCCAGGATTTCTTCGTCTCTGTCGTCGAAAATCCCATACCGCATGACGTGGAAAACGTAAGGAACTATATCTACAAGGCCATTTTGAACGATGCGATTGACCGCAAGCGGCGGGCCAGGCTCCGTAGAGATGGTGATAAAAAGTACACAGAATCTATCAGAGATAATGCTGCGCAGAAAGAGCCGGCGAGCATGGTTATTATGGCGGAGGAACTTGAACGAGTATTCCGGCTGATCGAAAGCCGCTTGCCTCCGCGCCATGTACGCGCCGTAATGGAATATTATGGCTTTGGCCAAACAATCTCCGGGATGAGTTCTAAACTGAAAATTGACGAGAGAAGTGTTTCTCGGTACCTCAGCGAAGCGATAAGGAGAATTCGATACCTCCTCCTGGAAAGCGAGGGAGTACCGGGATGATCGCTCATAACGCCAGATCGAATTGTCTCGATGCCAGGCCCTATTTTTATGATTTCCTCAGTGAGGAGACAACAAGCGGGATACCCGAAGAGGTTTTAGATCATATAAGCCGGTGCGCCGATTGCCGGAATAATATTGACAGTCTCAAAAATCTACTCGAAAGCCCGGACACCAGGCGTTCGCGCAGGCAAAATGAGAGGGATAAGGCTATTATTGAACTTCTCGGTCTACACCTTCGCTACGCAGGTGAAACGGTTAAATGCGGCACGGCTAAGCGGTTTATCGCCGGTCTGGCCGATCCGGTTTTGGCGATAAAGGTCGTAACGCCCATAACGAAACATGTGGAAGAATGTTCCACCTGTCGGGAAGACTTGCGGTATCTACGCGATCTGCAACTAAGTCACGGACAACTGTGCCGTCTCGGCGGGCTTTTGGCACATGAACCGTCGCCGGATGAAATCAGTTGCTCCCGGGCCCGTCCCGCCGTGAACTCAGTGGCTTCAATGTCCTTTCACGACATAAGTGCAGATCAACTTAATCACTTGTGCACTTGTCGCGAATGTCGAGAGCGGTTATATCAACGCCGTGAGGATATCCGCAGAGAGTTGAAGCGGAATAACACGGCCGAGAGCGAATTATCCTGCGAATCGATTTCGACCTGCGACATCTTCGATTTCTGTGTGCCGTACGGAATCGATTCGGGGGACAAAGACTTCACCGAGTCGCAGGAGAAACTGGCTTCACACCTTCGCAGTTGTCCGAAGTGTTTGGCCCGGATTCAGGAGATTCACGAGAATATCTATCATATCGCCGAAAGGCCCGACTCCCCGGTGGCTACGTGCTTCTCGCTGCCGGAAAAAGGTGAGCCTGCCGGCGACAAAATCAAAGAACCGGCTTACACCGGAATTACTTCCGCCGGTGCCGCACTGAATCTGAAGCGCAGACTATCTGCGCCCTATCTGAAACGCTATGCCAGGCTGGCGGTGGCAGCCGCGGCAGTGATAATAGTATATGTGTTATTGCCCGCCACACCCCCGGCGGAAGCGCTGGGGCTGGAATTTACCAAGGCTATAAAGGGCGTCGATAACGTTCACATTATAAGGTACGATTCCGGCGAAAAAGGCCCTCTGGAGAAAAGATGGGTATCACGGTCGTTAGGTGTGCGTATGCTGAAAACCGATGACAGGTTCACTTTTTCGAGTATCCCGGACCGAGTTCAAATAACCGAAAGTATTCAAAATGATGATATTCAAAAGCGGGATTTAACCGCGGATGACATAGCGAAGCTGCGAAAAACGATAAACGGCTCTCTGGGTATAATACCTTTTAACGACATGTCTAACCTTCCTCCGGGTAGTGAGTTGGCGCAGTTGCCGGACAAAACGGCAGATCCCGCCGGTGAGGTCACTGAAATATATGAGCTGACATTACGTAAAGACCTCAATTCCAACAGGGCGAGATTCTCCCGATGGCTCTTTTTTGTAAATGCCGAGACAAGTCTGCCTTATAAAGTAGAGATATACAGCCGCTCCGGTGCCGACGAGGACTATGAGATGATCACGCAACTTTCAATTGAATATCCCGATGAGAGCGAGATAAAGGCAGTTATTGAAAGCGCATTTTGAGCAAAGTTCTTGCTTTTGCCGTGTCGCAGAGGTACACTCGCCTCATATCGAGATCAATCAGTTTTGGCTGTCATGTTGTTTCTGGGTTGGATGAATATCCGGTGCGTATAGGTTTGGGCCAATTCAACGCGGTGGTGGGTGATCTGGCCGGTAACGCTCGGAAGATGCGCGAGTTTTATGCCGAGGCGGTCCGGGCCGACGTGGATTTGCTGGCTTTTCCGGAACTGTCTCTCGGCGGCTATCCGCCGGAAGATTTGTTGCTAAAGCGCCATTTCCTGGACGACTGCCGACGAACACTCGACCGAATCGCCGCCGACTGTCCTGAAAAGACTATTCTGGTCGGTTTTGCCGAGGGCGGCGGGGACCATACTGCCGCTCACAGAGATACCTTACGCTGCTGCAATTCCGCCGCCGTGTTGCAGGGAGGCCGAGTTAGGGACATCTACAGAAAAGCGCTATTGCCGAATTACGGCGTGTTCGATGAAAAGCGATATTTCACGCCGGGCGTTAATCCGCTGGTAATCACAATCGGCGGCCTTAGAATCGCCGTTACTATCTGTTTCGACATCTGGAATATAGAATGGCTCGGTCAATTTCTCGAAGAATCAGAGCCGCTTGATATGATCCTCAATATCTCAGCTTCACCGTTTCATATAGGCAAGATTGCTCTCAGAGAAGAGACAATCAGCAAGGCTGCCCAGCTATTCAACTGCGCCGTGGCGTATTGTAATCTTGTCGGAGGGCAGGACGAGTTAATCTTCGACGGCCGAAGCATCCTCGCCGAGCCTAACGGGAAGATAATCGCCAGAGCAAAGGCGTTCGAGGAGGATTTGATGATAGCCGATATCGATGTCCCGGCAAATGGCACAGTACAGGTTCGACCTTTGCAGCCGGACAGCGAGCCGCCAGCCGGTTTTATCGATGAAATATATCAGGCCCTCATTCTTGGCGCCAGGGACTATACTCGCAAAAACGGTTTCGAGAAAGTTCTGCTGGGCCTCAGCGGCGGCATAGACTCCTCGGTAACCGCTGCGATCGCGGCGGAGGCTTTGGGTGCCGAGAATGTAACAGGTGTGTCGATGCCGTCGAAGTTCAACACTTCTGAGACCATTAGCGACGCCGAGAGGCTGGCGAGGCATCTCGACATCGAGTTTCACACGATTCCTATAGAATCCATACTCGGCCCGTTCGACGAGGCTCTCGGAACAGTCGAAGGATGGGACGATAAGGGCCTCGCTTTCGAGAATCTCCAGGCAAGGATTCGAGGCTGCATCCTGATGTCGCTTAGCAACCAGTTCGGCTCGCTTGTCCTGACGACCGGGAACAAAAGCGAAACGGCGGTCGGATACACGACTCTTTACGGCGACACAGCCGGCGGTTTCGGAGTTATCAAGGACGTACCAAAGACAACCGTTTACGAACTGGCCGAGTATATCAATCAGAGGGCCGGACGAGAGATTATACCGGAAGATGTAATAAAAAGGCCGCCAAGCGCCGAATTGAGACCGGACCAGAAGGACAGCGACTCGCTGCCTGATTACGCACTCTTGGACAAAATCCTGAAAGGTTACGTAGAAGAAGATAAATCAGTCTCCCAACTTATCTCACAGGGCCTTGACCAAGACATGGTGCATAAAGTGGTCCGCATGGTTGACCACAACGAGTACAAGAGAAGATTGTCCCCCCCCGGAATAAGAATCACTCCGAAGGCATTCGGCAAAGACCGTCGGCTGCCTATCACCAATCGTTACAGCCATCGACAATAAACGTCAAAAGAGACTGGCTCTTTTGACGATGCCGTTCCGCCAAAAGGTACCTGTCCCTCTTATGCTTAAGCAAACAATCCCCGGACCTATTTTACCGTAAGGGCCTCTGCAATCATTCTGCCGAAAGGTCTTGCCGCCGTTGCTCCCGTAGCGGTTATAATCAATCTTTCTCTCTCGACGGGAAGACCCGTATATATAGCCCCGGCCCGAACGAGTCTATCTCTTTCGGACAGAAATGCCGTGGCTCGAATACCGGTCAGCACGTCGGCGCTGGCAAGAATCGTTGGGGCTACTCCTATCGCAGCTACAACCTTGTCCTTGCGCACCGCCTCGCGAACGAGATTGATTGCGACGGGATTGCCGACATACTCGGGCGGGCCGCTTATGAAGATTATCGCATCGTAGTTATCAACGTTCAGTTGATCTACAAGGACTCTCGCCTCGGCCATGCCGCCGAGTGCGCCTCTGAGCGTGCCGAGCTTCGTGCTGGCTATAACGGTTTCAATCTGAGCCGCATCGAGCATGCGTTTTGTAGTAAAAAGCTCGTCGTCGCGGAAATTAGTACTGGGGATAAACAAAGCGGCGCGTTTCGTTTCGGCGGCGGCTTTACCCTTGTCGGTCACCGCGCCGACGGGATATCCTACGGGGATCACATAAAGCGGCTCCAATCCTCGAGCCATGTTGCACACTCTTCGAACGGCCGCCGAATCCAGACCGCCGATAGGCACCGATCCCAATCCCATGCAGACGGCCTGCAACTGGATATTCTGAGCGATATGGCCGGCTTCCATGGCCACGAAGGTTCTGGCTTTGTTGCCGACTCGAGCGGCTATCTCTCTCGATGAGCCTGCAATGATTATCGAGCATGGCGCTGTAGCCACCGGTTCCGGCGTCATAGTGGCTCTCGCCAGTTGGCTGCGAATATCCTGATCGGAAAGCTCTCCCAAGGAGTGCTCTTTCGGCTGGTAGGTGTACAAGCCGTCGTTAGTTGCGATATACAACTCCATTGGGTAAAGTGCCTGAGCCGAAGGCGCCGTTCGAAAGCCTCTTTGCTCATCAGTCACGCCCTGGCCGGCCCAGGCCAGTTGGCCGATCTGCGCACGCTTGAGATCCCTGGTGCTGAACTGTCGAACGCTGCGGCGCCTGGTCAACGCCTTTTCGAAGCTCATATCTCCGGTGGTATTAGGATCTGTGAGCTGGATGATCGTTTGGCTGGATTGACGGGTTCTGCGGACGCCCGGACAAGGACTTGCGAAAAGGACCAGAATTATCAGCAGAATTGTAATGCGCTTCATTTTCTTTATAGCCTCCAAAACAGGTTGTCAAAGCATTGTTCCGCAATTAGCACGTATATATTATACATGCAGTTCGGGATTTCCCAGATTAAACTTTATTTTTGCCGCATAACTTCGTACATTTTCGCACATGTTAATGACGATGAGTCTGTCCGGTCAACAGAAGATTACCGCAAGCCTGCTGATTCTCTATTGGTCGGCGTTATTCGTTGCGACACATATACCCATCCCAGCTTCGGTTCGCCAAGCCGACGTCTCCGACAAAGGGCTGCACCTTCTGGCCAACCTTATACTGATATTTCTGTTCTGGTTTACCGTCAGCGACGGCAGGAAGGCCGATTGGCGTAAAGCCGGGCCGTGGCTTGTGTTGGCAATTACGCTTGCTTACGCGGCATTTGACGAGTTATCACAGAGCTTGATTCCGGGGCGTAGTTGTGACCCCCGCGATCTGGTTGCCGACTTGACGGGCACGTGCATGGGATTGGCGGCATTTTCTTTTTTCTCGTTCTGGCCCGCCGGGTTACTGTTGACAGCCGCGGCCATTCTCATCTGGGCCAACATCGCCCAGACAAATCTTGCCGATTCGATACCCGCTGCGAATTTGTTGTTCCACCTTGTTTGTTACTCCGTTCTGACGGCGATGTGGATACAATGCTTGAGACTATTCATGCCTGCAATCAATCCCCGGCGAACCAGGGCAAAGTGGCTGCTGACGGCTTCGGCCGCATCGGTGGTCCTGTTGGTTATCACCAAACTCTTTTCGATCACTTTTGACAAAGAATGGGCGGTCGAGAACGTGTTTTTTTCTGCCGCAGCAACGGCGGTTGTTATTACAGTATTCTATCTGCGATCTGTGTCGTGCAACGGTGTACAACAAAATGATACAACAGGTCGTCCTTCTTAATTCTTCGTTTCTTCAGCGGCTTTCTTGAACGGCCTGTATAACGGATCGCCCACCAGCAACATTTGCCATGAGTTGAAAGGTTTGGTGCGGTAGTAAGCCTCGACGAGACACTTTCCCTCGTACAACTCGCCGAAGAATTCCCTCGGCTCCGGAAATGTGTGCAGATACGGCTCGGCAACCGGTCCCAAAGTTGCCGTTATCCCGTCTTGTAGGAGCGATGCACACCACTGGCCGGTATTTGGATCGCGCAGGTTCACGGCCTCGAAGCTCGCGATGTGATAGCCTACCGCACCGTCGACAAAGTCAAACGCGTCGATGTACTTTCTCAGGCTGTACCAGCCGCAATAAATCGCCGTTTGCGGACACGAACCCGGTGCGAAGAGCTTTCCCGTTCGTTCCTGCTTTGCGGGCATTTTCATTTCAGATCTCGTGAAGGCAGCCAGATTATGCAGGGATCGATCATAGTGGCTGTACAGGTCCTTGCCGCCGAGACCCCTCAAATCGAAGTAAGCCGTTCCCTTAAGTCCTGTTTCCTCGGCCGAAAGCGCTTTGTCCACAAGCCCGGTGGCTATCTCGGGGCTCGGCCCGTCGAGCCTGCTCACCATCAGAACTGAGATTCTGGCCTGAGCCAGTCGAACGGGATCGACATTCGATACTTTCTTGCTAAGTATGTTGGGCTGCCAGCGATATAGTTCATACTTATCGTAAAGGGCCAGCGACAATTCGCTGTCGACCGACGCGTTCGTCTCTCTGCCGTTGATGCGATCTATCGAAAGCTTCAATCGGGCCAGTCGCTTTTTGGCTTCCTTGTACGCCCTGGTCGATTTTGCTTTTTTTTGCTCCAACTGATCGATTTTTTCGTTCTCTTTATCGATCTGACTTTCAAGCTCTCGCAGTTTGCCTTCCTGTTCCGCGAGCAGACCTCGTCCTCCAACCTTTATCGGCACGCCGTAAATTGTAAGCAGACATTTGATCTTTCCCAGAAGCCTGTCATTGAAGAATTTCCTCCGAACCGGACCGGCAAGACGGGTCTCGTAATCTTCCCTGCTGATCGAGTTTCTCAGTTCAGCGCCAAGAGGCAATTCGAGGATGTTCTGTCTCGGAATTGCTCGCTTGTCGCCGTAATACCGGGCGATCCGGCCGGATTCGGGGATGTCCGCATTCGCGACGACCAGAATCTCAACAGGCTCCAGTGCGAGCGCGCGACCGCAGCAAATTAAAACAATCAGAATTATAGTCCGAACTCCGGCTGTCATTTTGGTTGTGGGGTGGCTCTATTTTCCGATCGCGGGGCATAAAATCCGTATTGAATCTCCTCCGGATCGTCATCAATTGCCTCGGAATAATCATCGAGCCAGTGCGCGTCGGGATTGCTCCTGAGCACCAGGAAACGCCCGCTGTCAATGCCGTCCGGCGCTCGGTGATACTTGAGATAAACAAAGCCGTTCGATAAGCCGACGATCTCGATCTTTCCGGTCGAATGTGACATCACGAATCGAACTCTCTTTGCCAGACCGGATACGAGGGCTTTCGCCTGCTCGACTATCTCATAGCCCTCCTCGATCGGCACCGTATAAGGCTTGTTGCCAACTGCCGGGCGACATTGGAAAATATAGTAAGGAACCGCGCCGACAAATGACAATTTTGCGAACAACTCAGCTAACACTTCAGGGTCATGGTTGATGCCTCTTATCAACGGCGACTGATTTGCCGTAATGGCGCCGGCTCTCTGTAACATGCCGACCGCTCGAATCGCCGGACCTGTCAATTCCCGAGGATGGGCAAAATGAGTCATCACGTAGATTTTCTTCTGATCTGTGCTGTACTTCGCGATTATCTCCAGTAAGTCCGGCTGGTCGATAATGCGATATGGATTAAAAGTCGGCACTCTGGTTCCTATACGAATTATTTTTACATGATCGATCTTGCGAAGATGAGCGATAATATCTTCGAGCTTCGACGGCTTGAGAATCAGCGGATCGCCGCCGGTCAGCAGAACGTTGGTTATCTCCCTGTGATTCTCGATATACCGAATAGCGGCCGGTAAGTCATGCAGATAATCGCTTCGATTATTCATAAAAACGCGCTTGCGAAAACAATACCGGCAAATGCCTTCGCATACATTACTAACCAGTAATAATACCGTAGAGTTATATTTATGCTCAAGTCCGGGTATGACGCGATAAGACCGCTCATCCGAAGGATCAAGTCTGCCCCATTCTTCGAGCTCTCGGAGGTCGGGGATAATCAGCTTGCGTATGGGATCGTCCGGGTCATCCCAGTCAATCAGCGACAGGTAATACTCGTTGCTGCGAAAAGCAAATTTCTCCACCACCCGCCGGAGTTCGATTTTCTCATTTTGGCTTAGCTGCCCCAGCCGTTCTATTTGTGTGATGTATCGCATTTTTCAACCAAAAATCGAAAATCCGTTTACGGTAGGGTGTGCACCGCACACCGATTTTGATCTTTACTTTTTTACTCATCCCTCGCGTATAATCGGACCGCGAGTAGTTTTTTCATATATGTCCTTTCGGCCAAACACACCGGTTATCGTGGCCAATACTATTTAATATCCCCCACAAGCTCGTCGTCTCCACATACCTGGCGTCGAGCTCGAGTTTTACCTCTTTGGACATCCGGCCTCGCCCGGACATTTGCGCCGGCCCCGTCAAACCCCGTTTGACACACACCCGCTTTCTCTGCCGCCCGTTCCACTCAGACTTCTGCGAGAAACACGGCGGCCGAGGGCCGACTACACTCGTATCTCTTCTAAATTATATTAAACAATCGCGGCGATTCGTCAAGGAAATACTCGCCGAAAAACTTTCCCGCTCTTATCAATCAGCGGGCCGCATCGGATGCAGGACTTGGGCAGAATGGCCCTGCATCGGCGCGAATTGGACGAAATCTCTAAAATATGAACGTTTATCCACCTTCCACGATCTTTTCCGCCCGAAAATACAAGGTCTGAGGGGAGCAATCCGCATATAATAATGACCATCGGCAACGTAAGGCCGCTTGGTATCAAGAAAACAAAAAAGAAAAATGAAAAATATCGGTTACCGTCATCAAAATTCGTCCACTATCCCCAAAAGGCCTCTCGTTGGCCCATATTCTGTGTTTCTGAGTGAATACCGCCTACAAGCCCCTGCTTCAAACAGTCAATCCACAGACTTCACCAAAGCGGGGGCTTTTATTTCGCTCCCTTCCAGTCAACAAAAAAGGGACCTGCACAAGATTGCCATGTACAGGCCCCGAATTTACACTTACTCGATTGTCGTTGCCGCTCAACGCGGCTATTGCCGTCTTACGGCTCTGAACGCCGCAGCCGGATATCATCAATAAACACTATACCCGAACCGCCCGGGCCGGCCGTGCCGCTGCCGGAACCGAGACCGATTGCGATCTTGTCGACGTTGCTCAAATTGATTCCCTGATCGGAGAACTCCGACAGAGGAATCGGCCATGGGGTCCACTCTTCGACGTTTGCCGCATCGGGATCCGGATTTGCAACCACTGCCGGTGTGCCTGTCGCGTCCGAAACCTTCACGTACATCGGCTCGGCGGCGTTGCTGGCGATTCCGATATCCTGATTCTGCCACATGCCGGTGACGTCGCCGGTGGTCGTAACGTTGGTGAACACTGCCTCGGTTGTCTGAGCCGCATCATGGCTGGTCACGGCCAGACCGACAAATGCGGTGCCGCTCATCTGGATATTCTCGAAAGCGCCGACCATCTGCCAGTTATTGCCGTCGGTCGAATGAGAGGCGGTGAAGTTGCCGGCCAGATCGCGCTCGAGCTTGACCCAGTGAGGCGCTGTGATATCGCCCTCGGCGGAGTTCGAGCTGGCTGCGTCAGTATCCATACGCCACTGGAACGAAACGCCGTTTCCGGGCGTGACGGCTACATAGGCATTCTTGGAGCCCGGTTCCAGCGTCTCGCGAATCATCACGCCGGCCTTGGCCCAGGCGTGTGTGTCGCCAATGCTGTTGA
Organism: uncultured Pirellulales bacterium; assembly: GCA_964598225.1. Taxonomy (GTDB): domain Bacteria; phylum Planctomycetota; class Phycisphaerae; order Sedimentisphaerales; family Anaerobacaceae; genus SG8-4. Next base: position 36,955 of record CAZRBG010000018.1, read on the forward strand.
CCCTGGCCACAATCGTGCCGGCGCCGGTGAGCGTCTGATAGGCGAACTGGAACTCGTCGGAGTTGCCCCAGATGTCACCGCCGGAGCCGGTCATCGTTATTGTCCCGCCGGCCTGGACGAAGCTGCCGGTAGAGGCGGGCCTGCCCTGGAACCAGATCATCAGTTGAGATACCTGTTCCTGGGTCCAGTCGCGCGGTCCGGAATCCAGCGTCAGCTCGACTTCCGAATTCGTCGCGCCGCCGGTGTTGTTGTACTGCAGCGGCATAGACTGCGAACCGCTGTGGACAATCGTCTGCTCGGCGTAAGGCGGAAGCGTATAACCGGCTTGCGAGCCGTTGGTAGCGACGCCGAAACCGTCGATCCAGTGCTGCCAGATCGCCTCATTGGCCGCATCGTCGTCGGTGTACTGCTCGAAGTTATCCACGGTGATGAAATCACCGGTCGTGAAGGTCCATACGTTGCCTACCCACGGACTGTCGGGATTGGCGGCATTGACCTCATCGACGCGCCAGAAGTACTGCGTGGCCCACTCAAGCTTGCCCGGATCGAAGCTCTCTTCGCCAAGAGACTTGGTGGCCTTGAACTCGGGCGAGGCCTTCGTGGCGTCTGCTACGGCTTGCTCATCGGTGCCGAGATACACCTCATGTGAAGCGGCGAAATCACCCGGATTCCATTCGAGGATAGGCTGGAGCCTGGTGCCCTCTGCGCCATCGGGCGGACTCGGTCTGCTGGCCCTGATCGGCGGAGATAACGCGGCCTGCGGGATAATCTGCTTGGCTATCCGCGGGCTCGACCATCGCAGCTCAGCGATGGCGCCGCCGCCTCGTTCGTACCACCACATCTCGATGGAATACGTCCGGCCACCGACCAGATCGATCTCGCCTCTGTCTTCGGTCGATCCGTGATCGGTCCAGTTTCGCAGAATTTCCTGACCGTCGACCCAGAGAATAACACCGTCATCGGTAGTAGTGTAGAACGTGTAGGTCTCCGTAAACGGCGCTTCGACTTCGCCGGTCCATCTGGCCGCGTAGTCGTCGTCGGGGATGGATGCATCCGGCGATCCACTGCCAAATTGGAAATCTACAGTCTCGTCCATGCGGGTAAGCACGGGAGTACCGAAGGCCAACTCAGGCGGATTGTGGGGCGTGCCTCCGTCGTGGGTGAAGTATTCGCCCTTTATGCCGCCGCCTTCGCCCGCCGTGGTGAAGCTCCACACTTCGCCGGTGTGTGTCACCGGGGCCTCGAACTCGTCGACTCTCCAATAGTAGGTCTTGTCCGGCTCAAGTACGCCGGGACTGAAGGTTGCATCTCCCTGTTGCGCTCCGCCGGTCGCGTTGGCTACCGTGTCGAAATCGTCGCCGAAATAGACAGTATGTAGCTGCGCGCCGAAGCCGGCCGTCCAGCTAAGCGTCGGGTCCAGATCTACAAACTTGCCGCCGTCGGCAGGCACCGGATTGTAAGCCGTCTTTGGCGGGATTGAGAAGCTCCACACGGGGCCTATCCACGGACTGTTAGGCTCCGAGTCGTTTACTTCGTCGACTCGCCAGTAGTAAGTTGATCCGGGCATAAGGCCTTCGGGGAAAGGAAATCCCATGAAGCCGATGATGAGCGTCGTATCGGTCAGGGTTTTGTTGCCCTGGAACGCAGCTTCGGCTCCGCTGTTGACATCCTCAAAATTGTCACTCAAATAAACATCATGCGAAGCGGCGAAATCGCCTGCACGCCAGCCCAGGGTCGTCCAGGTCTGCTCCAGCAATGCGCTGTCCTCAGGATTAGGCCCTGAGGCAAAAGGGAATTCCGCTCCGCCGCCGGCCATAACTCCCTGAATCTCATCTTCCGACAGTGCCCGGCTGTAGATACGTACATCATCGAGAAGGCCGTGGAAGAAACGTCCGGTTTGCTGAGCATTTTCACCTATGTAAAGATCGTAACTGCTGATATTTATTTGTCCTGTGCCGGGGCTCTCTACGTCCAGAACACCATCGATATAAATTCTTCCTGCTGTTCCGTCGTAAGTTCCGGCAAAGTGGTGCCAGTCGCCTCCGGTTACTATAACGGTTCCATTGAACCATCCATTGCCGCCGCCGACTGACGTGCCCGAAATGCCCATGTGAGTGGCATTGCCCGTGCCTCCGCCTCGGCTGGCTCGATAAGAGTCGTCACCTTTTGCAAGAAAGCCCTCCCATGTATTCTGGAAAGCCTCAACCTGAAACCAGAAGGCCATGGTTATCTCGTCCTGGATCTGCAGCGAGGGACCATTTCCACAGTTTACGTAGTCGTCGCCGTCGAACTCGAGCGCCCCACCGAACTGTCCGGCAACCCACTGTGGATCGCCTACAAAAGTGCCGTCGTTGCCGTTGCCGGTTGAGTCAAACGCCGTGTTGCCCGAACCCTCGTCGAAGTTCCAGTACGCCGCAAGATCGGGATCGGCAGCTCGAGCCGGGATCGACAGTCCCATACCCAGCGCGGCAACAAAAGAAATGATACAAATTAATTTCCTGAACATTATATTCCTCCTTACAAAGAATCAATATAATCGCGCTTCGGTCACACGCCGAAACGCCGTACGTCAACAGTTACTGTATTGGTTTCCCCCGGAAAATCCTTGCGACTTGCGGCTACCTCCTTCCTTATTCAGGCCCATTACGGGCGGTTATTCAAGGACGCAACTTCTAAAATCTGCGTTGAATGGATTGTAATATTGTTATGGTTTTAGGCAAAAACCCTTGTCAAAGAGCGCCAACCTCATTAATTCGGCCTTTCTGCCGGGCTTGTTAACAAGATAATGTCAAAAAACTGCCATCCAAAGGCCGATAATCCACAGACTCACTATATTTGTACCACAACCGGCCTGGACCTGTCAAGAATAATCCGGGAAAGACAATATGCGAACATCAAATAACCGACATACGGTATAATAGTCTTTTGGAAGCCTCTTTGGTGGACGTAAATTTAGGTCTTTATGAAGAAGACGATTATAAACAGATATGAATTAACCGAAAAAGGCGAGGTCATTATCGATGCGTCCGTTCGGTCGGTGGAGGATTTGTACAATTTTTTCGACCGGACCGCTCCGTATCTGAAGAAGGACCTCGACCAGGAGTTCGTCGACTACATAACCGATTGCGTACGCGAGATCGGCAGGCGCGATTTTGTCATCAGGATTTCGCTTTCTTCGATGCCGGATGAGAAGGTGATGGATCGCGTGCGCAGGAGCATCCGCACATACTTTCAGTACCTGCAGGAAACGGAAAAACGCGACCTCGCCGTCATGCACAGGCGGTCGCTCGTCCTTTTTGCCATCGGCCTGGTGCTGCTGATGTTCGCGATAGCAGCAACCCGGCGGTTCTCATCGAGCGAAGGCGTTCTGGCCGAGGTCTTCGCGCAGGGTCTGACAGTCGCCGCATGGGTCTCCCTTTGGGAGGCCATCGCCAACTTTTTCATCGAGTGGTATCCACGCCGCCAGCACATCAAAAGATTCAGCCGGGTAACCGACGCACCCGTAGTCTTCCGTCATCTTCCTTCATAACCATCTTCCTTCGTAACCGTCATTGTTCATAACCGTCATTCCTCATAACTGTCATTCCTCATAACTGTCATTCCTGCGAAGGCAGGAATCCATTCGTTCGGGGGCATCTGGATTCCTGCCTTCGCAGGAATGACAACAAAGACAATGCGGCATCACCATCCTACTTTCGCGCAAAGTGAGGCTATTCGATAACGACTTCTTGGACGCCGGCGGACCATTTATCCTGGAGCTTGATTTCGATTCTTACCGCGTCGGTCGTAACCGGGTTGAAATTGACCTTGTTGAAGCGGTCCTTGGCTGTGCCGTATGGTGTTGGTGCTTTTACAGGCTTGAACTCCCCTGCCGAGTCGCGGTAGAGCACTTTCCATGATCCGGGGACCTTGCAAGCGCCCCGGCCGGTGTCGTCGAACCAATAGACTTTGACGCCGGAGATCTTGTGTTTCTCGTCCCACTCGAACTTGAGCCATTCGGTCGTTCCCTTGTGCGGCCAGAAGTCCAGTTGCGACTGCGACGCATCGGCAGAGTTCTTCGGCAGAATCTGGTCCTTGATTGCATCGAGCGATTTGTGTACGAATGATGCCGTTGTCTTGCTCGTGTAAGTCAACGTATCGGCAGGCTCAGGCCGGGCCGCTTCGGGGATTCGCGCGGGCCAGACTGTCATCTGGCCCTTGCCGCGATGGGCCCAGGCGTAATAGGGAATAGCGGTGAATTGCCTCTCGCCGGCGCCGATGACAGCGCCGTCGAGAGTGCGCTTTACGGTAAGGGCCTTGCCTTTGACTACCGTTACGCCGCCCAAAAGATTGGGCCTGTATTCAGTGCGAAGTTCGGCATTGTCGTTGACTACGAGATTCAGTACCTCGCCGTCGTTGTCGGGCCATTCGAGGCAGAAGACTATCGGCCCGCGCTGCAGTGCCACTTTGCCGCGGTCGGCTTCGACCGCCCGGTGCGCGATGATCCGCCGGACGGGCATCGGCAGGTCCAGCTCGATTGTGTCACCCTTTTTCCATTTGCGCTCGATCCGGGCATAGCCGCTCTCGATCTCGGGAGACATTGACTTGCCGTTGACGCTGAGCGAGGCCTGCTCGCCGGAGCGCGAAAGGAATCTGTAAAGGTTGCTCGGCACCGGCTCGTTCTGTGCCCAGCCGGGGATGCGAACGTTGATCGCGAACGTGCCGCTTTTTTCAGGTTCGACTCCGATCTTCACCGAGCCGCGCCAGGGGTAATGCGTCTGCTGTGTCAACGTTACGTGATTTTCTCCGGTGTCGATTTGGCCGCGGCCGCTGATGAACAGGTTGACGTATACATCCCCGTCCTTGTGGGCGTACGTGTAACCGGGCACCGAGGGAATGAACCTCGCGACATTCGACGGGCAGCATGCGCAGCCGAACCATGCGCTCCGGGCATGCCGGCCGTCGGATTCCAGAGGATTCGGGTAGAAGAACCGGTCGCCCTTCATGGAGATGCCCGACAGGGCGGCGTTGTAGAGCACGCGCTCCAGTACGTCGATGTACTTGCCTTCGCCGTGCATGAGGAACATGCGATGATTCCAGAAGATATTGGCGATCGATGCGCAGGTCTCGCAGTAGGCCTTCATGTTGGGAAGCTCATAGTGGCCGCCGAAGCCTTCGTGTCCGCCTGCGGCGCCGATGCCGCCGGTGATATATAGCTTGGCACCGACCACGTCCTTCCAGATCGTGTCGATCGCGCGTATGTATTCCATATTGCCGGTAAGCGCTGCGACGTCTGCCATGCCGGTATAGAGATACGCGGCTCGAACCGAATGGCCCAGGGCCATTGTCTGCTCGGTGACGGGCTTGTGGTCCTGGGAGTACGCGCCGTAGAGACCTTTGTCGCCGTTCGGTCCGCGGTTGCCCACGCGGCCGCGCTGATCGAGGAAGAACTTCGCCTGGTCGAGGTACTTTCCGTCGCCCGTGGCTCGGTAGAGTTTGCACAGGCCGATCTCGATCTCCTGATGGCCCGGCGGGTCGGTGCGATTGTCTGGGTTGAAAACGTCGCAAATCAGATCGGCGTTTTTCGTAGCGACATCGAGGAACAGATTTTCGCCGGTGACCTGATAATGCGCGACGGCAGCTTCGTACATGTGACCCACGCAGTATTGCTCGTGCTTGCTCTGAATGTCGGTCCAGAGCTTCTCGGGCTGTCTCTTAGGAATTGAGTAGAAAGTGTACAGATATCCGTCCTCCCACTGCGCGCCGGCCATGACCTTTATCACTTTGTCCAGGTAAAGCCGCATCATGGTATCGGGGCGGACCTGCAGCGAGTAGGCTGCGCCTTCCATGACCTTATAGACGTCGGAATCGTTGAAGTAGATGCCCTCGTGTTTGCCTTCCATTAACCCGGCGGCTTTCTCGAAGTTTCTAATACGCCCGGTCTCTTCGCATTTCTCGAAACAATACGGGATTGTCACCTTTCGGCTGGTCTCAAGTCGCGGCGTCCAGAAATCGTCCTGAACGTTGACATTGTTGAAGCTCACCGGCTTGACATTGTAGTCTCGCGTCAGTTCGGCTTTTTGTTCCTCTGCGGCAAAAACCGTCATGCTTAGAGAAATTATAATAATTGCAGCCAGTATTTGTCTCTTGTGAATCATGGAATTCGTCCTATTAATACGGTTTCAGATCTCCAATTAACAATTGTCGTTGCGAGCGCAGCGAAGCAATTGCATCCGGTGCGGTTTTTCAAGAGCGTTCTTCGGAATCTTTGCCATTGTTCGTCTCGTCCTTGTTATCTATTACGGAGGACTCGACGTACTTCTTCCGGCTGCCGTTTTTGCCCTGTCGACCGGTCGTCACCTTCTTTTTTCCGGCCGAGCGAAGCAGATGGTAAATCAGGCCCGCGGCGATGAGGATGCCTAAAATTCTAATTAATCTGATGAAAATCATTTCTGCGAACCTTGCTGCGTAGAGTCCTCTTTGATTGCGGCGCTTTCGGTCCTTAGCACGTCGCCTTTTATTAACTCGAACAGACTGTTATCGGTGCCGAGGATCAATCGCGTCTTAGCACCGGCCAAATGCTCCTCGTACAACTCGAGAGTCTTCCAGAATCTGTAAAACTCGGAGTCTTTGCCGTAAGCCGCGGCGTAGATCTCGGTCGCGTTTGCGTCGGCCACGCCCTCGATTTCCTGCGCCGTCTTGTACGCCCCGGAAAGGATAGTCTTGACCTCTCTTTCCTTGTTGCCCATGATGCTTTCGTATTCGCCCTCGCCCTCGGAGATGTATTGCTCGGCGATCTTCAGTCTCTCCTGGATCATTCTCTCTTCGACCGCTTCCTTGACATCCTGGATATAAGTCAGCCCTTTGATCAATACGCCGGAGCTGTGAATGCCGATGCCGTATACTTCGCAGGCCTCAACGGCGCTTTCTGTGATTTCCTCGACAATCACGGGCCTGCCCTCGGTTATCGTGGTTACGCGGGTGGTCTCGAGCAGCTCTTCCTCGGCTACTCTCATCTCGCGGTTGCTCGTGCGGACTATCTCGATGAGGTCTCTTTTGGTGATGGAGTTCCTGGCGCCCGAGTCGATGGTGTCGTCGAGCCTGGCGTGGGCCTGCTCTATCGTGCTGACCGAACGGAGGAATTGCAGCGGGTCCTTGATATACCATCGCGCTGTGGAGTCGACGAGGATGTATTTTTTGTCCTTGGTGGGGATCTGTTCCGGATAGCCGTTCCACCGCAGCAGTCTCCTCTCGAACTTTCGCACGCTCTGTACGAAAGGTATTTTGAATCTCAATCCCGCGCCTTCGCTGACTGCAATGCCCTCTTGTGAGTACTTGTCTCTCAGTTCGGCGACTATCTGTTTGGTGTTGCGGCCTTCGATCGGGTTGACAATTACCCGGACGGGCTTGCCGAATTGAGTCACCACCGCTTGCTCGGTTTCTTCCACCACGTATATCGAGGTAGACAAAAAGATGATGACAATTATAAGAACTACTATTGCAATTATACGTTTCATTATATCGACCTTTCTTTGATAGATTCCGGTGGTCTATTTGGCCGTTTGTAGTGACGCCGTAATGGCTTGGCCATCCTGCGGAGGCGTTATTTTTGATATGCCCCTTCGACAAGCTCAGGGCAGGCTCTTACGGGCACACTACGAACGGAAGTTTTTTAATCGGAACTCTTTTCCCTTTCCAGATTGAGCCTCATCAGTATTCCGCCTTCGGCGCCGCCCTGCTCGATAATCCATTTTTCCGGTATCAGCGGCAGGACCTTGGCCATCGTCTCGATGTACATTCTCTGCCTGGTAACGTCCGGGGCTTTGGTGTATTCGGCGTAAATGCTCTCGAATTTGGCGACGTCGCCCTGTGCCTGGTTGACCCTCTCGGCGGCATAGCCTTTGGCCGTCTCGATCAGCTTCTTGGCTTCGCCCTTCGACTTCGGCACGGCTTCGTTGTAGGCTTTGTTCGCTTCGTTGATTCTCGTTTCCTTCTGCTGGAGGGCCTTGTTGACCTCGTTGAAAGCCGGCCGCACCCGCTGCGGCGGATTGGAAGACTGGAGCTTGATTGTAACGACGTGAATCCCGGTCTCGTACTCGTCGAGAAGCTTCTGCAGGTCTTCTTTGGCCGAGACTTCGTATTCGACCCTTCCGATTGTTATAGCTTCGTCTACGCTGCCGTCTCCGATGAGCTGTTGCATCACCGCCTGGCTGGCGTCTCGGATCGTCTGTCTGGGCTCGCGTATGTTAAACAGATAGCTGCAAGCGTCTTTTATCTGGTACTGAACGATCCACTCGACGTCGACTATGTTGAGATCGCCGGTGAGCATTACGTATTCACTCCTGAGTATTTCTCTGGCTCTCTCGGCCAGTTGAAACGTTCCGCTTCTCGATACTCTTGCGCCGCTCTGTCTTATCAGTCTGACAAGGTCCTCATTGCTCACGCGCCGCCCTTCGATTTCGTCGGTGCCCAGGTACTGCGAATCCACGCCGGCCTTGAGCGTTCTGAAGCCGAACTCCTCTTTCTGCACCTTCTGCACCGGTACGGAAACCGCTTCTTCGATGCCGAAGGGCATTTTCAGATGTATGCCCGGCTGCGTGGTGCGGTCGTAGAGACCGAACCTCTGCACCACCCCGGCAGAGTCGGCAGGTACGGTGTATGCCGTCGATTTCAGCCCGATCGCGACCAGCACGACCACGACCAGTATTATCAGCCAGCTCCACCTGAACTTTATGCCGTGATACCTCATCGGGCCCGGCTGCTGCATCCTGTTAATAAAATCCTGAAGGTCCATAAATAACTCCCTTAAAAAACAACGGTCAAAAACACATTCGAATTCGAAGCTACTCTCGATGCCGTAGGGTGGGCACAGCCCACCAATCCCTGATGCTCAAGCTTCAATACACAATGATAACCGCCACAGTCTCATTGTAAAGGGCCAATCACCCGCCCATTACTTAATGCGCTTCAAAGGCCCCATTATTTCGATCGAATCGAAGCGAAAAAAACATGAAGAAAAAGAGAGGATGGGCTGTGCGGGCACCAATGACAACGAAGAGCGTGGGGATGGTCGCGAAACAGCAGAAGCTAAATGGACTAAGTAGATGCCAAATTGACAGCCGGAGTGAGCGGTCGGCAGGCCCTGAAAACGGTGATAACCGGCGATATTGAGCGAAATACGGCTATTCTGGTTTTGGCACGCGATTTGCAAATATACCATCAGAGCGTTAAACAAAAAGACAAAAAATGAAAAAGTAATGACTAAATCAGAAAGAAAGTGAGGTGTTACTATGGCACTGGTACCGATTAGCAGAAGACATGGAAACGGTTTATCGAGGCTTCACAACGAGATGGACGATCTTTTCGACAGCTTCTTCAGAGGGCTGGACAGGCCTTTTTCGGGATACAGGGCGTGGCCGGCAATCGACATTGCAGATAAAGAAGATTCGATTGTGGTCAGAGCCGAAGTTCCCGGCTGCAAGGCCGACGACATCGACATTTCGGTGTACGGCAACAAACTGACCATCAGCGGCGAAAAGAAACAAGAGCAAGAAAAAGAGGAAAAGGATTACTATCACGTGGAGAGCACTTACGGCAGCTTCCGGCGCGAATTGAGCCTGCCGACGGACGTCGATCAGGAGAAGATCAACGCCGAGTGCAAGGACGGCGTTCTGACCGTAACGCTGCCGAAAGCCGCCAAGGCCAAGTCGATAAAAGTCAAGGTCAACGGATAACAAGCCTTAAATTACCAGACGCTTCCAATTGAGGCTCATTCGACAGGTACCGGGCGCCATGCCAACAAAATGGCGCCCGGCGAGCCTTAACCATCAAATCGCATTATTCACAAGAATTTCCTTGACGCATGGACGGGCAATTTGGTACATATAAATACGTGAAGTTTGTCTGACCGGTGGATTTTGTAGGTTTTGCAGTATCCCGACAGGAAGATACATTGCTGTTTTCCGGCTTTAGGAAGGATGGTAGCTCCAATTCGCAGACAGAGAATCGTTGTCAAGGGAGGGCGCTGCCGGTCTGTCGTCAGAATTCAAGATGAGTACAAAGTTGCTTTGGCAAGTGGCCGGAGCATAAGTCACAATACCATTCCAAGTAGAAGGAGGTAAAACATGTTGAAGAACTTATCAATTATTATTGTGCTCGCGTCGATGCTGGTATTGAGCGGCACGGCCCAGGCGGCGCGCGACGTCACAACGCCGGGCGACGCTATCATCGGTGTCCCGAACGACGGGCAGACTACCGGTGGCGATGACAACGGCTGGCCGCCCAACGAGCTGCCGAAATTTGCCATCGACGATCAGATACTGACCAAGTATCTGCACTTCAAGGGAAACGTCGAGCCTACGGGTATCCGGGTTACGCCGTCTGTCGGACCGACTACAGTGACCGGCATATCGCTAACGACGGCCAATGACGCTGAGCCTCGCGATCCGGTCGAGTGGGAGCTGTCCGGCTCGAACGAGAGCATCAACGGACCGTACACGCTGATCGCCTCGGGGTCGATCGAAGACTTCGCCGGCGATACGGCCTGGCCCCGGAGGACGCAGAACGAAACACCAATTACGTTCGAGAACAACGTGGCGTACGCGCACTATCAGGTCATGTTCCCGACCGTTCGCGATGCCGGCAGCGCCAACAGTATGCAAATTGCCGAGATCGAACTGCTGGAGCCTGTTTTTAAGTCGCAGGAACCCACGCCGGCTGACGGCGCAGTGGTCGAAGCCACCTGGGCGAACATGACCTGGACGGCGGGAGAAGATGCGGTTTCTCACGATGTCTATTTCAGCGATAACCGTGAGGATGTTGTTGCCGGCGCCGATGATGCATTTTTAGGCAACCAGGCCGCGGCGAATTTAATCGTCGGCTTTCCCGGATTTGCCGTGCCGGAAGGTTTTGTTCCCGGAACAACTTACTACTGGCGCGTCGACGAGGTTAACCCGGACAATCCGGACAGCCCCTGGCAGGGCGACATCTGGAGCTTTACGGTTCCGCCCAAGGAAGCCTGGAAGCCTTCTCCGCCCGATGGCGCCCAATTTGTGGATCCGAATACCGATCTCAGTTGGAATGCCGGCTGGGGCGCGAGATTGCACCACGTGTATTTCGGCGAGAATTTCGACGATGTAAACGACGCTGCCGGAGCGGCTGGACAGACAGGCACTACTTTCGAGCTGGATCCCCTTGAGAAGGGCAAGACCTATTACTGGCGCGTCGATGAATTCGACGTCGCCACCACGCACAGGGGCGAGGTCTGGAGCTTTATGACGGCTTCCGGCGAAGGCGGCCTCAAGGCTGAGTTCTTCAATAACACGAGCCTGAGCGGAACGCCGGTGCTGACCCGCATCGATCCGGAAGTCAACTTCAACTGGGGCGGCGAAAGCCCCGACCCGCTGCTGCCGGTCGATGGCTGGTCTGCACGCTGGACCGCGGACCTGGTAATCTTCGAGCCCGACACTTACACCTTCAGCATCCTAAGCGAGGGCGGCACGCGCCTGTGGATCGACGGCGAGAAGGTTATCGACGTCTGGGCTTCCTGGGTAGCCACCGAGTATGCTTCGCAGCCGATAAGGCTCGAAGAGGGCATCCACACCCTGCGTCTGGAATTCGCCGACTGGGACCGCAATTCGCAGCAGGAGTTGTCCTGGTCGACGCCGACAATGGACAAAGAGATCGTTCCCGCCGGCCCGCTGCAGCCGCCGATGCTGGCCAGAGAGCCTTACCCGGCTGACGGCGTCGTGGGTGTGAATCTGGCGTCTTCACTGTCGTGGCAGGCGGGAGATGCCGCTGCTTCGCATGAAGTTTACTTCGGCACCGACGCCGATGCCGTGGAAAACGCCACCAAAGACTCGCCGGAATACCAGGGCAGCAAGACTCTCGGTGAAGAGAGCCTTGATCCCGGCATGCTCGAATTCGATTCGGTCTATTACTGGCGTGTGGACGAGGTCAACGATCTCAATCCGGGCAGTCCGTGGGTCGGCAACGTCTGGACGTTCGATACGGGTGATTTCCTCGTTGTAGACGACTTCGAGAGCTACGTGGACGTCGATCCCCCCGCCGGCGAGGCCGGTAACAGGATTTTCGATAAGTGGATAGACGGCTTCGGAACTCAGAACAACGGTGCGGTTGTCGGCAATGTTCTACCGCCGTACGCCGAGAAGACGAACGTTCACAGCGGCAATCAGTCGATGAACTTCAATTACGACAACGCCGGCAAGTTCTCAGAGGCGACACTGACGCTGGAATTTCCGAAAGACTGGACGCAGCAGGGAGTAACCAAGCTGAGCCTGTGGTTCACGAATGCTCCCGGCAACGCTCCGGACAGGATTTTTGTCGCCGTCAACGGCAATCCGGTATACCACTCCGATCCGGCCGCTACAGAGATAGCCATCTGGGAAGAGTGGGTCATCGACCTGGCTGACTTCGGCACGGACCTTACCAATGTCGATACGCTAACGGTCGGAGTCGGCACAAAGGGCGTCCCGGGCACGGAAGGCACCGGAACAGTATACTTTGACGATATCAGGCTGATTCAATAGGAAATCAGGGCAACAGGATATCAGGAGGCAGGCTATCAGGATTCAGGATATCGGGAGAACGCTGCAAGGGTCTTCTCCCGCCTGATTTCCTGGTAACCGGATATCCACAACCTGGTTCCCTGATAGCCTGAGACCCTAAAAGCTTAGGATGGGGCCTGTGCTTGTTGATTAGGCACAGGCCCCCTTTTTGCGCTTAATTGGCAGAAAACCTCTCAATATTATCGGATTTTTCTTGACGTGCCAGCCAACTATTTGGTAGAAATATAATAGTGAAGTCTGTGGGTTTTCTCCCTAAGGGATGCCCCAGGCATGGCTTTCCGGCAGGAAAATTTATAACCTTGTGATCGGTGAATGGTAACCAGTTGCCACTAACCAGCCGAAGGAAGGAGGTCAGACCAATATTCAAGCACCTAATCCTAAGCACTAAATCCCAAACAATATCGAATTTTCAAAATGCAAATTCTTAAAACGCCTTCGTAGTAAATCACACGCAATGTCGTTTTGAGCTTTGGACGTTTTAATTTTGAATTTGTTTCGTGGCTTAGCCATCCCAAAGGGAGATTTAGTCGGCCTGCGGCGGATAGATATTAGGATTTTACATTGTGGGACGGATTGCCGGATTGCCGTAAACTCTTGAAACTTCCGTTAGTCGCTTCGGTGTGTGGCCGGAGCGGGAATACTGTCGATTTTCAGTTGAAAGAAGGAGGTAAAAATGAGGAACATAGTATTAGCATTCATAATCGCTCTCGTATTTAGTGCGACGGCTGTGGCTTCGGAGGTGGCGATTTCGACGCAGGCCAACTGGTGGGGCCAGGCCGCGGCCGACCGCGAAGTGCAGGAAATTGCGGACAATGTAACGGGCATGACAGTTGAACTGTTCTCGGTGGACGAACAGGATGCTCTGGCAGCTTGGGTGGATGACCACACGGGAGATGGAAGAAGTGACCTTCTGATCCTTTGCGGGCAGTTCCCGGACACTATTTATGAACCTGGTAACGGGCAGGCTGATGACTCATTAGCCGAATTGTTCCTGGATGACGGCAATACCATCATCAACACCGGCGACTATGCGTTCTACGTCGTAAATGGCGCTGGAACAAATGCCGCAGGTGGCCTGCAGACAATGATGGATATTGCCGGCATCACAATGTGGGACGACGATACGGCCGTTACTGTTACAGCCGACGGTGCGGAATTCACTCCATCTCTGCAGGACTTCCAAACCGACCGCCCGTTCCATCTCGATGAGCTTGAAGGCGATTGGGAGCCCGAACTGATCCTTGCCGGTAACGACGCCGGCACAAGAGCTGATCCCGTCATCGTCTACAATGCCGATACCGGCGGTCGCTTAGGTATTTTCTTCCAGACAAGCGGCCAGGACGACGATCCTCGAGGCGAAGTCATAAGTGAATGGATCAACAACTGGTATATCCCGAATGTCGCCGGCGGCGGCGGTAATCCGCTGGCCCGGCGTCCAGACCCCGAAGACGGCGCCGTGCTCGAGCAGACCTGGGGCACGCTTTCCTGGAAGCCGGGATTTTACGCGGCCTCTCACGACGTGTATATCGGGACCAATTTCGACGACGTGAACGAGGGTGCCGCCGAGACCTTCGCAGGCAACACGCCTGAGCCATCGCAGATCGTCGGTTTTGTAGGATTTCCCATTCCTGACGGCCTGGTGCCCGGCACGACTTATTACTGGCGGGTTGACGAGGTCAACGACGCCAACGCGGCCAGCCCGTGGAAAGGTGACGTATGGAGCTTCTGGGTTCCGTCGAATAAAGCGTATGATCCTACTGTATCTGACGGTGCCGAGTTTGTGCCCACGGAAGTGGAGCTTGGCTGGACGGCAGGTTTCGGTGCGAGAATTCACTATGTCTACTTCGGCGATGATTTTGACACTGTGGCCAACGCCACCGGGGCCCTGCCACAAACGCAGACCACCTTCACTCCGTCGGCCTCGCTTGAAGAGGAGAAGACCTACTACTGGCGCGTCGATGAGTCTGATGGCATGACAACGTATCCGGGTGACGTCTGGAGCTTCACCACAGTGCCGGACGTGCCGGTTAGCGATCCGGATCTTGTCGGCTGGTGGAAGCTCGACGAAGGCGCCGGAAACAACGTTGTTGACTGGTCCGGCCACGGCAATCACGGGGCTCTTGCGGGTGACCCGGAGTGGACGGACGGCGTCGACGGCGGCGCCCTGAGTTTTGACGGGTCGGGCGATTGGGTACCGACGGGCTTGATGCCGGCCGACTTCGGGGTCGACGGCGGCAACGCCAAAACCGTCACCGCCTGGGTATACACGACCGGCTACAACAACGGCGGAATCTACGATATGGGCTCGCAGTCGGACGGTCAGGAGTTCTGCCTGAGAACTTTGGGCTCGCTCAACGACTGGCGCGTACAGCGCTGGGGTTATCCCACGTACGATTTCGACGTAACTTATCCCTCGCGGGCCAGGTGGGTCCATTTCGCGCAGGTCTACAGTGGCACCGACGGCGGCAACACGACCACGCTGTACGCCGACGGAGTAGTCATCGGCAGTCAAACGATCGAACTGGACACTGCGGATACCCCCTTTGTAATAGGCCGATACGGCGGCAGCACAGGTTTCGACGGTGTAATCGACGACGTGCGTTTCTACAATAAGGCTTTAACCGCCGAAGAGGTTGCGGAAGTGATGCTCGGCGATCCGAAGCTGGCAGGTGATCCCGTGCCCGGTCAGGACGCTATAGTGGATATCCGCGAGGCGGCTTCGGCAAGCTGGTCGGCGGGCGACGGAGCCGTTTCGCACGATGTTTACTTCGGCACCGACCGCGATGCAGTTGCCGGCGCCGACAATGACTCGCCCGAATTCCAGGGCAATCAGGCCGGGACAAGCCTTAACCTGGAAGGTCTGGTTGAATTTGGCGGCGGCGATTATTACTGGCGCGTCGATGAAGTCGAGTCCGGCGGTGCGGTTAATCCCGGAACTATCTGGAGTTTCACGGTTCCCGACCGCCTGATCGTCGACGATTTCGAGTCGTATAACGACATCGAGGAAGGTGAGCCCGGCAGCAACAGGATCTATCTGACGTGGATAGACGGTTTCGGCACCACGACCAACGGTGCGGTCGCCGGCAATCTGGACCCGCCTTTTGCCTCGCTCGACGTTGTCCGCAGCGGCGCTCAGGCGATGCCGCTTAGTTACGACAACGCCGGCAAGACGTCCGAGGCGACTATGTCTCTTGCCGATGGCGACTGGACCGCTCATGGCGTAACCAAGCTGGAGCTGTGGTTCCAGGGCGATTCGGCTAACGCCGCCGAGCGCATGTTTGTGGCTCTGGGCAATGCCGTAGTGTATCATCCTGACGATGCCGCAACGCAGGACGCAGGCTGGAATGAGTGGGAGATCGACCTGCAGAAATTCGCCGATCAGGGCACGGACCTTGCTAACGTTCCTTCGATTACCCTTGGTTTCGGCACCAGGAATGCCCCGGTTGCAAGTGGCGGCACAGGAACGGTGTACTTCGACGACATCGGGCTGGTTCAGTAAATTCAGTTTCGATGACATGATCGACAGGTGTTTATTCGCCCTGCCGACGGAATTTGTCTTAGGACGGGGCCTATGCTTGACGATTGAGTATAGGCCCCTTTTTACTGCTCGCCGGAGCGGAAAAAGGTATGTTTCGTGTCAAGATTTCTCTTGACGCAGGAGCCGTTAATTTGGTAAAAATGTAGATGTTGTGTAGAATTAAAAGACCTTTGGAGGACACAGAAATGACGCGCCTGACGATGTTTTGTATCACTTGTATTATCATTAGTTTATTGTTTGCGGGACAAAGCTACGCCGAAGTTGACCCCGAGAGCATCCTTGGTATATGGCTGCTCGACGAAGGAAGCGGCGACGTTACGGCCGATGATTCCGGCAACGGTCATGACGGCACGCTCATAGGCTCACCGAACTGGATTGACGGCAAGTTCGGCAGCGCACTGGAATTCGTCTCGGGCAGTTACGTTGACTGCGGCAACGATCCGGCACTCAACGTTGACGTCTTTTCCGTGTCTTTCTGGTGCAACATCGCAGCCACTCAGGGATGGATTCACATGGTTTCGAGGGGCCAGCATAACGGCGGCGGCAACCCAGGTGCGCACAACTGGGGCGTTATGATGGTCAGCGGTGAACCGATAGTTCTCTTCGAGGTGTTCAACGATACGGGCTGGGCCGGTGTAAGGGCCGACAGCTCCGTCGGCGAATGGCATCACGTCGTAGCTACCTATGACACTACGAGCGGTGATATTAAACTCTACCATGATGGGGCTTTGGCTGCCGAAGCGTCGGGCGGTATCAATCTTCAGGAGGACAAGCCGCTTTTCATTGGCGCTCAGTCTCGTGACGGCGGCCCGGGCGACTCCTTCAACGGAAGCATCGACGAGGTGGGCTATTTCAATGCGGTTCTCTCGGAAGACGATATTCTGGCGATCATGGAAAACGGTCTTCAGGGCTTCGGCGGCGGCAATCCGCTCGCCGGACGTCCCGATCCGGAAGACGGAGCGTTCCTCGAGCAGACGTGGGGCACCTTATCGTGGTCGCCGGGTGACTGGGCCGTCTCGCACGATGTCTACATCGGCACCGATTTCGACGACGTTAACGAAGGCGCCGCCGATACGTTCGCAGGCAATACGTCCCAGCCATCGCAGATTATCGGTTTTACAGGATTTCCCGTTCCAGACGGTCTTGTTCCGGGCACGACCTACTACTGGCGGATCGACGAAGTAAACGACGCCAACTCTGCCAGTCCGTGGAAGGGCGACGTCTGGAGCTTTTCAATACCTTCGAGAACAGCTTATGCGCCTGTGCCGGCCGACGGAGCGAAATTCATCGATGCCGAACCGGCTCTAAGCTGGACGGCGGGCTTCAACGCTAAATTGCACACCGTTTATTTCGGCGACAATTTCGAAGATGTAAATGACGCAACCGGAGGAACGGACCAGACAAATACGACCTTCAGCCCCGGCGCGCTCGAGCCGGATAAGACTTACTACTGGCGCATCGATGAGCTCGATCCGCCCGCCACCCACGAGGGAGAAGTCTGGAGCTTTACAACTGCGAGAGAGGGCGGCGGTGTCAAGGCACAATATTTCCAGGGGATGAGCTTCAATACGCTGATGGCGACCCGGACGGACCCTCAGATAGACTTCAACTGGGGCGACCCCGGCGGGCCGGATCCCTCGGTTGGCGACGATCAGTTCTCCGCCCGGTGGACGGGAGAAGTAGAGGCCGCATTCACCGAGACCTATACCTTCTATACAAACAGCGATGACGGTGTGCGGCTCTGGACCGAGGGTCAACAGCTTGTTAATAACTGGACCGACCACGGGCCTACTGAGAACAAAGGAACTATCGATCTCGTAGCCGGCAAGACTTACAGCTTGCAGATGGAATACTATGAGAACGGCGGCGGGGCCGTCGCTGAGCTGCGCTGGTCGAGCCCGCGCACGCCCAAGCAGGTTATCCCGCAGGCGGCGTTGTCGCTGCCGGTCAAGGCCGGTACGCCGGTTCCCGGACACGCCGCTGCGGGCACGAGCTTGACGCCCGTTCTCTCGTGGAATCCGGGCGATGACGCGACGTCGCACGATGTGTATTTCGGCACCGATGCCGACGCCGTAGCCAACGCCACCAAGGCCTCGCCGGAGTTCAAGACCACTAACCCGCGCGGCGACGACAGCTACGATCCGGGTAAGCTCGAATGGCATACGACGTATTACTGGCGCGTGGACGCGATTAACAGCCAGAATCCGGACAGCCCGTGGTTGGGCAACGTCTGGAGCTTTACGACGGGCGACTTCCTTGTCGTAGATGATTTCGAGTCTTACGACGACATCGATCCGCTGCCCGGCGAACCGGGAGTCAACAGGATTTTCGACAAGTGGATCGACGGTTTCGGGACTCTGACAAACGGCGCACTGGTGGGCAATGATTTCCCGCCTTACGCCGAAAAATCCATCGTTCACGGCGGGTCCCAGTCGATGATCTATCGCTACGATAATGCCGGCAGGATCTCGGAAGCGACTCTGACGCTGGTCTCGCCGCGTGATTGGACCCAGGAGGACGTCATGAAGCTCAGCCTTTGGGTCAGAGGCGATACGGATAACGTCGCAGATCGAATATTCGTCGCTCTAAACGGCACAGCCGTGGTCTACCACGATGACCCGGCGGCAACGCAGCTTACCGGCTGGAATCCGTGGATTATCGACCTCGCCGAGTTTGGTGTTGACCTTACGAATGTAAACTCGATAACGATCGGTGTCGGCACAAAGAACGCACCCGATCCGGCCGGCGGGCAGGGAACGCTGTACTTCGACGATATTCGGTTGATCAGATAGACATTTGGTGACTGACGCCGCAGGTGTTAGACGTATCTGCTGTCAGGCATCCTTTAGGCTGCCGATTGAATTGGGCTTAGGACGGGGCCTGTGCTTTCTTTATCGGGCGTAGGCCTCTTTTTTTGAATATGGATTGTATCGTGCGACGCCGGCGTTGGTTGCGACCCAGATGCCGGATCCGTCGGCCAGAAGATCGGTGATATTGTTAGAAAGCAGGCCTGAATTTTCTTTTGTGTAAACCTGTTCGGAACTTTTGTCCATGCACAGCAATCCAAGGCACGTTCCGGCCCACAGCCTGTTCCGTTCGTCAAAGGCCAATGCGGTTACCATGTTATGCGACAGTCGGCTGTTTAGGCTGTCGCAGCGTCGAAAGTTATTTCCGTCGAAGACAATAATGCCATGGCGATATGTGCCGAAGGCAACTATGCCGCCGGCACCGGTTGCAACGGCCGGTGTGATGTCTTCGGGGCATTTCGGATAGGTAGTCCACTGGCCCTGTCGATACGAGGCCGGGCCTTTATCCGTGCCTATCCAGAGTGTGCCCGATGCATCCCGGGCCATACAAAGCACCTCGTTGCCGGGTAATCCACCGTCGGTGTCGTAATGGCTCAGGAGATTGCCGGTGTTGTCGATTACTGAAATGCCGTTATCCGTTGCCAGCCAGATGTTGCCCCGATCGTCTGTCATAAGGTCGTAAATGACGTAGCCCGGTATGTCGGCGTTTGCCTGCGGATTGGGCTCGAACACGGCCTTACCGATAGCAAGAGACCGGAAGTTGCGCATCTGGCTTAGAACGAAAACCGTACTGGAAGTTTCATCGATCCGCCGGAGCCTGCCCGATCCTCCCGCCCATATCGTTCCATCGGATTCAACAGCTACGGCATAAATCCGGCCTGAAGACCCGGATGTCGAATCGGGCTGGCTCCACTTTCGGTCAAAACGATTGACGACTGTTCCGGCCTTTTTCGTGAGCAGGCTGAATCCCGCAATGATCGCTCCTCTCGAATCGGCGGTGAGACAACTAACATTGTTGCCGGCAAGTCCGTCAGCGACTGTGTAGGCGGTCCAATTGGCGAAGTCTTTTTTCGTCGGCGGGGATGGCTTCGGCTTTGAAACTGCGCCCGCGACAAAAGCACCTGCCGGACGGGAATTGTTATGCCTATTCCAGTCGAGCAAAACATTCTCAGGATCGAGTGTTATTGAGCGAACCGGTTTGGCAAAGGTCCACTCGAGAGTCTTGTTATTTTCCTTACTGTCCCACGTCGTGTCAAAGGTAGTCCTATCCTCGAAGGAGATTCGCAAAGGCGTCGGGAAACGTATTTTCGCAAGATTTGTCAGTGAGGCCCTAACAATGTATTTATCGCAGGTCCTGGATTGGACGAATGCTGTGACGGCCGGGTCGAATTTATCGACCGAATAAGTCCAGTCGGCGACGAATGAAGCCAGATCACTTCCGCCGCCATTCTTCATCGCTTCGACAAATCTTTTGACACATGCGTCTTTGTATGAAAGCTGTCGTGGTAGCTGGTCGGTGATGAAAGCTCGCAGCGAATCGATGGTTCGCTGTTTATTCACCGAGGTCAGCATCATAAGAAGATATCCGCCACGAATGTATACCATCGGTCCCGAAGAATCAACCAGCGGAGACACATAGCTCTTGTGTTTGTCGAATATGTCCATCAGGCCTCTATGAAAATCGACCAGACTCTTTTCGTTGTCGGCCCTCTGGGCGAGATAGAGATAGTTCGAATAGACGGCCGAGGCTTCCGCAATCCAGATCGGCAATCCGCTGGAGAACCACTGATGAGCTATTTCGTGAGGAACATACGTATTAAGCATGTCCGATTTGTGTTCGGGCCTGCATCTCTTTGTATTCATCAGAACTATCGAAGGCACCGCGACTCCTCCGCCGCCCATGTGGTCGTACTCGACAATCGAAAGGTTGCGATGCGGATATTTGCCGAATGTCGTTTGATAGTATCTCAGTGCGTCGCAGGCTCGCTCGGCGATCGTTCGCATGTATTTGTCGCTCATGCTCCCGCCGAATACGGTTACCGTGATGTCTCCCAACTGAGCTTGATGTTTGTTAAGACGGGTGACAAGCAGGCCGATTCGATCGCAGGGGGTGTTGGTTCCGAAGTGCCAGGTCCGGCTGGCGCCTTTATCGCCTGCGAGTTCGGCTGCGCCCACGCGCCAGCCTCTCGGGACAGTGATCTGCGCATCATACGAGAATGTGTCTGTCATTCCTTCGTGATACCAGCTCTTGACAAACGGATACCACCTAGAATTCACAAAGAGCGTGTTCTTGTCGTTGCGTTCGATTTTCTGACGACCGGAAGGCAGCCGAAGAGTCCCGGCATAATTAATGTCGAGCTTCACCGTCTGCCCATTTGCCGCCGGCGTTGTTAGCGGTATTTCAATCAGGTCACCATGTCGCGAGAACATCGCTTTGGTGCCGTCCACCTCGACTTGTTTTACCTGAAACTCCCAGGCAACTCTGATGTAGATTTTGTGCAGAGCTTCTGCGAGGACTTTTACTTTGGCTCGGGATCTGGCGTCCATTGCCGCGTCACCGGGATCGACATCGGCTTCGATATCGACGTGAATCAGATCATACTCTTTTGAAGGGTCATACTCGACTTTTCGATCCTGGACCCACCGGCCGTCTTCAGATCTGTATATGGTGTCGGTCAGTTCGGTTTCTTCGTTGTTCTTTTTTTTCCCCCTGCCCCATACCTTAATTGCAGCCGTTCGTACGATCAGTTTGTCGCCATTCCGCACCACGTCAAGTTGCCTGCCCGGACCGGAGAAATGGATATCGGGACGGACTTCGCGAGACCATATTATATGAGTTGCAGAATAAGACACACCCAGCAGCAATGCCGCGACAACGATCAGATGGAACCGTCGTGAGCGTTTTTTGGCCATCACCACTACCAGCAGAGCCATCACAAAGGCGAGAGCAACGAATGTGATTTTTGCGAAGATCCAGTTATTCGCTGCGAACAGGGTTGCCGACGCCAGCTTACCTTTGAGGGCAAAGGAATTCGGGACGAGCGGCATGATTTCCGGGGTAACCAGCGACAGAATAAGCGCAGCGGCGCCGGCCGCGTAACCGGCCATAGCGCGCGATGTGAAGGTGGCCGCCAACAGACCGATCATGCCGAAATACAATGCTCCGGGCATGACGATCAAGAATGCCGGCATGATATTGAACGATGTATAGAATAACCTCAGGATAACCAAATTGGTCAGATATGTTGCCGAGGTGATGATTATGCCGTGAATAAGCTTGCGAATGACTACCGGTAATATGCCGTATCGCGACGACATTAGCAGCGTCGCTCGTCCGGCTTCGGCGTCACCTGCGATCAGGTCGCTGAATATTACTATACCCAGCAACGGTGCGAACATCTCCAGTTGCGATATAAGGACCGACCATTTTGTGTCGCGTATTGAGATATTATAAGAAAAGACAGCACCAAGAGCTATGATTGAAATTATACCAACAGCTATCAGATTACGCCCGACGAGCATCCGCAGCGAGTACCAAAGCAAGGTCGCTTCGTTTCGAATGATGTTGAAAACCCCTTTGTCATTCATGTCAACGATTCCTCATCCTTCTTAATAGCATAACGGACAGAGCGACAAGAACCAGCGAAAGACCGCAGTACAGTCCCGCTCTTGCATACAGTTCCGGTACGGGGGGCTCAAGCAGATGTGAAAACGACTCGTCGACCAATCGGCACGGTCCTACGTTCGCCGTGAGGCTGCGTGGGTACAGCCTCATACTGAAATCCCACATGTCCACGTCGAGTGTCTTTCCTCTTATACTGGCGGGAATTCGGAACAAAGCCGCTGCGAGAAAATATACCAGGAAAGCAGGAACTGCTACTATGGCCTTTCGCGTCAGGCACACAAAAAATACGGCCAGCGCGCTGCAAAACAGGATTGTCGGCAGCGTCGAGAAGAACATGACCTGCAGGAAGGACCTCAGCGGATATATCGACGACTGTCCGTAGAACAGCGGGATGACAAGGAATGACAACATGAACAGAATATTGATGCACAGCACGAAGAAAACATTGCCGAGATATTTGCCGCAAATGTAGATCGGGAGACTAACGGGTCTGCACAAGAACAAATCTCTTTTGCCGTCTGACAAGTCTCGCGACAACGAGCCGGCTGTCAGCAGAAACGACATCACGCCGAAGAGCACCACAGTGCCCAACTGGTACGCGCGGAAGGCCTGGTTGGCCGTTGGCCAGTCGATGACTCCCAGCGTATACGCCTCCGAGAAACCCAGCAGTGCCGCGGCGGCAACACTTATGATCCAGATCGGATTGCGCCGCTGAACGCACATCTCGAATAAGATCGTTTCTTTCAGTGTGTCAAAGCGCCTGTTCATTCTGTAGGACCTAATTCCTGCGCAGGCGGGAATCTATTTGTTCACAAACTTCTGGATTCCTGCCTGCGCAGGAATGACAATGAGTAACGGGTTGATCCGAAGAATTATAACTTTGTCATCGTGCATAATAAGTCTCGGATAACGGTAATTGGTCCGCGTACTGACACAAGTTTACGATGAATTTATTAACCAGAGATACGCATCTTCAAGAGTAGGCACAACGCTTTGCCAATCCGGATCCTGATTTGTTTCCGAAAGCAGTCTAAGCTGTAATCCATGATCGGTGTCCACCATGCTTGTGATTGGGTATTTGCTGCGCAGTTCTTCGTACTGTGCATCGTCGACACATGCCTGCCAGACTCTTCCCTCGGCTCTGTCGACGAGCTGACGGCATTTTCCCACGAACTCGATTCGCCCGTGATTGAGCACGGCCAGCTTGTCGCAGACCGAGCCGATATCTGCGACGATGTGCGTTGAAAGAAGAACAATGCGGTCCCGGCTGAGCTCGCCGAGGAAGTTGCGAAAGCGAACCCTTTGAGCCGGGTCCAGTCCCGCCGTCGGTTCGTCGAAGATAAGCAGTTTTGCGTCGGTCAGCAGCGCCTGAGCCACGCCGAGCCTTCTGTACATGCCGCCCGAGAGCTGAGAGGCCCGCCGATTTCGCTTATCGACCAGACCGACCAGAGAGAGCACTTCTTCGATTCTCGCACGGCGCTTTTTGCGGGCGCTCATACCGTTCAAAATCGCGTAGTAATCCAGAACTTCCCATGCTTTGAGCCGGCCGTAGGTTTGAAAATTCTGCGGCAGATATCCTAACATCGATCGTACCTGCCCGGCATCCCGCACGACGTCGTTTCCGAACACTCTTGCCATACCGCCGGTCGGCTCGAGCAGGGTGGTGAGAATCCGCATCAGCGTTGTCTTGCCGGCGCCGTTTGGCCCAAGCAGGCCGAAAAGACCACTCTCGATATCGAGGTCTGCCGAGTCGAGGGCAAGCACGCCCGAGCCGTATCTCAGTGATAATCCCTCAAGGCTGACTTTGTTTTTGGTTGGCGTTTTCGTATTCATTGTATGTACCCGAATGTACTTGTTATACTTATTTTGTAAAGTCGCGCACCGAGCGGATTTATTTCAGGAAAAAAAGAGAATTGTAACTCCGCGCTTCAATGAACCACTGTTTTGGTTGCTTATGCTCTCGCAGAAACGCTTGTTGAAAGCAAGCATTATCTATAGAGCGATTTGGCAGGGGATGGTTTAACTCACGGCAGCGAGGATTCGCCTCGGACAAGCGCCTTCGGGCGCCACCACAGCGAGTGCCAGTATGCCCGATCGGTTGCGTATACGTCGATCGGTGCGTCTTCGGGCAGGTCGCCCGGGAGTATGCCGTAGCGCTTCATTTCTCGTACGTAGCTCGGCGTCGGCCTGAACCCCGGCATGTCGAAGCGTTTATTGTTCTGTTCGAGATGTTGCTTGCCCTTTCTACAGACGGCGAGAATCTTCTTGTAGTCCGGATCATCAGTGCCGGCAAAGACCGGGACGGCTTGGCCGCTTTGGCGATTCTCCCTTGGGGATGTCTGTACGGTACTGCACAGTCCGTAGCCGCCGGCTTCTTTCGCCAGCGGCGCCAGCAGGATCAGGGATTTCTCCGGTCGCGAGAGATTGAACATGAGATGGCGCGACATTTTTATGCGGATATCATTGAAATCCGGATTCGACAGGATAAGCCCCAGGTTGTCGGAGATATACTTGGGCACGGGGAGAGACTTGTCGTGGCAGCTCGTGCATCGCCGGGTGATGGCTTCAGCCGCTGCGACGGCCTCCGGCCAATCGCGCCTGGTTGTATCGAGCTTGCTCTTGGGAAAGCCGCCGATCATACCGGTGCCCAATGCGGCGTAGGTTCCGGGATAAACCGCGGCCGATTCAATCCAATAGCGGATCATGTCCTGCTCGTGCCGGGTTAACTTGGCGTCGTAATGGCTGCCGTCGAGCATTTTCATCAGCGGACTGGCCGAGGTTCCCACAGCACGCGGCGGCAGATTGGTGCGCAGCCGGTCGCGTCCGTCGGAGATCCAGCCAAACGCGGTGAGTGTATAGTAGCTGTGAGAAAAGATAGGGCCGTGGTCGCCGGTGAGGATTATGTCGCCTTCGCGCTTGTCATAGTCGTGACATTCGATGCAATGCCTGTCGAGAATAGGTTGAATGTCGCGCGGATAATCGAAGACATCCGGGATCCCGGCGATAGGCTTGACCGGGCTGGGTGCGCGCCTCAGAGCCTGCAGCGAAGCGGTATCTGTCGAAACCGGGGCCTTTTGGCGTTGCTCGTGACAACCGACACAACTCGTCGTCTCGCCCGGCATGACAGCCAGGAAGCTGTGCATGCGCTTGACTGAGTTGCCGTTCTCATCCAGAGCGACGAAGAACAGGCTCCGAAGCGCCGGCACCTCCATATAGGCCGAACCGTCAGGCTCGACGGGGACCGTTCCCACGATGCGTTCGAGCATGTACGTCCCGCCGAAGCTGATCGGCGGCATCTTGCCGCTGTAGTTAACCGGTTTCGAGAGCGTCTCCAGGACGAGCAGTTTTTTGATCTCGCCTCGTTTCACGCCCGCCATGTTCCGCCCGGCGTATACATCCTGGAGGATTAATCGGCCCGTCGCTTTCTTAAAATCGCTCCTCGGCGGAATGACCGGCTCTCGTGGCCGCGCTCGCAGCGGGCGGGGCTCGTGGCATTCGACGCCCTTTTCGACGAACTCGGGCGGCAGGCGATATATCTCGCGGGTTTCACCCTTTCTGTTCATCGTTAGCAGGCTCGGCCCCTGAGCGACCAAAAAGCAATCTCTTGAGACGGCATAAGGATCTCGGAAGTTCTTTTTGTCAGTGATTTCTCTGGCGGAAGCAAGGTCGTCCGGGCCTCGCTTTTGTGTCACGATGGCGATTGCCCCTTCGTGTTCCCTGCGTCCGTGGTTGGGCGAGAAGACCGCTATGACCTCATTGCTGTCCGGTATCGGCTTGGCGTCGATCATCAGTGTCCGAGGGTGCATATTGCCGTAGTAGATCATCTGACCCGTGCCGTCGGGATTGGCCGTCCAGAGATGGTGAAACGCGACCCGGCTGCGATCTACGTACTCCCACCGCTCGTAAAGGACCCGGCCGTCCGGCAGAGGCCAGGGTGTATTGTCGTGCTCGACGTTGCCGGAGATCGGCCGGATGCCGCTGCCGTCGCCGTTGCAGGTGTAGAGGATTGCCACCTGAGAATACCAGCACGGGACCCAGCGGTTGCTGCGGTCCGAGCAGAACATTATCCGGCCGTCGGGCAGGTAAGTCGGCTCGATGTCATTGAACGGCCCGGAGGTAAGCTGCCTGAGACCGTTGCCGTCAACGTTTATTTCGTAAAGGTGGAAGTAATCCGTGCCGCCCGGGCGGTAGGAGATCAGAATCTTTTTCGCGTTGTAGTGAACCTGAGGATCGCGAACCGCACCTTCGGGATCGTCCAGAATCACCGTCAGCGCTGCCGTGTGGACATTCAGTCGAAATAAGCGTCCCCGCGCGCCGTAAAGCTTTTTGCTGGAGTCCTGGCAGTAATAGCCGAAGTTTTCGTACCAGTGGCCTCCGGCGCCGGGCTGGCGGGCGCTGAAGATAATCTCCTCGACGCCGATATCCACGGGCGTTGTCTCGGCGGCAAGCATTGGTGTTGACAAGATAAGAGCAAAGAGAGCGGTTCTGAGCATGACATGCATCGAATACACCTTTCCATACGTTTGTTTGATCATACCACTATAATAATATAAAATGCCCGGAATGTTAAGAGTAAGGCTTGTCATTTCCGCCTGCGCGCAAATGACAGTGGTAACGGTCATGCCTGCTCGTAATCGGTTTTAGGCAATATTTTGTGGGAAGGAGAAATAATGCTCGGCAGGAAGATAAGACACGCACCATTTTACACTGTACTGATTTTAGCTGTATCTTTGTCGATGTGTGCCAAACTCAGCGCCGCTCCTGATCGCAAGGCTCTCGCAAAGACCTATATTCCGAAATTCGAGAAAATACTTGAAGAGAATATCGCCTCATTCTGGTATCCCAAGAGTTTGGATCGACAAAACGGCGGATATACGATCAACTTCGGTCCGGACGGCGAGCGTAAGGGCCGAGGCACTAAGATGATCGTCAGCCAGGCGCGCACGGTGTGGTTGTTCAGCCGACTGGCTCGGGCGGGCTATAAGAAAGATCAATACATCGAGGCGGCCGATCATGGCTATCGGTTCTTGAAGGAAAAGATGTGGGACAGCAAGAACGGCGGCTTTTATTGGCAAGTCGATGCGACCGGTAACAGGAAATTGAAGCCGCGAAAGCACCTCTACGGCCAGGCGTTTGCCCTTTATGCGATGTCGGAGTTCTATCTGGCCTCCGGCAGAGAGGACGTCCTGGATTTTGCCGTTAGGTTCTTCAATCTGCTCGAAGCCAAATCCCACGATAAGACTTACGGCGGCTACGTCGAATTCTTCAATGAAGACTGGACTCCGGTGCCGGCCGGCGAAGGTTCCTACATGGGCGGCGGACCGAGCCTTAAGCTTATGAATACTCATCTCCATCTTCTTGAAGCGATGACCGCTTTCTATCGTGCGAGTAAACTGCCGCTGGCACGCGAGAGGTTATTGGAGCTGATCAACATCCAAAGCAATGCAGTTGTGCGAAAGGATATCGGCGCCTGCACGGACAAGTACGACCGCGACTGGAAGCCGCGACTTGAGGGCGACTACGCAAGAGTCTCCTACGGCCACGACATTGAAAACATCTGGTTGCTGATGGACGCCTGTGACGCAGCGGGAGTCAAAAACCGGCCGTTCGTCGATCTCTATCGCACGCTGTTCGATTACTCGTTGAAGTACGGATATGACGAAACCAACGGCGGCTTTTATGACAGCGGCCGGTTCAATCAGCCGGCGGACAGGCGAAACAAAGTCTGGTGGGTGCAGACCGAAGCTATCGTCAGCGCGCTTTACATGAATCGCATGACGGAGGAACCGAAGTACCTCGACGTATTTAGAGAAACCGCCGATTTCATCGAGAATAACATGGTGGACTGGGACACCGGCGAGTGGCACGCAACCGTCACACCCGAAGGGGAGCAACTGGGCGATAAAGCCAGCCCATGGAAGGCGGGCTATCACAACGGCCGGTCCATGATCGAATGCCTGCGGATACTCAAGCGGTGGACGGTCCTTCACTCGTCGGATTTTGGTTGGAGGGCTAATCAAGACATCAGCGGGCAGTTCGCAAAGCTGTTGGACAGTGGAAAGCTGAAGGCCGGTCAGGAGCTTGTCCTCGATCACACATACCGGATCAGCGGCAGCCATACGCTGCCCGACAATTTTACTCTCTCGGCCGTTAAGGGGGGCGGGTTCGACGTCACCGACGCCGTCAACCCGGTGAATAATCGGCCGTTGCTGGAACTCGGCAACAATAACACGCTGCGCAATCTTACGATTACCTACCTGAACACACCGAAGCCGGGGCCGACCGGGGAAGAGCGCGGCGTTACTTTTACGTCGCGGCTTGGGGTGCAGGCTCGGGGCAAACACGATCTCATGCTCAGGAACTGCCGGCTGGTTGGCTCGATCGGCCACCATCTAAAGCTGACGGATTGCCGCAGGCCAAAGGTCACAGGCTGTCACATTGCCGGCGGCCACTGGTCGGTGTATCTGGTCGGTAATGTCACCGATGCAGTCTTCCGACGCTGCCTGATCGAAAAGTGTCAGGGCGACGGCATCAAGACCGGCGGCTCGAGCGGCGTTGTGCGTCGGGTTCTGGTGGAAGATTGCGTTTTCCAGGACAACCTTCGCGACGGCATAGACACGACGGGCGGATTCAACGACTCGGTCGTCAGAAACACCATCTTCCGTCGAATGGGGGTTTCGGGCATGGACATCAAGTCCCATTACGAGTCCAAAACAGGACGGATCGAGGACCTGTCGCCGGAGAACGTCGGCATTCTCATCGAGGATTGCCTGTTCCACGATATGCCGAACGCCGTCGTATTGACGACGCTCGACTGCGGTCGCCGCAGGGGGCCGGGTAATGAGCTTCTCAATGCCGGGAACATCAAGAATTACGTCCCGCATGACATCGACATCAACAACTGCGTAATCGGACACGCGGAGAAGCCCCTTCGATCCAGTCACGAAGGCGGATACGGCGTGAATTATCCGAGCGAGGACGGAGAGCACATGCGGATGATTCTTCTTAAGGACGCCTATTCGATCCGATACCGAAACGCCCGTCTTTCGGGCGAGCGGATCAGGCCCGTACAGATCAGCAGCATTGGCGGCTCTAGGCATCTGTCCAAAGAAGCCGCCCAGGCGCTCAGACACACCGTGACAGGCAACATCGTTGACCAGCCGGCTCCGCCGATCAAACCGGGGGTGAAACAGGTCCCATTCGAGTGCGGGCCGCAGGCACTGGAGTGGTTACATCAATACTCGAAAGAGCTAGATTACGCGACCGCGCGTATACACTAAGCACACCCTCGGCCAGACTGGAAGATGGGCAACTTGTTGCCCATGCTGTTAAATCGTGAGATTGCTTCGTCGGCGCACTCCTTCCCGAGAGACAAACTCTCCTGATTGTGGGTCTACGATTTCATAACCCATTTGACGAGCACGTTTTGTGAGCGGCTGCAGGGCTCGCAATGACATTCGTGTATTTGCTTGTCATCACAAAGCTTCAGTCTTCCTTGCTGACGTTCAGTCCTATCTGTACGTTTCCTTCGGACTTGTTGTCGATTCGTTCTGCGCCGGTGAAGAGGTTCTCGGCGATGATCGCCCGGTTGACGTCCTTGCCGAGTTCGATCTGCGGCCGGTTCTGCCGGAACTCGCATCCGCGGATCAGCACCGTGCCGCTCTCGGCCCGTATCGCTGCGCGAGTCCCTTCTTTGCCGCCCCATTGGGTGAAGGTGCAGTCGCCGAAGCCGACGGTCCCTTCGCCGGAGATTTTCGCTATCTGATTGCACGGTCCCCAGAAAGCGCAGTTTACGAAGCGGACGCTTCCTTTATTGCTTTCCCCGACTTCGATCATCGTCGGGTCCGGCCCGTGAAAGGACACGAACTCGCCGTTGGTTATCAGCAGCCCGTACGGAGCGCATTGCTCGACGACAAGCGCGGTGTAGCAATCGTCGGCGCCGATGCCGAGGAAGTTGCCGTTGCATACGCCGGCCTTGCTCCGTATGAATTTGTAGCCTACGTTGTAGCCAAAGCAAAATGTGTTGGTGACGTATTGCCAGTCGGATCGGCCGAAGATAAACGCCTCGCCGTTTTTCATCTGCCACTGGAACAGCTTGGGCTTCATGCTCCACCAGGGATTGAAGTGGACGTTCTCGATCCGGCCTATGTCGTAGATCGAATCGACCAGAACGCCCCGCCGGATGGGCTGGCCGTGAACGTCGCGAATCAGGTGTCGCTCGTTGCGCGTGGCGTCGATGCCGTTATAGGGGTTGAGCATCTCGACTGCGAGCACGGCGGGATTCTTGCCCCGCATGGAGATTGCCCAGGGATACGGCTTTGGCACGTCGTTGACGTTTTGCTCGGGATAGTACAGCACCACGCCTTTGAGCGTGCTGTTGGTGTTAAGGGTGATAAACGCCGGGTCGTCTTCTTTGCCGGCGCCTTCGGTGACCAGGAAAGTCGTGCCGTCGTCGGTCGGTTTGGGTAGCCCGCGATTGCGAATGCCGTTATGCGCCGGGACGGATTGCCAAAGGCCTGCAAGCGTGACGGCAGACGGCACGTTAAGGTGGCCTTTGAACAAATAGTTGCCGCGAGGGGCGTGAACGACCCCGCCCTCGGCTTGTCCCGCGGCGTCCAGGGCTTTTTGAAAAGCAGCCGTATCATCGGTCTCGCCGTCGCCGACGGCGCCGAAATCCCGCACGTTCCAGAAACCGGCGTCCGATTCCCGGCCGTGCGCGCCTGCTGTGATAGAGAGTATGCAGAAATAAGTTGCTGCAGACGCGATCCAAAAGCTGGTTTTCATTTACCTCGTCCTTTCGGCAGAAAATCGTGAAAACGCTATAGCGTAACGGCGGCGATTGTAGCTTACGATTTTCGTGGCGTCAAGAATCGGGATATGGCTGCCGCACGGCTGCCTGTTGGCATTCCTGCGCAGGACATGCAGGGTGGGGCTTGCCCCGCCACTATACGGCGTGGCTAATAGTCCTTGAAATTTCTCATCCACTCGGGCCAGTCCATCGGCTGGACGCCGCCAGCTTTCGTCCAAGGGCCGTTGACATTGAACTCGCGATGCCACTTGAGTTTCCACAACTCCTTGATCCCGACTTTTCTCACCGAGAAATTCAGGAAGACCATATTGGTCACTCCGTCGTGCCTGTCGATGCAAAATCGCTGCATACAGACCGGGCCGGCGTTCTGCGTCTGGCCGTTGAAGTCGGGAGGGTCGTTTGCGTGCAGCGGGTGGCCTCCGAGATAGAAGCAATCGAGAAACAGCGGTATTCTGTCGGCGCCCTGCACGTTGGCGGTCTTCCAGTGGTTCTCGGCTTCGTATCCCCACAGGCTCGAACCACTGGGATTATAGAGCCAGTTGTTTATGCCGTAACTGGTGTAGAATCCGGAGCCGCCGCCGACGTTGGTGGCTTCCCAGGCGATAAACGGATTCTGCCCCTGGCCCCATTTTTTGTACGCCATCGGACACAAGCGTATCTTTTCATCATTGTAATACGGCTCTGCGGCGAACAGCCAGTGTCCGACCTGCTTGCCGCCGACGTTTCGCACGCCGTTGGGGAAATAGCCGTCGTTGTCGCCGGTGTACATTGACCAGATCAGCCCCCAGTGGTGCAGGTTCATCTGGCAGGCGGTCGCCTTGGCCTGCTTCTTCACTCGCGACAGAGCGGGCATCAGTATTGCCAGCAAAAGCGCAATTATAGCGATAACCACCAGAAGCTCTATTAGCGTGAATCCTTTGTGCCGTTCCATGCTGACATTATACGCTATTCCGGGGGGCATTCAAGGCGCGCGTTCATACTTCCGGCAGATCATCATCCGGTTCGAGTATAGGAGCGTCAAAGCTCAAGTGGTCGGTGTATTTGAGTCCACAGCCCGTATTCAAAAGAACAACAGTCTCATCGGGTTTGATCCAGCCGTCGCGGGCAAGTTGTGCCGCGGCGCAGAACGTGGCGGCGCCTTCGGGACAGATGAAGAGTCCTTCTTTAGAAGCAATCTTCTCTACCCCTTGAAGTATATCCTTATCGGAGACGGCGACGGCACAGCCTTCTGTCTCGTAGAGCGCTCTAAGGACGAGAAAATCGCCGATTGCTTTCGGAACAGTCAGCCCGAACGCAACCGTGCGAGCATCGGGCCAGAACTCGGACCCGGACTTGTTATCCTGCCATGCTTTGACTATCGGGGCGCATCGCTCAGCCTGCACGGCCACTAGACGCGGGAGTTTCTCACCTACCCAGCCGATCTCCTGCAACTCCTTCAACGCTTTGTGAATGCCGATGATCCCGACGCCTCCGCCCGTCGGATAGATAATTACGTCGGGCAGTTTCCAGTCGAACTGCTCGGCGATTTCAAATCCCATAGTTTTCTTGCCTTCTATTCGATATGGCTCTTTCAGCGTCGATACATCGTAGTACCCTCGCTCTTTCACGGCTCGTCCGACTATAGCGCCCGCGTCGCTGATAAGGCCGTCCACGAGAAAGAGCTTAGCGCCCGCGACGGCACATTCGGTGCGATGGACAGCAGGAGCGGAGGTCGGCATGACTACGATAGACTCGATCCCCGCGCGGGCGCAGTATGCAGACCAGGCGCCACCTGCGTTGCCGTTGGTAGGCATTGCAACTATCCCGCTCCCCAACTCTTTCGCCCGTGAGGCACCGACCGCGGCGCCGCGGGCCTTAAAGCTGCCGGTCGGCAGGACGCCCTCGTCTTTCACGAACAGATTCGACAGGCCCAGCTTCGCGCCCAATTGTTCAAGCCTGATGAGCGGAGTCATGCCTTCGCCCATCGTGACGACATTCTCGAGTCCCCGCACGGGCAGCAGCTCTCGGTATCGCCAGAGATCTGCTGGTCTGGATGCAAGAGCTTCTCTGGCCAGACGAGCTTTGACCCTTTGCAGATCATATCGCACCAGCAGCGGCCCGCCACACCGGCATAAGTTCATGAGCCGTTCACTTTCATACGTAGCCCCGCATCGAGAGCATTCCAAATGCGTCACGAACATCGACGTCTCCTTGTTGTGATTCAGCCGTACTGACGGGCCTACTTTATCATACGCGTAAGGACAATGACAGGACCTCCTCAGTGGCGAGGGCATCCTGCCCTTGTTCGAGGCCGAGACGGCCTCGGGACACAAGGGCGAGATGCCCTCGCCACAAATGGGTGGCAGCCTCATGCGGATTGCTGCATATCGGAATGAGGTGGTTCTTTTCGTGCTTTTCCGCTTGGCTCTTGAAGGCTGTTCCCGTACAATCAGTCGGCATGCGGATTGCTAATAGGAGTAATATTGACTGACGAAATGCAGAATAACTCATTCGTTTCACATAACGGGCGGCAGATTCCGAGGATTTCTACGAAGCTTGGCAGGGCCGATAAGTTCGGCGATCTCAAGGTGCGACTTGCCTATGGGCGAATGAGATATACTGTGGAGCCGGGGATTTATGCCGTCGGAGAGCCGGCTGCTGATTCGCCGGTTTTTGTCTCGGCAAATTATAAGCTGAGTTTCAATCGACTCAGGAATCGGCTGGCCGCTCGGGACGGATGGATACTCGTACTCGACACGAAGGGCATAAACGTCTGGTGCGCCGCGGGAAAGGGAACCTTCGGTACGGAAGAATTGGTCAATCGCATCGAGCAGGTTCGGCTTGATGAGATTGTCTCGCACAAGAAGCTGATTCTGCCGCAACTCTCTGCTCCCGGCGTCAGTGCGCACGAGGTAAAGCGACAGAGCGGTTTTCAGGTTGTATACGGGCCGGTCAGGTCGGATGATCTTCCGGCATTTCTCGATGCCGGGATGAAAGCAACTGAGCAGATGCGGCGGATCGAGTTTCCGCTCGCGGATCGAGCGGTGCTTGTACCCGTCGAGGTGGCCTCATGGGGTAAATATGTCGTTATTGCCGCTCTTTTCATGCTGGTTCTGGCCGGCCTGAATCAGGATGGATATTCGACAAAGCTCGTATTTTCCGATGGTGTGCAGAGTGCTGCGATACTCCTGGGCGGCCTTCTGGCCGGAGCGGCTCTGGGGCCCGTCCTGCTGCCCTGGCTGCCGGGGAGGGCATTTTCGCTCAAGGGCCTCTGGATCGGACTGGCGCTGTCGCTTTGCCTGGCTATATTCAGCTCATGGAACAGCCTTCCGGGCACAATAGCTTGGTTTCTGATCATACCGGCTCTCACGAGCTTTGTTGTGATGAACTTCACAGGCGCCTCTACGTACACTTCTCTGTCCGGAGTTAAACGAGAAATGAGAATAGCAATTCCCGCACAACTTGTCTGTGCCGCGGCTGGTTTCGGATTATGGCTGACCGGACGTTTTATCTGAGAACACAAAAAAGGCAAAGCAATCATGAATAAGTTCCAATATCTGAAAGATGTACTTACACTTGAATTCGACGCCGAAAAGTGTATCGGCTGCGGGAAATGTGAAGAAGTCTGTCCTCACGGTGTTTTTGCGGTCTCCGACGGCAAGGCTCACATCACCGACCGCGACGATTGCATGGAATGCGGTGCCTGTCAAAATAATTGTCCCGCCAATGCTATTTCGGTAAAAACGGGCGTCGGCTGTGCACAGGGTGTGATCAATGGCTTTTTACGCGGGACCGAACCGGATTGCGACTGTTCAAAATCATGCTGCGGCTGAACTCGTCGCGAGGTTCTCAGAAATCGGATTGTTTTTTCAGATCATCGGACATTTACGCTCTCAATGTTTATCGCCGGCAGAAGGTTTTGTTGCATTTCTCGGCAATATCTGTTAAAATGGCGGAATTGTAGGGGTATTTCTTAATTCTGGGAGGATGAGAGACAGCGAGATACGCCCTATTAAGTCCTAATCCGCTTGGTACGAAATGGCGATACTATCAGGATGAAATATAATATGACCGACGTTGAAAAAATGGTGTTGGCCGCTCTCCAGGAGGGATTTCCGAGAAGCCAGACCCCATACAAGGATGCGGCCAGGCAGGCGGGGATTTGCACCGAAGAACTTTTGGCCATTTTAAGACGATGGAAAGAACAGGGTAAGCTCCGGCGGATAGGAGCTATCGTCCATCATGAGAAAGTAGGGCTTTCCGGCGGCGCGATGGTCGCATGGCGGGTCGATCAGGATATCGTGGAGCGAGTGGGTAATATGCTGGCCGGATTCGAAGAAGTCAGTCACGCCTACGAGCGAAAAACCGAGGAGAACTGGCCCTATAACATCTATACGATGGTCCACGGAACTGACGCCGGAGATGTTGAACAGACCGTGCGGCGAATGAGCGAGGCTTGCGGCATCGACGAATATCGCATACTTACCACCGAGCGGGAACTCAAGAAGGTCCCGCCGACATACGTAATTAAGGAAAAAGAACAGGCATGTTAAAGCTACCTTTACCGGAACTGATCATATTTGCCGGTGTTATCGCGGCATACGTTGGTGCGGCTGCGGCCGGGGTGCTGCAATTGCTGACGAAATGCGAGAGATGCAAGCGGTTTCCTGTGCCTCTGGTTGCGCTGGCGGTCTCGCTCGAAGCCGTAATACTCATATTCAGGGCCGTCGAGATAAAAGCGGTGCCGCTGACCGGCTCTTTCGAGTCGATGCTTGTGCTGAGCATTGTATTCGGCCTGACGTACCTGTTTTTGAACATTGCCATTCACAGGGTGTGGTTCAGCTCGGTTATGGTATGGGTCATGCTGGTGCTGATATTGCTCGCGGCGGTGGTGGCAAGACCCGCTTCCCGGGCACACGCCAAAGCCTCCACACCATGGGCAATCGCACACGCCATTTCCATGATCCTGGCCGGTGCAGCAGCCATGCTGGCAACCGCCTCTGCCGTTCTCTATCTTTACGCCAGGCGCAAGTTAAAGCGAAAGGAGCTGCTGGGCGTGCTCGGCAAAGTCCCCAACGTCGAGAATCTCGAACAGATGAACCTGCTCGGTATGAAGCTTTGCTTCATACTGCTGACGTTCGGACTTGTAAGCGGCATCGGCCTGTCGATTTCTCTGAATATGACCAGCCGGGCCTGGCTCGCAGACCCGAAGATTGTAATGATAGAGGTCGTCTGGCTGCTGCTCGGCGTGATCCTCGTGCTTTGGAAAACAATCAAATTAAAGGAAAAGACGATTGCCCGTATGACACTTATCGCATTTGCCCTGATTCTGTTTGCGGTTGTGGGCACTTCGGTGTTCTGCGGGACAGGACACGATTTCGGCGGCGGCGTCGAGACTGAAAAGATTGCAGACTAAGATCGAAAGATGAAGATAGTAGTATTAGGACTCAATCATAAAACCGCGCCTGTGGAGATTCGCGAGAAGCTTGCCTTCGACGCCGAAGAGACGAGCAGGGCACTTTGCGAGTTGAAAAGCCGATTCGCGCGGGCCGAGTTCGTTCTATTATCGACGTGCAACCGCGTTGAGTTGTATTGTGCCGGCCCGGAATGCCAGGGCGCCGACGCGGAAAAGCTTACTGAATTTCTATCGCAATTTCACGACGTTGAGCGGGATAAATTCAGTGGTTTTCTGTACGCTCATGAAGATGAAGAAGCGGTTCGGCATCTTTTGTCCGTCGCATCGAGTCTGGATAGCCTCGTTGTAGGCGAGGCCCAGATAATCGGTCAGGTCAAGGAAAGTTACAAGCTCGCCTGTGCGGCTAAAACCACGGGCAAGATCCTGAATCGGCTTTTTCACTGCGCTTTCGCCGCGAGTAAGAAAGTTCACACAACGACCTCTATCGCCGGCGGCCGGGTGAGTGTCGCCGGGGTTGCGGTCGAGTTGGCTATGCAGTTGTTTGCAAACATCTCATCGGCGAAGGTCGTCGTCATCGGCGCCGGCGAGACCGGCCAGTTGATAATCCAGCACCTGCTCCAGGCCGGCGCTCGCAACATCACCGTCGTCAACCGTTCTCACGGGCGCGGATTAAACGTAGCCGGACATTACGGCATAGATGTGCGCAAATGGGAGCAGCTCGAAGAGCAACTAAGCGGGGCGAACATCGTTATAGCCGCAGCTTCAGTCCAGGATTACTTGTACAAGAAGGATGCCTTCACTCGGATAATGGCCCGACGCAACGAAAAGAACCTCCTGATAGTTGACATCGCCGTGCCGCGGAACTTCGAGCCGGCGGTGAACGAGCTTGACGGGCTCTATTTGTACAGCGTGGACGATCTTTCCGCCGTAGTCGAGCAGAACCTCAAGGCACGACAGCGCGATATGGCCCGAGGGGCCGAGATCGTCCTCGAGCACGTCACGGAGTTCATGGACTGGTACGGAGCGAAGGACATCGGGCCTCTGATCGGGCAGATGAAAGAGCAATTCGCGCAAATCGGCAAAAATGAGATGGACCGGTTCTTCGTCGGCGTCAGGGAAGAGGCCTCCTGCAAAGAGGTAATGGAAGAAATGGTCAATCGGGTTGTCAATAAATTGCTTCACTGCGTGATTAAGAATGTCAACAACGTCGCCAGAGAAAACGGCCCGACCGAAGCCGCAAAGCTTGTTGATACCATTGTCCGACAGGCCGAAGAAATAGCGTCCGGCCCGAATGGCCAGGAGGACCAGAAATCGTGAAAGATGAAATGCCTTCGAAACAAATTCTGAGACTGCTGTTCTGGGAGAGCACGATAAGATGTAATTTGACGTGTGCCCACTGCCGGCGGATAGAGTCCGACGAGCAGGCCCATACGGATATGTCAACGGTGCAGGCCAGAGCACTGATCGAGCAGTTGGCCGAGCTTGGCAAAGGTCAGCCCATGATGCCTGTATTGGTGTTCTCGGGCGGTGAGCCTCTCTGCCGAGAGGATTTGTTTGAGTTAGTCGGTTTCGCCCGGTCTCTGGGAATTATCCCGGCACTGGCAACTAATGGAACGCTGATAGATGAAACCATCGCTGAGCGGATAAGCGAAAGCGGCATCGCACGAGTATCGGTAAGTCTGGACGGCGCAACCGCCGAGGTTCACAACAAGCTGCGGCAGCTCGAAGGCTCATTCGAGAGCGCCCTGGAAGGCATAGGCCGTCTTCGAGATCTGGAAGTGCCGTTTCAGATAAATATCACATTGACAAAACATAACGCCCACCAGTTGCAGCAGGTTTATGACCTTGCCAAATCCATCGGTGCCGTCGCGGTGCATGTATTCATGCTCGTCCCGGTCGGCTGCGGGCAATCCCTGGCCGATACCGACATGCTCTCGCCCGAGCAGTACGAGCAGAAGATGGTCGATATCTGCAAACTGGACGGTCTCAGCGAGCTGCAAATGAAAGTTACCTGCGGCCCGCACTACGAGCGCGTAATCAGACAGCAGGGCCTGTACAAATCCCGCATGAAATCCGGCCACTCCGGTGGCTCGGTTCCCGGCGGCGGACGCGGAGGAGCATCGAGAGGCTGTCTTGCTGGTCTCGGCGTGTTGTTCGTGGGGCATCAGGGGGATGTTTTCCCGTGCGGTTATCTGCCCGTCAACTGCGGCAATGTTCTCAAAGACAAGCTCTCGGATATATGGTACCACAACAAAGACCTGGCGCGGATGCGCGACGGCGGCGAACTCGAAGGCAAATGCGGCGTATGCGGTTACAGGCAGATTTGCGGCGGATGCAGAGGCAGAGCCTACGCCGCCGGGGGTAATTATATGGCAGAAGAGCCTTTCTGTGCGTATGTCCCGCCTGAAGTAAACGGCTGAGCGTTACAAAAGCTCTGAATCTTAAAGGATAATGGATGATTAATATCAGTAAATTGTATTGCGATCAGGTAACCCCGGGCGACTGGCTTCGTTACGGCAAGACCGGCTCCGGCGAACGAGAGGGTGAAGTTGTTCCCAAGAAGGCGTCAGAGAGGCGCCCTATCGTCGTATGGAACATCACTGGAGCGTGCAATCTGAAATGCGTACACTGCTACAACGACAGCGGTACCTGCGCCGGCGATGAGTTATCCACGACCGAGGCGAAGAAGGTTATCGACAGTCTCGTGGATTTCGGTGTACCGTCGGTGCTGTTCTCGGGCGGTGAGCCGCTGATGCGCCCGGATCTGTTCGAGTTGATCGAATACGCAACCGAGCGGGGCCTGCGCGTGGTCATCTCAACCAACGGCACGCTGATAAAGCCCGAAATGGCCGAAAAGATAAAGAAGTACGGCGTCTCGTACGTCGGCATAAGCCTCGACGGTATCGGCGAGATCAACGACAAATTCAGGGGCGTAGCCGGGGCGTTCGACAACGCCGTACGGGGAATAAAGAACTGTCAGGACGCCGGGGTGCGGATCGGTCTGCGGCTCACTCTGACAAAAAAGAATGTCCGAGACCTCGAGAGTCTTTTCGGCTTCTTCGAGAGCGAGAACATCGAACGGGCCTGCTTCTACCATTTCGTACCCAGCGGCAGAGGCCGCAAGATGGCCGCCGAGGACCTTACCCACGCTCAAAGTCGCGAAGCGGTCGATATGATCCTGGCCAAGACCAGGCAGTACAAGCAAGCCGGAAAGACTACCGATATCCTGACCGTAGACAATCACGTCGACGGTATATATCTGTATCTGAAACTTAAGGAAGAAGACCCGGCTCGTGCCGAAGAGGTCTGGAAGCTGCTGACCTGGAACGGCGGAGGGATGTACAGCAGCGGCGTGGGAATCGGCTGCATCGACTATCACGGCAAGGTCCACGCCGATCAATTCTGGTGGCACTACGAACTCGGCGACGTCCGAAAGAGACCCTTCGGCGAGATATGGATGGACACAAGCGACCCGCTGATGGCCGGCTTAAAAGATCGCCGCAACTATATCAAGGGCAGATGCCGCCTGTGCCAGTTCTTCGACGGCTGCGGCGGCGCACTGAGAGTCCGCGCCGACCTGCACTTCAACGACCCCTGGGCCCCGGAACCGGCCTGCTACCTCACCGACGAAGAAATCGGCCTCGACGAAGAAAAAATAGCCGAGCTCGAACGAACCGGAGAGGTCTTCCAGATGCCGGAATAATCTGCCCAAGCGGTAGCATGGGCTTTAGCCTGTGCCTTAGGTGCCCATGCCGAATCTAAGGCAAGCTCGATTTCGCTTTTGTTCGCAGACTGCCGGTGA
The DNA here is from genome assembly GCA_964598225.1 of uncultured Pirellulales bacterium. Taxonomy (GTDB): domain Bacteria; phylum Planctomycetota; class Phycisphaerae; order Sedimentisphaerales; family Anaerobacaceae; genus SG8-4. The sequence goes on from CAZRBG010000018.1 coordinate 77,497, forward strand.
TGAATAAGATCGACGACTTATCGTGGCGATATACGCGGCCACGCTTATCAGAGCTATCATGCACGCACGAATCAAGGTTGAATACCCTATCTGTTCTACGGTCGATGCACTGAAGCAGCCGCAATTTATCTCCAGCCCTCGGTACAAGGCCGAGCCGACCACAAACGTGAATATCGCACCCAGCGCGACGCTGACCAGCAGCGCACCGCCGACGAAAATGCTGCCGAGAAGGCACACTCCGACGAACAACTCTACCCACGGCAACACCATCGCTATCAGCAATCCGAGCTTCGGACCGACCAACTCGTATTTGTAAATACTGGAAAGAAAGTCATAAGGCTGCCGTATCTTCGGCAGGCTGCTATAAAGGAACAAGCATCCGAGACCAATCCGAACGGCTAACACAAAGCCGTGCGCAAGCCTCTCTCTGGTTATCAGGTTGTGTTTCATATCGCCGCCTCCCTGGGTCTGCGGTTTTTCGCCACCCACTCGGTCCAGCCGCCCCTAAATATGGATATATTGGAATAGCCATCCTCAATGAGTTTTACCGCCACGATTTCAGCAAACTTACATTTGGAACTCTGGCAATAGAGCACAATGTCAGCATCTTTTGGGATCTCAGTAGTTGCCTTCCGGCGCTCCACATCGTTAGCATCCACCGGCACGCTGATTGCTCCCTCAAGATGTCCGACTTTATAATCGCGTGCGAATCTCGCATCGATAAAAACAGCTTTATCGTTAAGTAATTTGTAAGCCTTCCTTTCTCCTATTTTCGGGATGAAATTTGCCAAGTGAGCTTGTTGAATCAAAGTCGTAGCATTCGCATTGGCCAACAAACCTTCGTCGTTTGCGAAATGATAAAGCATTCCACACAAGAGTGCAATAATTGCTAATGCTGCACCTTGCACCATTGATAAGCCAAGTGCTTTATTTTGCGAACCAAGCATTGTCTCCTGAATAAATCGTCTAACCTGGCGGATAGAAAGAATTGCGATAATCGCAGCAAGCCCATATATCATAAGTCGCTTTCTCGGTGGGCCGAATACAGTGCTATGATCAATCGGTTTTGCTGAAACTATCAAACCTTTACCGCCCCAGCGCGGCGCCAGCTCTCGAAAAGATACCAGCTTGGCCGGATTAGGCGGATCGAAAAGCTTCGCCTTGCCATTCTCTGTCCCCAAAAATAGCTCGAAATGGTCGTACCTCATCGATGTCATGTCGAATTTAAGATGCAATATGGCAGGATGTTCTAACCGGCCAAGATCTTCACTCGTCATGTTAAATACCGATATGGAGTATAGACCGTAGTCGTCGGCTGCTTTCTCTAATTCAGATAATGAGCTGCCTCTATACGAGCCTATATACGCCGGTTTGAGCAAACTCCTGAAATCAAATTCACTACCGGATAATTTCATTACGGTATAAAGGCAGCTAACCCCACAATAAGGATCTTTCGAAGTCCTTTTGGCAGTGATGGATTTAGATGCTGTTCCTGTGTCACGATTCATTGCAGATGCATTGCCAACAACCAAGAATGTTAATAAGCCAGCAAGCAACAGAAAAAGTCGCAGTCGGACTCCAACAGAGTTAGAATTGCACATATTCAGTCCTCCCGAGTCTGGAGCTTACGAAGAACTTGCCATCCGATAACAATGATGAGTAGAAAGGTAAATGAGATTAAGACCAGTGTAATCTGGCAGCCAGATTCAGAAAGAACATCGGGTTGGGATCTATTATCATCTTTTTGGTCACGGCTCGCTGCAGATTCATCATGGTCAGAATCTGTGTTGTTGGGCGTAATTACCTCAGATTCATCATGTACTTCGTTTTTCAACAGTTCAATTTGGTTGTCAAGATCCTCAAGGAACGTATCATCTACTCTAGCTCTTACTTTACCATTGAACCATTCGTATTTTACTCCCATCATAGCCCTTGCATCATCATAAGTAACCCGAGTTCCGTTGGGTGCATCGATTGCAAATGCCCCCATAGCTTCGAAATCCGGATCAAAATCTATTGCCTCGCGTTTGACATTAGAGTTAGCTTCGATGAATTGACCATTCTCGTATTCGCGGTATTGGCGAACCTTTGCCGTGACTGGAGCAAATACTCCCGATATGTTTTCTATCTGTATATCCACTTCAACTTTCCACTTTATTGTCGCTAACCATGGCGAACTGGAAGACACTCCACCTTCAAGGGGTGGGGGGGAAGCACCAATTGGCAGTTTGCCGTACAGATCGCCAATCTTCTTTTGTACAGTAATGCGTCTAGGATTAAATCCCGCATCAGAATCGATCCAAAGCGTATGTTTGCCATATTTTGTCTCAGCCTCTAAAACATAGGTATCGTGGCCGTCAATATTTTCCTCTGTGTCCCGCAATCGCATGTTTGTTGCCTCTCGCAGTATTTCTGGAATCGATAGATCATTGCAGCCAGATATGTGCCCATCAAGAACAGCAGAAGGGCCAATATCTCTATGGTATGAACGACGTATTCTTTGTGCATTTGAAAAGATATCGATCCTGCCTTGCTCTTGATTTGCTCCAGGGTAATTGTGCACCATTACATCATGCTCATTCAATACAAATTTTCTGGCGCTCTTTCGTAATATGTCGCCTGTATCATCAAAAGAGCAAGTTGTAAAATCAAAACCCAGATTGTTCCCGTCACGGTATACCATACCTGTTTTTCTTATGCACACCGATTCGCTATCCCACGCGCCCTTAAATGTAGTGATCGACTCAAGATTATACGCGACCTTATTTTTGATAGATGTTAGCGACTGTTCATAAAGCTGAAGTACTTCCTCCGGGCTCATATCAATATCGGCTCCCGAAACAGCCGCACGCATAATCAGACATGTTGACAATATTACACGAAGCACATTGGGTCTCATAAGAATACCTCCCTTGATCACATCACTAAAACAAGACAGCGTTTCAATGACGTAGCATTAAATTCAGTAGAGCCAGCTTCTACAGTCGTTTGTTACTCTCATTCGAAATATGTCCTCTATAATCAAGTATTTAGAGCCCCGCCTACAAATAGGCGGGGCTCCGCGCATCTAGGCTCACTCTGGGGCATCATCTTTGCAATCCTGCTTGTCGGGCCTTACTGTGCAATCTGTAGTCCCACTGGCGTTTACACAGTCGTCGGCTTCAGCTTCCGTTACATGACAGTAGCGTGTGACAACTGGATCAGGCAAGCATCTCTGAATTGTAGTTGTCTCGCTACACTCACTTTGCCATGAACTGCATTTCTTCCAAATATCTCCGCTACAATCCGGACAAGCCCCGCCGATTGACGTTGAACCGTCAGTCACTGCTTGGGGAGTTCCGGCCGTTAAGGCTGCAAACAATCCAAGAACTATAGCGCCAATAAGGCACGGCCGGAACATAGTTAATACTCTCATGATGATTCTTCCTTTCTGGGACTACCGTCCCGTCGACAATCTTATTAAGAAAGGTATTCATAAACAACTCTGAAAATGTAATTTACCTGCCCATTGGAATCACCTCCTTTCGGCCTGCCGAAACAGGTTCTTCTAAAGAGTTTTCTGATTTCTGTAAGTCCTTATAAAAACGTTGCTTACGAATATAGCTTTGAGCTTTCACAGCTTATACTTTGCTTTCGCACAAGAAAACTCTGTTCTCTATATATGTACGCGTATCTGAGCGGCCAAATGTTGAAGTGATTTCTTAGAAATTTTCTAAGAAAGCCTGTGATTTTCTACAAGGTCTTTGATGGCTAGTACTTACGTGCACGGCTTTTTAAGCTTTGCCACAGGATGAGCAGAATCTTCTTTATTTTTCGCGGTTTGCCGGGTCTGCTTGCTCGTGGCTCCAATACGGGAACTCGGGCTAATTTGACGGTCGGTTGAGTTTCCCGAAGGCTGGACTTTCTTGGATTTTGGAGTTTGGGATGTGGAGCAGAGGAAAATATTTTCTTGTAATCTCTCATAATTGAGAATTCCTTCTTGATATTTTCTCGGTAACAGTATAGAATGAATAGTATCTGATTGGTTTTTCCGTTAAATCGTTATTTTTGGGGATATACGCAATCGCGGAATATCTGAAATTTAAAAAAATCTATTATGGACACTACTTCAAACATAGCCGGCACTTCTGTTGATATGCCGAGCCAGTGTACTCGCGAGGCTCTCGCCGAGCACATACTCTGGCTGATCCGGCTTCGGTGGATCGCGGTCGGGTGCATCGTACTCGCCTGTCTGATGGGCACTTACGTCTTTCCCGTGCTCCCGCACGCGGTGCCGATCTATGTTTGCGCCGGCCTGCTGCTATTGTCCAATGTCTTATACCTGATTGCCGCCAAGACCGGAAAGAGCCGCGCCGGCCGCAGAGATGTCGCTATCGCCATGATCCAGGTCGAGACGGATCTGGTTTTGCTCACTGCCGTGCTGCACTTTTCCGGCGGGGTGTCCAACCCGTTCTTTTTGCTCTATGTAGTTCCGATAATAATAGCGACAATCATTCTGCCGAGACGTATGTCGTATGCAGCCGTGCTGACTGCGATTGTGCTGTTCGGCCTTTTGGCGGCAAGTGAGCTGGGAGGAGGAATTGGCCTGGGGCATTACCCTCTGAACTTCCCCGAGGGCAGCATGCTGTGGGAGAATCCTTCGTATGCGCTCGGTGCTTTTACAGCCTTTGTCTGCGTGCTTGCGGTTGTCCGTCACCTCACGCGCGTGGTCATTTCGCGGATGACCGCGAAGGAACTTGAGGCGGCGCGAAACAACGACGTGCTTCAGGCCGTTATTAACGCCATGGGCGAGGGATTGATATTCATAACTACAAGGGCAAATGTTGCCATCTGTAACCCGGCCGCGAACGTCTGGTGCAAGAACGGTGATGGCAGGTCGGAGGATGTTTCGATCGATGATTTTCCGCCGGCTCTGGCCGAACACGTGACGGCTCTCTTGCGCGGTGAGGACAAACCCTCGGACTGGAACGAGAGGATAGAATTCGACACGGGCGATCCGGCCCACCGCTACATCGAAGTCAAGAGCGGTCCCGTGACCGGCATTGACGGACAGCGGCTGGGCTATGTGATCGTCGGGCAGGACCTTACCGAGCACAGGAAACTGACCAAAGACCTGATGGAGCGGACCGAGGAAGTGACCGAAATCAATGAAATGCTGAAGATGTCGCGTATCGAGATGGCTCAGCGGGAGAAGATGGTCGCCGTCGGTCAGATGGCAACGGGCATCGCGCACGAAATCGGCAACCCTTTGGCGAGCATCTCGTCGGTCGCACAATACCTCGCTCGAAAGATCGAGTCCGACGAGCACAAGGAGCAACTGCTGATAGTACAATACCACGTGGACCGCATTTCGACGATTCTCAGGCGAATGCTGGGTCTGTCCCGTCCGGCAACCAGCGAGTACAAATGGACCGACATCAACGCATTGATAGAAAATACACTGTCGCTGATTAATTTCGACAAACGCGCCAAGTCGGTCACCATCGAAAATGCCCCCGGAGAAGACCTGCCGATGATGTGGCTTAATCCCCAGCACATCGAGCAAGTCTTCATCAATATCTTTATTAACGCGCTGGATGCAATGAACGCCAAAGAACAGGAGCAGGAGCACACTCTCAGGATCGTGACCGAAGCGAAAAACGACCTGGTGGAGATCCGAATCAGCGACACCGGCGTCGGCATGAAATCGGAGGTCTGCACGCGCGCCTTCGAGTCGTTCTTTACGACCAAGGAAATCGGCAAAGGGACCGGGCTGGGACTCTTTATAAGCTATAATCTTGTTACCGAGGTCGACGGTACGATCCTCCTTGAGTCGGAGCTTGGCAAAGGAACTACGGTGATAATCAGGCTGCCGGTGCGGCCCAAAAAGGCTCTATTGGCCGGAGATGATTCGAAAGAGGATAGTTTTGACAGGAAAAAGGCCGTTTAGGAGTATAACGGCGGGTTTATTGAATAAGGAAACTTCGACGTGAAGGGATCAGTTACACAGGACAAAGAGGTAACACGCATGGATAGAGAAGTATTGTTGGCCGACGATGAGGCAACATTTCGCGAAACTTTCGCGAAGGTCCTTCGAGAAGAAGAGATGTCCGTTACAACCGTGACCAACGGGGCCGATGCGATAGATGCCGCCATGAAAAAGCCTTTCGGCGTTGTCGTTATGGATATCCGGATGCCCGGGATCGACGGCATTAAAGCCCTGCGAGAAATAATGCGTATCAGGCCAGAAACGCGCGTGATAATGATTACGGCTTACGGAACTGTGGAAATGGCCGTCGAGGCCATCAAGCTCGGCGCCTGCGACTACGTGATGAAGCCGGTGGCGATGGACGATATCGTGACCAAAATCCGCCAGAACATGAAGTACCTCGACCTGCAGGAAGAAAACAAAAAGCTCAAGCACGAGCTGGGAAAGCGCTTCGACATCGGCCAGATCATAGGCAAATCGCCGGAGATGCAGAATGTATTCGATATGATTCGCAAGGTGGCCCCGACCAAGAGCAACGTGTTGATAACAGGCAAGAGCGGCACCGGCAAAGAGCTGGTCGCCCGTGCTATACATTCCCTGGCGGCTCAGAACAGCAAGCAGTTTCTTGCCGTCAACTGCAGCGCAATTCCCGAGGGGCTGCTCGAGAGCGAACTGTTCGGGCACAAGAAGGGAAGTTTCACTTCGGCCGTCAGAGATAAGAAAGGTCTGTTCGAGAGTGCGTGCGGCGGAACATTGTTCCTTGATGAAATCGGCCACATGCCGATGAGCTGCCAGGTCAAATTGCTAAGGGCGGTCGAGCACAGGCAGGTTATACCGGTCGGCTCGACCGAACCGGTCGACGTAGACCTGCGGCTCATTGCAGCCACCAATAAGGAGTTGCAGAAAGAAATCAAAGCCGGACGTTTTCGAGAGGACCTGTATTACAGGATGAACGTGGTCGGCATTCATCTGCCCCCGTTGTCCGAGAGAAAAGAAGACATCCCGATGCTGGTCGAGCATTTCATCAAGAAGTTTAACGCCGAGATGGGCAAAACGTGCACGGGCGTCAGCGATGCGGTCATGCGGTTGTTTATGAGCTACGAGTGGAAAGGAAATATCAGAGAGCTGGAAAACGTTATAGAAAGAGCCGTGATATTCGCCGAGGGAGACACCATTAAAATCTCCGACATCGGGCTTCTGGGTTCGCACGCGATGGGACTGAGCAAGGAGGACGAAGACCTCCAAACAGCGGTCAAGGCGTATGAGAAAGAATACATCCGCCGGGTTCTCAGCAAGCACGACTGGAACAAAGTCGCCGCGGCCAAGGCCCTCAAAGTCGGCCTGTCGAGCCTGTACCGAAAGATAGACGAACTCGAGATCGATTCCCAAAAGCCCAAACGCTCGAAAGACACGGATTAATGAACTCTGCCCTGTTCGAAGGATTGATCGCGACAAAGGCATTAGCTGAAGTCCGTAGGATGGCCATCCCATTCGGCAGGCTCAGGAATCCGGAATCGACGAACGGCTGCCGTGCCGCCCGGGCATCTTATCAGAAATCTTGAGATAATACGAGCCTATTCTATGCTCTGCGTCGCTTCTTGTCGACGGCCTACGGACTTGTTGTGCGGCCGATCGTCCTTTCATCGGCACAGAACCTTTCGCTGTGCTCTATTTTCGGCCGCTCCGGCGGATATTGGCTTTCCAAATTGGGTTTGTTTTCGGCGGCTTCAGGATGAGCTGTATCGTTGTAATGTTTTTCCAGACAAGATGTTCTGTCGATTAAGTTCTGCATAAATTGGGTTTGTTTTGCGAAATCGTT